>JBCNPS010000041.1:0-22109 GCA_039593235.1 Chitinophaga sp. | reverse complement strand
GAATACCGTTTTTCAGAAAATACCCGGCGTGGAAGTAGCGGCCGCCTTTAACAAAGGCGAGGAGGCGCTCGACTATTTACAACAACACGGCGTAGATATTGTTTTCCTGGATATCAGCCTCCCCGGCCAATTATCCGGCATCGACATTTGCCAGGCCATTCACCGCACCCGCAGGAAAACAAAAGTAATTGCCCTTAGCAACCATACAGAAAAACATATCATTAACGACATGCTCAACAGCGGCGCCAATGGGTACCTGCTAAAGAACGCTTCGTTGCAGGATCTTGAAAACGCCATAGCGCAGGTGTTACAGGGCCAGTTTGTAATGAGCGATGAAATAAGGGAAATCATCTTCTCCCCTTCCGGTATTCCCAAAAAACTACCACGCCTTACCGCACGCGAAAAAGAAGTACTCCACTGGATCAGTGAAGGGCTTACCACCCAGCAAATGGCCGACAAACTTTTTATCAGCATACAAACCGTGGAAAGCCACCGTTATAACCTCCTGCAAAAGTTTGAAGTACCTAATGCGGTAACGCTTATAAAAAAAGCCATCGGACTGGGATTAATTAAGGTAGATGAAGAGCAGTAGATAATACTATAACATGCCGTATTCGCCGGCCTTCTTTATGAGCGATGCGGAGTTGCTTACCCGGAATTTCTGCATCAGGTTATGGCGATGTGTTTCCACTGTTTGCGGACTGATGAACAGTTGTTTGGCAATGGCCGCAGTAGTGGCGCCTTCGCTCACCAGCTTCAGCACTTCCTGCTCTCTTTGCGTAAGACGGGGAATGTCCTTCACTTTTGTTTCCGGGGAGAAAAGAATTTTCTGCAGCTCATTATTCATCAGGAAACGGTTTTCATGCACCTGCAAAATTGCCGCAACAAGATCTTTCCTGGAAGTATTTTTTAAGAGATAACCATCTGCCCCGTTTTGCAGCATCTCCACAATCACACTCTTCTCGGTATGATTGGTAAGCGCTATGATCTTAATGCTTTGATCCAGTTCCTTAATGGCGCTGCATACCTTTATGCCCGACATCTCCGGGAGACTGATATCGAGCAATACAATATCTGCACGTTGGGATTTCAGAAATTCCAGCGCCGCTTCTCCCCGGGTAAAAGTTTCCAAAACCTTTATCCCATCCGCATCTTGCAGGATACTGCAAAGCCCTTCAATAAATATTGAATGGTCCTCTACTATAATAACAGATACATGCTTTAACTGTTGCCGCATAAAAGTTCGATGTTAATGACGGTACCCTTACCGGGTGAAGAGCTGATATCCATCTTACCCTGTAAAAATTCCACGCGATGACGGATATTATCAAGGCCAATTCCTTTCTTATCGCCGGGAACGGATTTTACATCAAATCCGCGCCCGTTATCTTCAACGGCAATGTAAAAAATATTTTTAAGCTGGCTGCATTGAATAAATACTTCGGTGGCAGCTGCGTGCTTTATTACATTGGCCAGCAGTTCCTGTATAATGCGGTAAATGATCAGCTGCACCTGTACCGGTAAATCGGGCGCTATATCAATCAGCTGCAATTCCACGTTCATCTTTCCTGTGGCAACCGACTGGCGAAGGTCTTTCAGGGCCATTTCCAAACCGGACCGCAACAGGGCCTCGGGCATCATATTACGCGCAATACGGCGCAGTTCAGTGACCGAGCTGTCTAACTGCCCTATCACTTTATTTAACCGCCCGTTCTCATCCTGTTCCATTTCCGAAAGATGAATTTTAGCGCTGGCCAGCATGCCGCCAAGCCCATCGTGCAGGTCGCTGGCCAAACGCCGCCGCTCCCGCTCCTCTCCGTGCAGCAATGCCTGCGCCACTGCAATTTGCTGCGCTTGCTGCAATGAGCGCAATTGCTGTTCCGCTTTAACCCTTCTCTGTTTATAGAAATAAACCGACATCAGTATAGTGAGCAGCAATAATACCAGGCTACCTCCAAGCAACAATTTCTGCATCTTTGTTCTTTCGTTCAAACGCAACACTTCCTTTTCCTTCTCCGCATAATTGTATTTCGCTTCCAGTTCTGATATCCTGACATTTGTTTCGTTAGTACTGATGCTATCGGTTAGCTCCGTGAATTTTAGCAGCCATTTATAGGCTTCCCGGGGATTGTTTAACGCCGAATCTGTTTTTGCCAGTTCATACAGCACCAGCCGCATATTTTCTGGCATCTCCGCTACATAGGGTCTTCCATATATTTTCAGCAGCAGCTCCCTGGCCGCTGTATACTTTTTCTGTGCCTTGTAGGTTTGGTACTGTTCCATCATGATAGTAGTAGCATCATAGAACCTGTTCAGGGACATGGCTATAGCAGTGCCCTTGTTAAAACACTGTAACGCCTGCTCCCAGTCTTTTATCCCGTTGAAATACCTGCCTTGCGCCAGGTAAAAAGACGGCAGGTAAATGGAACCCGGATAAAGCGGCGCCAATGCGGCCGCACTATCCAGGAAAGGTTTAGCTTCGCTGTAGTGATCTTTATTAAGATAATTTTCGGCGATATTACTGTAGCAGTCTATCAGCTTTTCATCCGTGGCGCTTTTCTTCCGGAATATCTCTGTTGCTTTTTTGTAGTACTCCGTGGATTTGTCGTAATCAAAAATATTGTTGAACACCACGCCCAGGCTTAAATAACACACGCCTACATGATCTGTATCACCGGCCTTTATTGCCAGGGGCACCGCCTTATTCAGTAATATATCTGCAAATGCTTTTTCATTCCCATTGCGTTCTTCGAGAATGCCCAGGTTATGCCATGCCTTTGCCAACAGCCGGTAGCCCTGCTGCGTAGGAACATTTTGCAGCAATTGCACTGCCTGTTTGTACTCCTTTTTCGAACGGGGAATATCATATTCCATCCATGCACCCCCAAGGTAGTAATGGGCCATGCCCTTGTGAAAATCATCTCCCGGGTTATACTTCAATGCTTCCGTTATATAAAACATGCCTTTGGCACTGTCAAGGTCCACCCAATACTGCGATAACAGGAAAAGCGTCCCGGCCCGTACGGTATCGTTTAACGGCCCTGCAAGTACCTTCTCCAGGCTATCAGCATAGCTATGTACTCCCGGTTGCTGTGCAAAGCCGCGGGAGGAAAAAAACAGCAAAAGCAATAAGAAATATTTTTTCAAGAGATGATATATGTCGGATAAAAAACAAAGGTTACTCCTCTTTCACAAAAATGACGATAATTTTCCGGGTAAGAAATCATGGAATATATTGATTTCATCTCAGGGTTTTCATGGAGACAACAAATCAATACTTATGGGGATTGTTTACCCTGGCAAATGTAAAGATTTTTGAGATAAATAATTTCTTTATGAAACTCCTGAATCCAGCTGTTATAGCAGTTATTACGCTGCTATTTATCTCCTGCAGTAAAAAAGATGGCGGTGGCCCCGGTGGCGGTGGTAACCATTTTGGTGCAGGCAGCGTTTATTACGACTGGTCCGAAGGCGCCGGTCTGGCTATTACCTATAAACTGGACCTTGGCAGCGGCGTAAGGTCAAAAGCGCTTGCCTATGATGCCGACAGGCACGCATGGGATATCAGTCGCGATGGTAGTAAAATGATACAATCCGTGGGAGATCCCAATGATTATGACGGGGAAATATACCGCATCATTAATATGGCCAACGGCCAAACCATTTCTGAGTTTAAGAAAAAGGGAACAGAACTGAGCAGCTTTACACAACCGTTATTTTCGCCGGACATGAGCCTTATTGCGGTAGAGCCCACCTTCGACCGGGGATTGTTAATACTGGATATGCAGGGAAGACTGATAACAGAAGTAGTAACCATTGGTGGTAAAAAAGTAAAAGGACATATTTGCTGGATGCCGGATAAAAGTATTCTCTGCACCGTTGGCAATGTTATCTACCGGCTGAATAACAGCTATACCTATGGGGATGTGGTGGCCACGCTCAATTTCAGCGACTGGAATCACGTAGCAGTGAGCAACGATGGCAGCAAAATTGCCTTTGCCGGCGGGAAGCATATCTGGCTCATGAATGCAGACGGCAGCGATATGAAACAGGTAACAAGCAGCAACGAACAGGAAGGCTATCCGGTATTTTCACCTGATGGAAAACACCTGCTGATCGGCACCAATTATGAAGGTGAAAACAACGCCATAGAACGCTGGCAGCTCACCATTATCCCGGCGGACGGGCAACAATATAATGTAAATGAAGGCGCCGATAACCGCGTGATACAAATAAAACTGAGAGACAGCGAAACTACCCAGGAACTTTGCAATGATATTATGGCGTGGCGTTAATACGCTTTATGGCAGGCAGTCTTATCTCCGATATAATTTTCCTTTTTATCAATATTTTTTTATCAACTTCATCCTTTTACCGCAACGAATACCTACCTTCTACCTGATTTTCGGGAATAAACAACCAAAGCAACTTTTTCAGCGCAGGTATTTTTCATGTATAATTATTAGCGGTATGTCAACGGGGGTGCAAACGCTGAGTGACGGAGAACTGGTAGCTATGATAGCGGAGAACAATGAAGCTGCATTTACAGCTTTGTATCACCGCTACTGGGAGTTGTTGCTGGGCATGGCATACAACCGTCTTAAAGACCTGCCTGCAGCGGAAGATATTGTACACGACGTATTTGCCAGTATATGGCGCAACCGGCAGCAGTTACAGGCATCCGACCTGAAAAACTATCTGGCTGCCGCCGTGAAATATATGACCATCGCACATTTCAGGAAAAGGGAATACCGCGATAAATACCGGCAATCCATTGGTGATCCCTGCGATGCTACACTCGAAAACAGGTTGCATTACCGGCATCTCCTCCAGCTCATTCATGAAGAAGTAGACAACCTCCCGGAAAAATGCCGGGTAGTTTTCCGCTACAGCAGGCAAAACGGGATGAGTGCAAGGGAAATTGCCCAGCACCTGGGTATCAGTCCAAAAACGGTAGATAACCAGCTGAATAAGGCCATCCAGCACCTCCGGCTGAAGATGAAACATATCCTCCACTCCTTCTTTTCTATCTTTTTTTAATTTTTTTTGAAGAGGCATAGGTAATTTTTGTTTCCCGGGTCACTTATATACTGGCAGGTATATTATCACCTGGATATTTATGCAGGAATTACAAGCAGCCATCGACCATTACCTGGCAGGCAACGCCACTCCTGAAGAGCAGCAGCTGGTGAATAAATGGTATTACAGCTTGCCGGATAATCTCATTGAGATACCAGCCGGCGAGCAGGCGCTCCGCGAAAAAATACGCGACCGCATTCACCTGCGGCTGCAGCAAACCATTCACGAAAACGCCCCGGCATTGCCTTCCCGTGGCTTTTTTACAGCTACCCGTTTTGCAGCTGCTATCCTTATACTAATAGGTATGGCCGGAGCTACCTGGCTTTTCCTGGAAATGGGGAAGCGCACACCCGCAAAACAGGTGGCCCAAAACAATACCGCTCCGGGGAAAGTGATCCCAGGCGGCAATAAAGCCGTACTTACCCTGGCCAATGGCGATACCATCCTGCTCGACAATGCAGACAACGGGCTACTCAGCCGGCAAGGCAATACAAAAGTGATTAAGCTCAATAACGGCGCTCTTGCTTACCAGGCATCCGGCGGTAACGGCGCCCCGGTATCCTGGAATACCATCACTACTCCGCGTGGCGGCCAATACCGCATTACCCTCCCCGATGGAACGGATGTATGGCTCAATGCCGCCTCCTCCCTGCGCTTTCCTACGGCGTTTACAGGCCCTGTACGGGAGGTTAGTCTTGCCGGCGAAGGGTATTTCGAAGTGAAGCCCTCCATCGCCGGAAACGGCCGCAAAATGCCCTTTATCGTGAAAGTGGCCGGCTATCAGCACCGGGATGAAATGAAGGTCAGGGTGTTAGGTACCAAATTCAATATCATGGCCTATAGCGATGAAGCAGCCGTAAGCACCTCCCTGCTCGAAGGGTCGGTAGCAGCCTCCAATGGGGCCGACAGTGTAATGATAAAACCCGGGCAGCGCGCCAACCTGCCTAACGGGCAATCCCGCTTTAAACTGGGAACAGCCGATTTTAAAGAGATCCTCGCCTGGAAAAACGGGGAGTTCCGCTTCCGCGAAGCCGGTATCAAAGATATTATGCGCCAGCTATGCAGGTGGTATGATGTGGAAGTGGCCTATAAAGGAGATGCCAGCCAGGTAAAGCTCTCCGGCCTCATTCCCAAAACAGAAGACATCAGCGTATTGCTGGATGCCCTGCAGGCCACCGGCAAAGTACATTTCGACATGAAAGGCAGAACAATCACCGTACAACCGTTATAAATTCCTGATCACTTACCAGCTAAACCGCCAACACGTATGAAAACATGATGTAGTTCCCGGGGGAACGAAAAAACCGGAAGCGCTTGCAACACTTCCGGCGGATATCCGGATCCCCTGTTTCGCAGCCACACATATTGACCAACAGAAACTTTAAGCATCCAAACTGTACAAAATTATGGAACAACACTCCATTATCAAAATTCCACTGTGTGCTAAAAAGCGGCGCACACAAATATTCCTGGTTATGAAACTGACTTCCTGTCTACTTTTACTAACATTTCTTCAGGTAAGCGCTAAAACATTCGCCCAGGCGGTTACCCTGAAAGGCCATCAGATCCCTGTTGAGCAGGTATTTGATCATATCCGGGAACAAACCGGGTACGCCTTTGTATTTGATGCCGCCCTGGTAAAAAAAGCACATCCCCTGGAGCTGGATATGAAAAATATGCCGCTGGCAGATGCCCTTCGCGTAATTGCAAACGGCCAGCCCTTTACCTGCGAAATACGTAACAGGATCATTGTAGTAAAGGAAAAGCCAGCTGCCCCGCCGGCGCCCGGAAACAGCGCCCCTATGCTGCTGCAAACGCTGAACGGCTCCATACTGGACGATAAAGGCAAGCCCGTGGAAAACGCTACGGTAGTACTGCTGCCGGGCAACAAGGGCGCCCTGTCCGATGCCAAAGGCGCGTTTTCCATCACCGGTATCACACCCGGCAACTATACTCTGCGCGTGAGCTTTGTAGGCTTCACTACCTATGAGCAGAAAATCGATCTCAATAAAGATATCAGCCCCCTGGTAATTACACTGGCTCCCTCCTCCAGCTCACTCAATGATATTGTGGTGGTGGGATACGGCGCCACTAAAAAATCAGACCTCACCGGGGCGGTAAGTTCCGTTACTTCCGACCAGATCACCCAGGTAAATGCAGTGTCGAACGTTTCACAGGCGCTGCAGGGCCGCGTAGCCGGCGTACAGGTAAACCAGGCCTCCGGGCAGCCCGGCGAATTTATGCGGATCAAGATCAGGGGAACCACCTCTATCGGCGCCAGCAGCAACCCGCTTTATGTAGTGGACGGCCTCCCGCTCGATGGCCTCACCGCCCAGCTGAACCCCGATGATATTGAAAGAATGGAAGTATTGAAAGACGCATCCGCCACCGCTATTTATGGTTCCAGGGGCGCCAATGGCGTGGTGATGATCACTACCAAAAGAGGCAAAACGGGAAAAGCCAGGGTGGCCTACAGCGGGTACTACGGACAACAACAACTCCGCAAAAAAATTGATCTCGTTAACGCGCGCGAATTTGCCACCCTGCAGAATGAAGTCGCCCAAAACGATGGTACACCCCTACCCTGGACCAATACGCAGATAGACTCTCTAAGCAACAAGGGAAACGACTGGCAAAACCTCGTATACCGCAAAGCCCCCGTGCAGGATCATAACATATCTGTATCCGGCGGTAACGAAACCACCAAATACTTTACTTCCTTTGGTTATTTCAACCAGGATGGTATCATCGAAAATTCTTCTTTCAAAAGATTCTCTTTCCGCGTAAACCTGGATCAGCAGCTGTCAGAACATTTTAATGTGACCTCTAACTTATCGCTGCAGCAGTCGAAGTATTCCCAGGCCCAATACCAGGGTGCAGAAGGCGGCGGAGGCGTTCCATGGACCACCATGGTGATCCCTCCCACGCAGCCGGTGTACAATCCCGATGGTTCATACACCCGCTTTACCGGCGTACCCTGGGGAGAGAGCAACCCGGTAGGCATCTCCAAAGAATTATACCAACCCAGTAACGCTATGCGCATTATCGGTAATGTAGCGCTTAATTATAAAATTGTGCCCGGGCTGGTGCTGAAGCTCTCCGCCGGTATTGATAAGAACGACAGCAAAGATGATTACTATGCACCCGGCACTATCACCATTGGCCGTAGTACGGATAAAGATGGTAACCCGGTATCGGGTATTGCGCACAGAACATTTAACAACAACCTCACCTTCATCAACGAAAATACCCTGAGCTATAACAAAACCTTTGGTGAACATACACTGGATGCAGTGGGCGGTATCACCTACCAGCAAAGCAGCAGCGAAAGCACGGCCACCGGCGATGCCAAAGGGTTTATTTCTGATCTTTACAAGAATAATAATATCGGCGCAGCAGCAGTACCCGCGCAGCCTTCCAGCGGTTACAGCGATTACAAACTGGTATCTTACCTCGGCAGGATCAATTACAATTACAAAGGGAAATACTATGCCACCGTTACAGGCCGTTATGATGGCGCATCCAAGTTTGGCGGGGAAAACAAATTCGCCTTCTTCCCCTCTGCTGCACTGGCATGGAATGTATCCCGCGAAGATTTTCTGCGTAACAGCAACACTGTATCTAACCTGAAGCTCCGTCTCAGTTATGGTACTGCCGGTAACCAGGCCATCAATCCATATCAAACACTGGCTACGATGAGCGCCACGGCAGTAGTGTTGAATAACGCCCAATACAATGGATTTATTCCTTCCTCGTTAGCGAACCCGGGACTGAAATGGGAAACCACCAAACAACTGGATGCCGGCTTTGATTTTGGCATGCTGGGCGACAGGATCGTGCTCACTGCCGACTACTACCGTAAACGCACCAACGATTTATTACTGTCCGTAAGTTTACCTTCCTCCAGTGGCTACAGCTCAGTTATTCAGAATGTGGGCGCCATTGAAAACAGGGGTTTTGAGTTCCAGCTGAATACAGAAAATATCCGCGGCGCTTTCACCTGGGAATCAGCGCTCACTTTTACCAAGAACCGCACAGAAGTGCTGGACCTGGGCGTGGATGCACAGGGCAACAAAATTACCTACAAGGAAATAGGCGCCGGCGGCAACTGGTTTCCTACTATTGTGGGACAATCAATGATGCAGCTGTACGGCTATACCGTGGAAGGCGTTTATCAAACAGACCAGGAAGCCATTGCTAACGGAGAGCCTTCCAAGCATGCAGGTGATTATAAATTCAAGAACTGGGACGGAAAAGGTACCGTAAACGACCAGGACGACCGCACCGTGATATCCCATCTGGAACCTAAGTTCACCTTCGGCTTCAACAATAATTTTACTTATAAGAATTTTGATCTCTCTATATTACTGGTAGGCTCCTATGGCAATGATATTGTAAACGAATTTAGAAAATACAATATCACCATGAATGGAAAATGGACGCCTACCAAAGCCGCATTCGATAACAGGTGGCAGGGAGCAGGCAGCAGTAACACCATTGATAAACCTTCAGTGAACAGCGGTAATTCCATCCGTGATTATGCCAATACTTTATGGGTGGAAGACGGCTCCTACCTGCGGCTCAGGGATATCACCATTGGCTATACTTTTTCTGCCAAACAATTATCATTCGCAAAATTATCCGGCATACGGGTATATGTGAGCGCGCAAAACTGGTTAACGCTCACCAATTACTCAGGCTATGATCCGGAAGTATCATGGGCGGTTCCAACCGTTAATGGTTGGGACAGGGGCAATTACCCTTCTACCAAATCCATTACGGTAGGTGCTAAAGTTAATTTTTAACATTTAAATGTGGAGAGATGAAATCCTGCTTTTTATACTTTATCATTATATGCGGCGCTTTATTTTTATTTTCTTCCTGTAAGAAAACACTGGAGGAACATCCGCAATCCTCTATCAGCCCGGGTACGTTTTTCACCAACCCCGAAAGCTATGAATCAGCCGTAATCGGGGTATACAGCGGGCTGCCCTTATATGTACCCGAACTGAACGATATGTTCTCTGATATATACGGCACACCACAGCCGGGCGAACAGGTGTTGCCCATTTACCAGAACCAGCCATCCGCCAACTTTTATGCGTCCGGTAGCGCCTGGAGCAGGCCATATGGCATTATCAAAAACGCCAACTTCATCCTGGAACAATTGCCGGCAGCGCCCCTCAGCGATGCAAAGAAAACGCAGCTTACTGCGGAAGCCCGTTTCTTAAGAGGGTATGCCTTCTTCTACCTGGTGCAGATGTTCGGAGATGTGCCCATGCCTTTAAAAGCAGCCACCAACTATAAAGACGTGCAACTGCCCCGTACACCACAGGCCGACGTATATGCGCAACTGTTAGCCGACCTGGATTTCGCCGCCGCCAATCTGCCGGAAGCAGCACCGCAACAGGGTCGTGTTTACAAGCTCGTAGCCACGGCTACCCTGGCAAAGGTGTACCTGGCTATGGCGGGTAACCCGCTTCGCAAAACAGAAAACTATGCGAAAGCACGTGATATGGCACTGGCGGTGATCTCCTCCGGTAAGTTCAGCCTGAAAGATAACTATGCCGATGTTTTTCATAATGTAGCCTATACTTCAGAATCCATCTGGGAAAAACAATTCATTCCCGGCAGGTCCGGCGGACCTATGCACGGATATGCCTGTCCTTCTCCCGGCTATCTTCCCATGCTGCTGCCGGCGGCCTGGTTTATTGATAGTTATCCTGCGGGCGATCAGCGTAAACAATGGGGTATTAAGATCAACTATCCTTCACCGGCCGGAGGCACGTTGCCTCCTTTCTTCACAAAATTTGTGGATCTGTCGGCTGTGGACCAGAACATTGGTCCATCAACTATCCTGGTGCCCTACGCCTTCCCGCTTTTACGGCTGGCGGAAATGTACCTGGTAGCGGCAGAAGCGGAAAATGAAGTGAACGGCCCCGCACAGGCGTACCGGTATATTAACAAGATCCGCTGGCGCGCGAGAGCGGACAAAAGCAACCCTGCCGCCGTACCGGATCTCGCCAATCTTTCCAAAGACCAGTTCCGTGAAGCAGTGCTGATGGAGCGCAAATGGGAACTGAGCAGCGAAGGCAATGCCTGGTTCGACCTGAAACGCAGCAACACTTTCCAGCGGATTCAAACCATAAGGGGAAGCTCCCTCAGCGTGCCTATTGGCGTATACAACCAAACCTGGCTGATCCCTACACAGGAGATCACCAATAATAATATCCCGCAAAATCCGCAATACCAATAGTATATTTAAAAACGTATGAAGCAACTCTTTCTCATTTGTTGTGCTTTGTTGATACTACAACAGCCAAATGCACAAACCTTTTATCATGTTTCCCCTTCGGGAAATGATACTCATGCAGGCGATGAAGCCCGCCCGATGAAAACATTGCCGGGTGCGGTTTCCAGGGCGGCGAAACAAAAAGGACAAGCGGTGGTGATACTTCTCCATGAAGGTACTTATTACCTTGAAAAGGAAATTACCCTGAAAGCTACAGACCTGGCCTGTAAAAGTTTGGAGATAAGTGCATTTAACAACGAAAAAGTTTTCATCAGTGCAGGCCGGCCGCTTTCGCTTAAATGGAAACCTTATAAGAATGGCATCTTTGCCGCTACTGTATCTGCCGGTATTTCTTTTGAAAGATTGTATGTAAACGGGCAGCTGCAGGTGCTGGCCCGTTATCCCAATTACGACCCGGCGGCCAAAGTGTTTCATGGCACCGCTGCCGATGCGGTAGAACGCGCCGCCAAATGGGAACACCCGGAAAATGGATATGTACATGCCATTCACGCATACGACTGGGGCGGCTTTCATTACCGCATCACCGGTATGAAAAACGGACAGCCCGTACTCGAAGGTGGATGGCAGAACAACCGGCCAAATAAAATGCATGCAACACTCCGGTTTGTAGAAAACAACCTGCAGGAACTGGATACCGTGGGCGAATGGTATCTCGACAGCAAAGCCCATATGTTATACTATTATCCCCCCGCCGGCGTTGCGCTTGCAGATGCACGGATAGAAGCATCGCGCCTGAAGAACAGCATTGTGCTGAAAGGCACTACCAATGAGCCCGTGCGTAATGTTAGCCTGAAAGGATTGCAGTTTGTACACAATGAGCGCTCCTTTATGGATACAAAAGAACAGCTGCTGCGCAGCGACTGGACCATTTACCGCGGCGGGGCCGTGTTGTTTGATGGTACGGAAAACTGCAGCATCAGTAATTGTGAGTTTGCCGGCCTCGGAGGCAATGCCATTATGCTGAGTAATTATAACTATCACGATACCATCAGTGGTTGTTACATCCATGATATTGGCGCCAGCGCTGTTTGTTTTATCGGCGATCTGAAAGCAGTGCGCTCCCCCAATTTCCGCTACGAGGAGTTTACCCCATATGACCAGCTGGATAAAACGCCCGGCCCCCGCAGCAATAACTACCCGCAAGAATGTATAGTTACCAATAGTCTTATTCATCATGTAGGTGAAATTGAGAAGCAGGCAACGGGCGTTGAAATTACTGTTTCTTCGGGCATTACCGTGAGTCATAACAGCATTTATCATACGCCCCGCGCCGGCCTCAACATCGGCGACGGCTGCTTCGGCGGTCATGTGCTGGAATACAACGATGTATTTAATACCGTACAGGAAACGGGCGACCATGGCGCATTTAATTCGTGGGGGCGTGACCGTTACTGGTCGCCGGACAGGAGCTATATGGACAGTATTGCTGCCGCCCACCCTGAACTGGTGAAACTGGATGCCATCCGGCCGGTGATCATCCGCAACAACCGGTTCCGCTGCGATCATGGATGGGACATTGACCTGGATGATGGTTCCTCCAACTACCAGATCTATAATAATGTTTGCCTTAATGGTGGTTTGAAGCTCCGGGAGGGCTTTAACCGCGTGGTGAAAAATAATATTATGGTCAATAATTCTTTTCATCCGCATGTATGGTTTGCCAACAGCCAGGATGTATTTGAAAATAATATAGTGATGCGTAAATACTTTCCCATACAGGTGAAAGACTGGGGCCTGCAGGTAGACAGCAACCTGTTCCCCAATGAAGCAGCGCTGGAACTTGCCCGCAACAACGGAACAGATGCGCATAGCATTGCCGGCGACCCGCAGTTCCTTCACCCGGAAAAGGGCGACTATACGGTATCTCCCAACTCTCCTGCCCTGCGCATTGGCTTTAAAAACTTTGTTATGGATAGTTTTGGCGTGCAGGAGCCCCGTTTAAAGTCAATAGCCCTGCAACCGGTGATCCCCGCGCTGGTGATAGATAAACCAGGAAATGCACAAAAGCCGGCAGGACTGCCCTTCCTGGGAGGTATGGTAAAGCCGGTGGAAAGCATGGAGGAACGCTCTGCTTATGGCTTGCAGGATGAATCCGGCGCCATTGTAGTATCTGTTCAGGAAAACAGTTTACTGGCCGGTTCCGGGATCCGGGCGAAAGATGTTATTTGCACGGCCAATGGGGTGAAAGTAGCTTCCGCAAAACATCTGCTGGAAATTTTACAGGCAGCAAAGGGGAAAGAAAAGATCCCTGTGGAGATCATGCGGAACCAGCAGAAGCAGGTAGTGCAGGTAAGGCTGCAATAAGCGTATTTTACTACAGGTAAAAAATGCAGGATAACGCTAACGGGCGTTATCCTGCTTAATTAATCCTCAAATAATCAAATAGCTTACATCTTTTTACGTATATTCGAGGCAGTTAGCACGTAGCCCCTGGCAGGGGTAAAAGTAAAACTGTACTACATGAAAAGGCGCCTGTTTCTCCTGATCCTTCCGACAATCTTCCTCTTCAACCATTGCTTCTCGCAACACCTATCCGGCAAAGCACTATTGAATGATCTGATGTATTACAAGGATACGTTACCTGTAAAACATAAAAATCTCTTTAATAAAATAAGCAGGGCCGATTTTGAAAATAAAGTGTCTCTTTTGGCTGCTAAAATCGATAGTTTAAATGATG
Source organism: Chitinophaga sp. (assembly GCA_039593235.1). Lineage (GTDB taxonomy): Bacteria > Bacteroidota > Bacteroidia > Chitinophagales > Chitinophagaceae > Chitinophaga. The sequence continues at coordinate 8,040 of JBCNPS010000041.1, read as the reverse complement.
AAACTTTCATGATAGAACTTTTCAGGCTAAATGTATCCATTGGAGATGAGCATACCCGGATTGAACCTGTATTCAAGCTGGTTTTACCTATTAAATTTGAGCGGTTCGAAGACGGTATGCTTGTTACAGGTATTGACCCCGTTAACTCAACAGCATTGTTATCAAAACTTACTGCCATTAACGGACATCCTATGGATGAAATTAACCGAAGGTTCAAAGAGGTAATCAAATCCGATAACCAATCTTACTTTGATATTTATCAGCAACAGTTCCTCAACAATCCATCCTTTCTTAAAGGATTGGGTGTACTGGAGTCTGATAAAAATGCAGTATTTACGTTAGAGGATCCCCAACATAAAACATATAATGTAACACTTAATGCCGTAAGCAAGGATAGCCTGAAATTATCTACCGCAGGGCAGTACAGTAACATACTTGCTTACAGCCACCATAACAGGAACTATTGGTATGCCTATGACGAGACGAGAAAAATAATTTACTTCAACTTTGTTCATTGTATCGATGACGAAAACAATCCATTCCCACAATTTAACACAGAATTGTTTTCAAAAATAGATAGCCTTCGTCCCAACAAAATTATCCTTGACCTGCGATTTAACAGTGGTGGAAATTCAGGGGTGCTGACGCCTTTTATCGATAGCATCAAAAATAGTTACCTGAATAAGAAAGCGCATTTTTATGTGCTGATAGGTAAACAAACCTTTTCCTCTGCGTTAATGAATGCCGTTGAATTTAAAAGACATACCAATGCTGTTCTTGTAGGCCAGATGACCAGTGGCAATATCAATCATTATGGAGAAGTACGGGGATTCCGGCTTCCGAATACTAAAATCATCATTGGCTATTCCACCAGGTATTGGGAAACCTGGAAAGGTAAGAAAGGCGCGCTAATGCCAGATAAGAAAATAACTTATAGTACCGCCAATTTTATTAATAATAAAGATGAAGCCCTGGAATACATTTACCGGCGATAACTATGATCTTTAACCGGCAGAACAAACAATTACGGGTGCGTTGTAACATCCCTCCTTTATCCATCAATTAAAAAAATCCAGCTAAATAATACCGATTGGTATATTTTTGTTTTACTTTTGCTTATACAAGAGATAAAATCAATTTTATGGACAATCAGTATGACATCATAGTGATAGGATCAGGCCCGGGGGGATATGTATCAGCTATCAGGGCGGCCCAGTTAGGCTACAAGGTAGCCATCGTAGAAAAATACAGTACCCTCGGCGGCACCTGCACCAATGTAGGCTGCATACCCGCCAAAGCTTTACTCGATAGCTCGGAACACTACCACCAGGCAAAGGAACAATTTAAAACGCATGGCATTGGTGTAGGCGATGTTACCCTTGACTTCAACCAGTTCATCAGCCGTAAAAGTGATGTGGTAAAGCAAAATACCGCGGGCCTGGTTTATCTTATGAAGAAGAACAAAATTGATGTACACCATGGCGTAGGCAGTTTCACAGATGCTACCCATTTGCAGGTAACTACTGCAGGTAAAACCACCGTGCTAACAGGGAAATACTTTGTTATTGCCACCGGTTCCAAACCCTCTTCCATACCTGGTGTTACTATTGATAAGGAAAGGATCATCACTTCTACAGAGGGCCTTTCGCTCCCTTCCCGCCCTAATTCCATGGTCATCATCGGCGGCGGTGTGATCGGGGTGGAAATGGCCTCTGTTTATGCCCGCATTGGCACTGAGGTAACTATTATAGAATATACAGATTCCCTTATTCCTACTATGGACAAAGAATTGGGGAAAGCATTGTATAAAACATTGGGTAAACTGAAAATCAAAATACTGCTGGGCTGCAAGGTACAATCGGCCACCAACAACGGTACATCGGCATCTGTTAGCTTCCTGGATACAGAAGGCAAGGCGCAGGAAATTACAGCCGATTATTGTCTTGTTGCAGTAGGCAGAAAAGCCTACACAGAAGGTTTAAATTTACAGGCAGTAGGTATCACACCGGAAAAAAACGGTAAAATAAAAGTGAACGCCCAACTGCAAACAGTTGTTCCCCATATTTATGCGATAGGCGACGTGATTGATGGCCCCATGCTGGCGCACAAAGCAGAAGATGAAGGTACTTTTGTGGCAGAAGTTATTCATGGCGGGAAGCCACATATCAAATATGAACTTATTCCCGCAGTAGTATACACCTGGCCGGAAGTAGCCGCAGCAGGCGCTACAGAGGAGCAGCTAAAGGCGCAAGGCGTTACTTATACTGTAGGTAAATTTCCTTACATGGCCAGCGCAAGGGCCAGGGCATCCATGGACACAGATGGCTTCGTGAAAGTATTGGTATCTCCCCAATATGGCGAGGTATTGGGTGTGCATATTATTGGTCCCCGCGCTGCGGATGTTATTGCACAGGCGGTGGTGTCAATGGAGTATGAAATCACGGCGGAAGACTTGTCGCGGCTCAGTTACGCCCACCCTACTTACTCGGAGGTGCTTAAAGATGCGTACCTGATTGCGATTGGGAAGGGGGCGATAAATATTTAGTTGGGGGAGAATTTAAGGGGTATATAAGTCATAATAAGAATCGTAAAAATGTACAGGGAAAGAGGTTGTAAGTTTCGGCTTACAACCTCTTTCCCTGTGCTATCAATTATTAGCTTTGCAATAAAAAAAGATTTTGGTTTGTAAAAAAATAATATGGAATATATAGACAAAAATGAAGGCTTGATTAGTTATTTATCAGGGAAGTTTAGTTTATTAAGCTCTAAGCTATATAAAGTGGATATCTATAACGATGCTAAATCAGAGTTAATAATAGATCTATATTTGGAGCTATTGTATACAAAAGTAAATAATCTGGTTAGACTTACTTTTACTGAGATTGAGGAGTTCTCATTATACCATCATCGGAGTAGTTCTTTTCATAATATTGAGAGGTATAAGTTCTTTAAAAGTGACAACAGTATTTATCTGTGCTTAGATCCATATGAAGAGGGCAAAATTATATCAAGTGAAGATCAGAATTTTATCTTAAGTGGGAATGTAAGCGGAAATTTTGTATAGATAGCATAAATCGCAGGTGTTTTCTTGTGGCTTCACTATCTATGTGCGTTACGTGCTTTGTAGTCGCCCAGGTAAGAATCTATAATATTAATAAAATAGTGTTGATGTTTGGGTCAATGGCTTCAATCTCCTGAATGCGTTGAAGACAATTGCCATTCCTATCAGGAATGTTACAGGAAAGCTAAGGAAATTAGCAGTGTAGCACTGGAGGCGTAGCATGTGGAGCGGAAAAAACAACGATAACAGATTTAGCATTGAAACAAAAATTAAATAATAGAATTGGATATTTTTTTTTGCATGATGCAATAATAAATAACATTAGAATTGACCGCGGGAATCCTGGGAGTAATAATGTTATTCAATTTGAAATTACGTGGCCAAATGGCAAAAGCGAGGTTGTTTATGTCCAATCAGGCCTATCTACTGACGTAAAAGGCCGAAGCATATCTGAAAATATTCAAAAAGCTATAGACGAGAATAATCAATAATTCTAAAAGTATCGGATGTATAAGTGGATCTTTGTAAGTACCTACAAATATTATTCAAAATTCAAAAATGAAACTCCCAGGTTCAGCGCTGCTGCGGTAGTTACTGTAAGTCAATTTACTTGTGTAGTTCTGGTATTGACACTCCTGAAAAAACTCATGTTATGGGATTTTACAAGATATGTACCAAACAAGTTTGTTGCGCTACCAATTATGTTTGGATGGATGGCAGTTATATACCGATATTATTCGAAGGAAAGAATAACTGTTCTATTAAAAGTGTTTGATGAATTACCAAAATGGAAACGAATTTTTTGGGGTGTTATGAGTGTAGTGTTCTTTGTTTTACCCTTGATTTTGTTTGCATTTGCTGCAAGCAAACATAATGTTTGACGTTTAATAAATAAAGTAAATGACGAGATAGGGAAATAGAGTATGTTAAGCTAATTATCTTACAGCCCGCCAACAACGACGGGCTGTAAAACCAAACCTAATCACCCAGCACAAATGTCCCCGCTTCCGCCAAACCTGGCTGCGGCTGGCTATCAAGCCCCGACTTCGGTACCAGTTTAAAATACCTGAATTGCTTCCTTGCTGGAAGAGTGAAATACTGTTTATTTGGATAAAGATTAAGCAACTCAATGGTCCCCAGATCTTCCCAGTTAACGTTATCATTACCGGCCAGTACCTGCAACTCTTTTATTTTCCGGTCGCCGGTTTTCTGGATGAATACAAAGCCATCTACACAAAGCGTATCCCCCATATCTACCGCAATCCAATGATCGGGATAGTTGGTAGCTGGTGCAGAATAGCGCGCTATCCACGGGGTAGTTGGGTCATCGTCTATCAGCCGTATTGCTAACCGGCTGTTGGTAAGTTCTTCCGAGCTGAATCCGGCAATTGACCAGTTATCTTTTTTATATAGCTTCCGTAGCGGCTCACCGGAAGGTTTTGGCACAGGGGAGCCGATTTTAACCGGCGCTCCGAAATCAGGTGCACCGCTGGCGTTCCATGTAAATTTCTGGATGCGTGCATTCCTGGCGCCTCCGCCGGCTGCACTACGTGCATGGTAGATGATCCAGTCTTCCGTACCATCGGGCGATTTGAAGAAACCATTGTGCCCCGGACCAAAAGCGCCGCTGTCTGCATTCATTGAAAAAACTGGGTTGGCTGTTTTCACCCAATCGGCAGGATTTAGTGGATCGCCGTTTACGTTAAGGCTTAATAATCCAAGGCAATAGGTATCTACCCAATAGCCGCTGCCTGAATAGGTTACGAACAAACGTCCGCCGGAGTTAGTGATCGCCTGGGGACCTTCATTAATGGCGTTCCCGTTCATTTCCCAGGAGTATGTGGGGCTTGAGATGGCGACTTTAGGGCCGCTGATTGTCCAGGGATCACTCATTGGAGCAATGTAAATTCGCTGTGGTGCAGCCCCCGCATTACCGCCGGACCATAGCATATACAGTTGCCCGTTATACTTAAAAACTGTTCCGTCTATCGCCCACTGATCTGTGGAGTCAGCCACTTTTCCTTTCAGTACCCATGTACCCTGTGTAGGGTCGGCAGCGCTGTTCTCCACCACATACATACGGTGGTTAGCGTTAGTGCCGTTATCAGCGGCAAAATAGATGTACCATTTGTTGTCGATTTCATGAAGTTCCGGCGCCCAGATATTTTTTGAGTAAGGCATTCCCTGGGGCGGGATCCACGCATCCTGGGAAACTGCCAATGCCAGTTCGGTCATGGCTTTTGTTTTGTAAAGCACCAGTTTACTTCCCTGCGTATACGTAAAATAATACTCCCCGTTCTTTTGGGCTACCCAGGGGTCGGCGCCACGTGGTATCAGCGGGTTTGTGAAGGTGTTTTCAATAGTAACATCTGCACCATTCACCCCATGAAGTAAACTGGCTGTATTGCCATCAATGGCAGTCAGTTTATCGGGGCTCATTTTTTTACAGGCAAAACAAAGGGTAAGAAACAAGCAGGCAAACAAAGAGATAGGATTTCTTTTCATGGATTAAGCGGATTAACTGTTAACGTGGGAAAACTATAGTATCATTTCTAATATAGTAAATAATTGTCAGAGTGCCTATTATTTCGGAACTTCTTTGCTAAACATAACACGGGCATCTTCCAAAAAAGAAATGCGGGAAAATAATTCCCGCACTTTTGTTCACAGCTTTAATATAGGATACTTAATACACAATTTGTCCTTTGCTGATCAGGGATCGCACCGGCGATATTCTTGCCACTGCTTCCGCAGAACAGCTGGCGTCTATCAGTACCATGTTTGCCGCATCTCCGGCTTTAGGCCATTGCTGCACACCCTTATCATCAAGCGGGAGTACATTCCCGGTAGCCAGTTTCAGGCTTCTCGACAGCAGGAACTCAGTAGAATAACCATATAGCTGCGCCATGGTATGGGCTTTTTCCAATACGCTTCCTGATCCGAAAGTGCTCCAGTGATCAATGATACTGTCGTTTCCGGTCATTACGTTTACATTGTGCTTGTAAAGTGTAGGTATAGGCATAATAAGCCCCCCGAATGGAATGGTAGAAACAACACCTATGCCTGCGGCGCCCAATTGTTCCGGCACCTGCTCCTGCTTTACTTTATCGATCTTTCCCAGCACAAAGCAATGACTTATGAATGTTTTATGTTGAAGCGCAGGATTCTCATTTACCTTCTTAATCAGGTATTCTACGGTTTTCAGGCCGGACTCTCCTGATTCGTGCAGGTGGATATCAATTCCCTTTTTATTATCCAGTGCCAGTTGCACGGTGAAATCTATTGTTTTTTCGATGGCGCCGTCGATGGTATAAGGATCAAGTCCGCCAATAAAATCAATGTCCATCTTTGCAGCTTCCTTCAGCAAGGGAACTGAATCGGTATAGAATACGCCGTGCTGGGGGAATGCCACCAGTTCCGCTCCAAAAGAGTTCTTTTTGTTTTCCAGCGCTTTTAAAAGATTATTGAGGGATTGCAGTTTTGAGGTAGGTTCAATATTAACATGGCTCCTGGCGAGGTTAGTGCCTTTGGACTGCAGCAGCTCTACCAGCTTCTCTGCACGGTAGGTAGATGTTTTCAGCATGTCCGGCAATATTTTCTGTTCCAGGGCAATCATGCCTTTAACACCCCCCTGCCCTCTCCTGGTTGCCTGCCATGGGCCGCCGTAGAAGGTTTTATCGAGATGGATATGCATATCCCTGAAGGCAGGCAGCATCAGCCAGCCTTTTGCATCAATAGCATTGGCGGCGTTCGGCTTATTGGCGGAAATGCTTTTTATTTTTCCGTCCATGATCTCTACGCAGAACAATTCGGTTTTTGTGTGCACCACCTCTCCTTCTTCATAAACAAACCCAGTTTCAAGGCGCACGTTCTTTAACAGGTAGCTCTTTCCGCCACTGTTGTTTGAATCACCGGCAAACGCCCCTGCAGAAGCAAGCAGGCCGGAGGCAAAGGCCATTCCTGTAAGTCCCAGTCCGGACATCCTTATAAATTCCTTGCGGGATATTTCCGTTTTCTTCATAGTCCCATCTTTTTTACAAAATTAATCTTCCTGGCTTCCTGTTCTGTGAAAGATTCATGATATACCTTGAAAGATTTATCAATAATCTGCCGGGAATTATAAATCTTTCAAGTATCCGTATAGATAGCACAAAGTTCGGGGGATATTTCCCACTTACTTTGCAATAGTTACAAAAAATGAAAGAAATGGATAAAATAACAAACGATAGTCGTTATACATTTAAAAATGTATTGCTGGAAACAGGCTTTGAGTATGATGGTGAAGAAGTGGTAAAAACGAATACGGCGCTGTTCTGTGTTGAAATAGAAGGCGGCAGGATCAAGGCTATCACCCCTAACGATACAGGCAGGGATGTCATCGATGCAAAAGGCTGGCTGATGCTGCCTGCGTTCAAAGATATGCATGCCCATTTAGATAAGATGCTCTATGGCCTTCCATGGCAGGCCGTTTCTTCGAAAAGAAAAACTGTAAAGGACCAGATTGACTATGAGCAGAAGATGATCCCTGAATGGCTGAAAACCTCCGTGGAACGGGCCGAAAAACTCATTGAGTTCCTGCAATCGAACGGTACTCACTATATCCGTTCTCATTTCAATATCGATCCAACTTCCGGTTTTGATTCATTAAAGCACCTGGAAACAGCACTGAAAAACAAAGAGAAAACGGCAGGCGCGGAACTGGTTGCTTTTCCGCAGCATGGGTTGTTTTATACCAACACAGCCCCGCTGCTGAAAGAAGTAGTAAAAATGAACATAGATTTCATTGGCGGAGTAGATCCCTATTCTATTGACGGAAGCATAGAAAAGCCCATGGACCTGATCACACAACTGGCCATCGATAACAATAAGGGAATTGATATCCATTTGCATGAAGCAGGTGAATCCGGCGTAAAAACAATTGAATACCTGATTAACAAGGCCAATGAAAACCCCGTGCTTCGCGGGAAAACCTTTGTGAG
>JBCNPS010000409.1:0-6928 GCA_039593235.1 Chitinophaga sp. | reverse complement strand
AAGTAGCAGCGCTGGCGGCATTCCTGGCATCGCCCGCGGCCGCTTACATTACTGGCACCAGCACCGCTGTGGACGGAGGAAAAACACCGGTGATGTAAGCGGGTTTTGTCTGACTCAGGATTAAACTGATTACGCTGATTACGCTGATTTGATTACTTTGGATTTTAAATGATTTGGGGAGATTTAAGCGGATTCGCTTATATCTCCCAAAATCATTTAAATCATTTACAAAATCCTAAAAAATCAAATCAGCGTAATCAGTTTAATCCTGAGTCAGACAACATTCGCTCCTAACAAGGGATAAAATTGACCACTCTCACCAGGCGGCCGTTTTCAAAATATAGTTGCACACTGCTATCGCTATCTTTATTATATGAATCACGCAGCGTGATCATATCCTTTTTTCCTTCATTCTCCGCCTGTAATACTGCGTTGGGATAAAAACGTTTTACATCTTCCCAGGTGGTATTACCGGTAAGCTTAATTTTCCCGGCAGTCAGTGAGTTGTTATCTGTAAAAACAAATTCTTCGCAGGCCAGCGAATCTTTACAGTGTTCGAAGGTAGATCCATCTTTATAGAAAAAATCAAAATCTTCCTCAAACTGCGATCCGCAAACATCTTCCCCTTTGGCGGAAATTATGCTGTCGGCCGCACCAATGGCGGCTTCCAGGCGCTGCCTCGTGGTAAACAGCGACACTTTATTATTTATCAGCGCTTTGGCAAAAGGGAAAACCTCGATCTGGTCCCAGTCAATATTACGCCTGATCTCCTGCAGTGAATCTTCCTCGTCTGTAAGCGGGCGGATGTTTTCCGAAGGCGCCGCTACTGCAATGTTATCTGTTTCTTCCATACTGTGCTGCCGGCAAGATGTAAGCAGCAGCACCATCATAAACAAGTATTTTCTTTCTTCGTATAGCCTATACCGTATTTTCAGCATGATCCCGATAAATTTAAAACCGATCCTAAACACATAATTAAAATAAATTATATTAAGATCCAAGTAATTTTTATGCAAACGATTGCATTAATAAGGAAGGAAGCGTATATTGTAGGTATAAAGTTCCGCATATGAAAAAACGAACCCTTCTCTTCCTGGGACTTGCCCTGCCATTTGCAGGCTGGTCGCAGCAGAACTCCGCTGATGCAGCAGTAGTAAAAAGAGTGGCAGATTATGCCGTTGCCCACGCCGCTTTCCAGTTCAAAGGAGATAACAATCAAACCTGGAATACCAGCAAGGAAATACCTGCCGGCGCAACTGCCAGGATATCAGACCACCTGAGTGAATGGCATTATCCCAATGGTGTATTAAATATCGCTATGACGGACCTCGGGGAATACCTGAACGATAAAAAGTATACTGAATTTTCGCAGAAACACGTGGCCTTTGCTTTCGATAACTACGCCTATTTTGAGGCGCTCAGTAAAAAAGGAGTCAAATACAAAGGCTTTCCTTTTAACCAGTTAATCAACACCCGCGTACTGGACGATTGCGGCGCTATGGGCGCCAGCCTGATAGACGTTTACCAGCATGTAAAAAGAAGCGACTACAAAGCTTATATTGACAAAGCGGCCAATCATATCAGCAAAGTACAGGAAAGGCTGCCGGATGGTACTTTGTGCCGGCCTTACCCATATAAATGGACCCTCTGGGGCGATGACCTGTATATGAGCGTTCCTTTCCTTGCCCGCATGGGCAAACTCACCGGCAACAATGCTTACTTCGATGACGCCGTTGCCCAGGTAAAACATTTTTCACACTATCTCTGGGATGAAAAGAATGAATTGTATGTGCACTATTATTATGAAGATCTGAAAAGGCAGGGCGTTGCGCACTGGGGCCGCGCCAATGGATGGATCATGCTGGCAAAGGTACAGCTGCTCAATTACCTGCCCGCCAATCATCCCGGCAGGCAGGAGGTTATTGCAGACGTTACCCGGCAGATCCTCGGCATAGCTAAATACCAGTCGGCCAGCGGCCTGTTCCACCAGGTGCTTGACCGTACAGATTCCTATACGGAAACCTCCTGCACCGCCATGTTCGTGTATTCCATTGCCCGCGGTGTGAATGAAGGTTGGCTCGACAAACGTTATATCACTATTGCAGAAAGGGGTTGGGAAGGATTGGTAAAGGAGAAAATACAGGAAGATGGTCAGTTGAAAGATGTTTGCATTGGTACAAACACTTCGGCGGATCTGTCTTTTTATTATAACCGCCCAACGGAACTAAACGACTTTCATGGTATCGGGCCTGTGATAGAGGCAGGTATTGAAATCATGCGCTATCGCGCAAATAGCAAAAAATAAAAAGTGACGGATCTGCAGGAAGACCTTCTGCAAATCCGTCACACCAAATATTTTTTGCTAGTACATATCAAACCACACCTTCGTAGTGAGCAGATCCGCTCCCTGCCGGGCCACGGCTGCTTTATAATTGGCGCCGTTCAACGCCTGCTCGCTGGAAGGATAAGATAAACGCAGCGGCATTTTACCCTGCAACGCACCGGTATAAGCGGGCTTCAACTGCGGATAATCCAATCGCCTCCATTCTGCAAAGGCTTCCAGTCCTTCACTGAACAATGCCAGCCACTTCTGTTCTCCTATTGATTTTTTATAGTTATTGGCATCATACGCCACGGCGGGTTGCGCCAGGTAATCATCTACCTGCGTACCTGTAATGCCGTATTGTTTGAAAGATGCGCGGATAGCCTGTGCATACAGATCCGCTGCATTGCCGCTGATCAGGTTTCGCTGTGCCGCTTCCGCCAGGATAAACAACTGCTCTGCGTAGGTGAACACGTAAGCAGGCGCCTGCGTGGCTGTGAACGCCGCACCGATATCGGAAGTTTTGCTGAAACCCAGGCGGGAAGCCGAATCGGCCGACAATCCATTCGTAACACCGATATATGCATTGGTATCGGCAGGCAATGCTGCGTATATGCTTAAGCGTGGGTCGTTCAGCGCTTTCAGTTTATCTACTACCGTTTTACTGATGCGGTAATCGTTCCTTGTTTCCCTGTTCCTGCCAACGGGGTTCTGGTTGGGAGAAGTGAGGTAGTTCAGCTTCACTTCGCGATCGCCGGCAGCCAGGAAGAAGTTACCTTCTGCGGCCAGTTCCGCAAATACTGCCTTAGCGGCAGCCGGATCACGGTCGGCCAGTCGTAATGCAATACGGGAGCGCAGTCCGTTGGCAAACTTTTTCCAGCCATTCATATTTCCCGCCAGTAATGAATCGCCGAGAATAGGATTATCTGCCGGAGAAATAATGCTTACTGCATTCTTCAGTTCAGCCAGCAGCCCCCTGTATACCACCCGCTGACTGTCGTACGCCGGTGTAAGATATTTATCAATATTGCCTGCCTGTGTATAAGGAATATCTCCATACAAATCAGTCAGCACCTGGAAGATCCAGGAACGCATGATAATACCTGCTGCTTTGTAATTGGGATTATGCAGGGTATCTCCCAGTTCCGCCAGTTTTGTAAAATCTGCTATACCCTGTGCATAAAAATTATTCCACACTGTTTGTATGTTGGTAGAAGCCGGAATATAACGGTCCGGATCAGGGTATTGGATCTTAGCCCAGTACTGTATGTATAACAGGGAAGTTTCCATGGTGGCATCGCTGCCCCAGTAGGTATCCACGTTGGCTTTAATACCGTTACTCAGCAGGTAGTCCGGCTGCACAACGGTGGGTTCGTTTGGATTTATATTGGTACGCTCCAGGTCCTTCTGGCATCCGGCCAGCCACACTGCAGCAATTAATAAAGAGAAAGATATCAGCAACTTTTTCATAATCATTCAATCATTAAAATGAAACATTCAGGTTAAAGCCAAAGCTGCGGGTAGTAGGTATCTGCAGCGTTTCCAGTCCCTGGCCATTACCGGTATTAAAGGCTGTTTCAGGATCTATGTTTGGTGTGTTCTTATGCAGGTATCCCAGGTTCCTGCCTACCAGTGCCACATTCACGGCCTGCAATCCCCATTTCTTCACCAGTGAAACCGGTAAGGTATACCCTACTTTTATTTCACGCAGTTTCACAAAGGAGGCGTCGTATACCGCGCTTTCGTTCAGGTTGCTGCTGTACACGGCTTTATAGTAGTTCTGGGCAGAGAGAATGGCTGTATTCTTTTTACCATCTGCCGTGTAGCCGTCAAAAATGATCCCGTCGTGTTTTACGGTAGCTCCGCCTGGTGCGGTAGCATTGTGATCCGGCAACTGTACATTTTTTGCCCCGTCGTAATAATAAGGCAATCCGCCGTTTTCCTGGTCGCGGCCAGGCATTGTTGCGGCCAATACACCGGTACTCATACCTGTGGCATTGGTACCTGACCAGATGGATCCTCCCTGTTTCGTATCTATCAGGAAACTCAGGTTAAATCCTTTAAAGGAGAAATTATTATTGATGCTGCCTGTCCATTTGGGTGTATAGTAGCCCAGTATTTTCTTACTCGGATCTACTGATGGCGTACCATCTGCATTCACCAGTATCCTGTTCTCGCTGTCTCTTTTATAAGCAGTACCGTAAAGGGCGCCGTAGCGTTGTCCCTTGCTGGCCAGCACCTGGATATTACCTGAGCTACCGAGTACATAGTTGGTCAGAAATCCATCTGCATCCAGTTCCACCACTTTACTCACGTTACGTGCATAGTTGATGTTCGCATCCCAGCGGAAACCGGAGCGTGTAGAGATGGGCGTTAGTCCCAGCATTACTTCCACACCGTGATTACTGAGCTCACCTGTGTTCAGTAATTTTTTCAGATACCCGGTAGTGGAACTTACATCCGCCAGCAGGATCTGGTTGCGGCTGTGAGAGCTGTAGTAAGTAACATCCAGTCGCACGCGGTTGTCAATGAAACCGGCTTCCACCCCTACTTCTGTTGAAGTGGTAATTTCCGGTTTGAGGTCTTTGTTCAGGTATTTATCCGATACGGTGAGTAATGGCAGCGAGCCAAAAGGCTGGTTGAACGGATAGGTATTAATTTCCTGGTAAGGATCAGTGTCCTTTCCTACCTGTGCCCATCCGCCGCGTAGTTTGAGCAGGGAGAGCGCCTGGCCCTGGATATGCAGGGCTTCAGACAATACCAGGCTGGCGTTTACCGAAGGATAAAAATAGGAGTTATTACCTCTTGGCAGTGTAGACGACCAGTCGTTGCGCGCTGTTAAATTCAGAAACGCATAATTGCGGTAGCCTACCTGTGCAGCTGCAAAGCCGCTGTATACTTTCTGCCTGTTGAGCAAGCTGGTAGAGATGAGCGGATCGCGGGAGTTATTCAGTGTATATACATCTTTCACCGCCAGGCGGGGCGCCTGCTGGTAGTTTTGTTCCAGTTGGTTGGAGCGCAGGTTGGCGCCGGCCAGTACATCTATATCAAAATCACTTCCCAGCTTTTTCTTTGCATTAAGTGTAAACTCTCCGTTTGTTTCACTTACTGCATAAGCGTCTTCCGTATAGGAACCGAACGGTGTACCATTGGTGTAGTAGGCGATCTTATACTTGCGCCTGTCCTGGTAGTAATCGGTACCTATGCGGAAATTGGCGGTGAGCCAGTCCATGATCTGGTACGACAACCGGGCGTTGCCCAGGAAGCGGTTACGCAGCATGCCTACCGTATTCTCGTTCTGGATCCAGTAAGGATTGCTGTAATAGCTATGGTTCCAGTTGTAATCGGTGCCATCTGCATTTTTATAGTTTTTCAGTTTACTTACATCTACCTGCCGGCCAAACCAGATGAACTGGAGGGTAACGCTGTTACCGCGTCGTCCATCCACACCAGGAAGATTATCAGCGGAGCTGCGTACATAATTCGCATAAGTGCTGAGTGTGAGTTTCGGCGTAATACGGAAAGTGTTACTCGCGGTGAAAGTATTGCGGGTAATACCGGTATTGGGTAAAATGCCGCCTTGTTTGGTATTGTTATAAGAGAAACGGTAGTCCAGTTTTTCGTTGGTGCCGCCTACAGATAAGCCATTGTTCAAGGTATAGCCGGTTACATAAAAGTCTTTTACGTTATCGGGATGTGCTACAAACGGAACGGCTTCTCCATTGGAAAAGAATTGCGGGATAAGCCGGCCATCCAGTTTTGGTCCCCAGCTTTCATCCACGCCATCGTTGATGCCGCCGCCTTTACCGTCTTTATAGGAAAACTGTCCGCCGGTTCCTTGTCCGTAAGAGTTCTGAAAGTCGGGCAGGATCAGGAGTTTATCGATGGTAGCGCCGGAATTTACGGTAATGCCCATGCCACCTTTCGTGTCTTTCCCGGTTTTTGTTTTGATCACAATTACGCCACTGGATGCGCGGGAGCCATACAATGCAGCTGCGTTGGGGCCTTTCAGCACACTGATGGAAGCGATATCGTCGGGATTGATATCGGAAATAGCATTTGCAAAATCGCGGCCGGTTCCGATGCCTAACTGGCTGTTATCTACCGGTACGCCGTCCAGCACAAACAGCGGCTGGTTATTGCCGGCTATGGAGGTTTCCCCGCGGATAACGATACGGGAAGAGCCGAGGTTACCCTGGCTGTTGGTTACCTGTACGCCGGCTATTTTGCCGGACAGCGCGTTTACCAGGTTGGTTTCTTTTGCTTCGGAAAAATCTTTTGATTTCAATTCCTGTACGGCATAGCCGAGCGATTTCTTTTCGCGTGAAATTCCTAATGCAGTTACCACTACTTCTTCCAGTTTCCTGTTACTGTTTTCCAGGGAGATGTTGATCACTTTATTGTTTCCAACAACTGCAAACGTTGTTTCAAAGCCTAGTGAGGAGAATTGCAGCGTATCATTCACCTGTGCGCTGATCGAATATTTTCCATCCGGATCCGATTGCGTGCCACGTCCTGTTCCCTTCACCTGAACAATTGCGCCGGGTATGCGCTGTGCGTCTGAACGGGATGTGATGACCCCGTTCACCCTGATTTCCTGGGCGA
>JBCNPS010000408.1:0-6940 GCA_039593235.1 Chitinophaga sp. | reverse complement strand
GGAAGTCGGCCTATAAGGGGATCTTCAATGCCAATGCATTGATAGAAGGGGTGAAGGCCGCTACGTCCAAAGAATTTACGCAGGCCTACAGGCAACAGGTGCTGGGTGAAGCGCTGGCCGTAAGGGCAATGGGGTATTTCTACCTGGTAAACCTGTTTGGCAAAGTGCCTCTCGCTTTATCCATCGATTATAATGATACGCAAGATCTTCCTTCCGCCAGCCCTGACGCCGTATACCAGCAAATCATCAATGACCTGGAAGAAGCGTCGGGGTATCTTTCTGAAAATTATAACGGTAACAACACGGAACGCATCCGGATCAATAAGTGGTATGTGAAGGCCCTGCTGGCAAGGGTTTACCTGTTTACCAAAAATTATGAAAAAGCCTGGCAGTATGCTAATGAGGTGATTGGCCGGCCAGACCTGTTTCAATTAGAAAGCCTGGACAATGTGTTCAGCATAGCCAGCAGGGAAGTTATCTTCCAGTTGAAGCAGAGCAATATTTCAGGAACGCGGGGCAATGCCACGCCTGAACAATATTCTATGGCAGGCCGGTATCTTACGCCATCGCTGATGAATGCTTTCGAGGCGGGCGATAACAGGAAAACGGCATGGACGGCGGCTGTAGTCAGTAGCCCGTATACCCCTGCCGGTTTTTTCCCGGCCAAGTATAAGATCAATTCCATCAACCGTGTGGTAAACGGATACAGGTCAGAATATTACGTGGTGATGCGGCTTGCGGAAATGTACCTGGTAAGGGCGGAAGCAAATATGTTGCGGGGGGCGGCCAATAAAAATGCCGTGATCGATGATCTGAACGCGATCAGGAAACGCGCCGGACTGAAAGATCTTCCTAATACTTTAACTGATCAGCAGGTAACGGATGCCATTGCTCACGAAAGGCAAACAGAGTTGTTTGCGGAATGGGGGCATCGCTGGCTGGACCTGAAAAGGACGAACAAGGCTACAGAAGTACTTTCGGCGATAGCTTACAAACAGCCATGGAATCCGTACCAGTTGCTATACCCGGTTCCCCCGGAGGAGATCCAATGGGATAATAATCTCTCCCAGAATATAGGCTACAACTAAAAAGTGATCATCATTAAATCCAGAAAAGATGTTTCAATTCAGCTATAAAAAATGGTTTAATGCAGGCGCGGTGCTAATAGGTGCGCTATTGGCCGGTACTTCCTGCAAGAAGGAATTACGGGAAGAGATATTTCCGGCGTCTCTGACAATTGTGAATGGAATTAACGATAATACCTCCCTTCTGACTGTCTATTTTGGTGATTCACAACCAAGGATCTATGGCCGGCTGTCTTATATTTCCAATGGCAGCTTTTTTGATTATGCCACTGATAAAATGAACCAGCCGGTTACTTTGTTCAGGAACAATGACACACTCCAGCCCAATAACCCTTTCCTGAAAACCAGCCTGCAACTGGAGCCCGGCGGAATTTTTACGCATTTTGTGTACGGTAGCCCGGCGAAGGTGAAACAAAAAACCGTAAAGGAAAACCTGCCTTCCCGCAGCCTGAGCGATAGTGTGGTCAATCTCCGGATCATTAATCTCTTCGATAACAGACCTATCGATGTGCTACAACTGGAGCCGGTGCCAGGTACCATGGTCTCCAACCTGGCTTATGAACAACTCACTGACTTTATAAAAGTTCCTGTTACTGCATCTGTAAACAACTTCCGTTTCGAAGTGAAAGATCATGCTACAGGCGTTACGCTGGCCACTTTGTCTGAAGTAAATATTCCACCGGGTTCTGTTATACCGAATCTCCAGTGGCTGTTTAAGGCACGTACCATGCTGGTAACCGGCACCTGGATGTCGGAGAATGATTTCTCCGCCAGGGCAACGAGTATAGGCCATTTCTAATTCAATTTTATAAATCATAAACAACATTATATGCAGCCTATATTAAAGGTGGAGAACCTGTCGCATAAGTATGGCAGCTCCTGGGCCATACGCGAAATAAATTTTGAGATCAATGATACCGGTGTTGTGGGATTGCTGGGTTCTAACGGGGCGGGTAAGTCTACCACGATGAATATCATTTGCGGCACCCTGCTGCAAACGGAAGGAAATGTTTCCATCAATGGGTTGAACATCAAAGAGGATCCTATTGAATATAAAAAACAGATCGGCTTTTTACCGCAGCAGGCGCCCCTGTACATGGACTTTACCGTGCAGGAGTACCTGGAGTATTCCGCACAGCTAAGGTTGATGGATAAGCGCCTGATAAAAAGCGCCGTGGAAGAAGTGCTGGAGAAAACGTCCATCACGCAGATGAGGTCGCGCCTTATAAAGAATTTGTCGGGTGGATATCGCCAGCGGGTAGGTATTGCGCAATCCATCATCAACCACCCAAAAGTGGTGATCCTCGACGAGCCTACCAATGGACTGGATCCCAACCAGATCATCGAAGCAAGGAAGCTGATAAAAGAAATTGCGCAGGACCGCGCGGTATTGTTATCGTCGCATGTATTGTCTGAAATTAACCTGCTGGCCAGGGAGATCATTATGATCGAATCCGGGCGGGTGGTGTTCTCCGATACCCTCGATGCTTTTAATAATATCCTCCAGCCCAATACCCTGGTGGTAAGGATGCTCCACATGCCTGCGCCCGAAGAATTGATGGCAATGGAAGATGTACAGAAAGTGGAGTTGCTGCCGGATCACAAATGCCGGATCTGGTTCCAGCCTAACGACGACCTGGCGGAAAGGATTGTGAAAAAGAGCGCTGAACAGAACTGGCGACTCACCGCCATTCATACAGAATCTTCCGGTATGGACAATGTATTCAAACAATTATCATCAAATGCTTCTTCAATCTAACAATAATGAGAGTAGTTTTTAATATAGCGAGGGCAGAATTACGGTATTTTTTCTTTTCGCCGATCGCATGGTTTGTATTGATCTTATTCCTGATGGCCAGTGCGGGCATCATTATGGGAAACCTGGCGGATACGGCGCTGCAACAGGATACCATGCTGGAGTTGCAGGGAGATCTGTTCAAGGGATTTCTCAATTCGCCGCTCACCAAACTGGTGGTAGGCAGGGGGCTGGACACGGTGCTGATGATCTTCTTTTTGTTTATCCCGCTGCTCACCATGGGTGTGATCAACCGTGAATACTCCGCCGGTACCATTAAGTTGCTGCATTCGTCGCCGGTAAAAACGCGGCAGGTTATCCTGGGTAAGTTCCTGGGAGTATACAGTTTTGTATGCCTGATGATCCTGGTGTTCCTGGTGGAGCTGACGGTACTGACCTTTTCTGTCAAAAATGCAGAGGTTCTGCATATTATGGCCATGGTGCTGGGTTTCTTTTTACTGGCCGCCATGTATGTGGCGGTAGGGATGTTTATCTCCAGTTTAACATCGTACCCGATTGTTGCCGGGATCGGAACATTTGTAGTGCTGATCCTGTTCTCTTCTTTAGGGCTGTTGTTCCAGGGTACGGATTATGTGCGGGATGTTACCTATTTCCTTTCCAGTTCAGGAAGGGTAGAGAGCCTGCTGGCGGGCCTTATTACAACAAAGGACCTCATTTACTTTGTCAGTATTATTTCCCTTTTTATTGTATTCACCATCATAAAAACGAAATCGGTTACCGAGTCGAAGTCGTGGCGTGTGTCAGCAGGCAGGTACCTGGCGGCGTTCGTGACAACGGTGGCGATACTCGTGGTTACCTCCCGGCACGGGCTGATCGGCTATTGGGATGTAACGAGAAGCAAAGTAAATACACTGCATGAAAACACCCAGGGCGTGATAAAGCAGCTGGACGGATCACCGCTGAAGATAACGCTGTATACTAACCTGTTGGGGTATAACCTGATCAACGGCTTGCCTTCAGCGCGTAATAAGTACCTGTGGGACTTCTGGGCCAGGTATCGCCGCTTTTATAATAATATGGAGTTTGAGTATGTTTATTATTACGATGTGACCAAAGGGGATAGTTCTATATTTCAGTCGTACCCCGGTAAATCATTGGATGAAATAGCAGAGAAGTATGCGGAAATGTATAAAACCGATCTTTCTATCTATAAAAAACCGGCGGAGATCAGGCGCATCATCGACCTGGAGCAGGAAGTGAAAGGCTTATTGATGGAGGTGGAGTATAAGGGAAAGAAGACGTTCCTGAGAACTTACCCCGACCCAATCGTTTTTCCAAATGAAAAGCATGTTTCCGGCAGCCTGTTGCGTTTAATAAATGATACAACGCCCACATTTAAATTTCTTACAGGGCATTACGAGCGTTCACCCCTGAAGATGGGCGAACGGGAATATGGCAACCATGCCATCAATAAACTATCGAGAAATGCGCTGATCAATATGGGATTGAATTTCGATACCATCCCCTCCATAAGCGCCGGTGCGTTTAAACCGGAAGATGTATTGGTGATCTCTGATCCGAAAACGGTATTGGATAAGAACATTATTGACAGCGTTAAACAGTATATAGACAGGGGAGGGAATGCCATGTTCTATTCCGAACCGGGCAAGCAGTTTATCATGAATCCCATTCTGAACCATATAGGCGTAAATGCGGATGAAGGCACTATTGTTCAGGTGAACCCGCAGGATCTGCCGCACAAATTTGCAGGGTTAATTTCAAAGAAGGGTACAGACATGGCCGATGAAGAACCGTTCTTTTACTTCAGGAACGGTATCGTGAATGCGTGCTATACCAATATTGCCGGCGCCAGTGTATTAAGTTATTCTGATACCTCCGGATTTAAGGCAGAGCAGATCACTACCTTACAGAACAATGAAAAGACCTGGGTAGAAAGAGGGTTGCTGGTGGTAGACTCTGCAGCGCCTGTATTCAATACCGCGGAGGGCGACTACCGGAAGGAAGCACCTTATGCAGTGGGCCTCCAGCTTACCAGGAAAACCGGCAACAAATTGCAGAAGATCATTGTTTCCAGCGATGCCGATATGATGTCTGCCATCAGGGGGAACGGGAAGGACTATGGCAATGCGTTTTACAGTTATACGGTGGATAACAAATTCCCGGTTTACCACAATTTCAGGGTGCCCACAGATATATGGCTCACGATCAGGAAGGCCCCTGCCAAAACATTGAAGATGGTACTTCAGTATATTATACCTGCCCTGATCCTGGCTGCCGGTATCGTGATACTGATAAGAAGGAAGCGCAAATAATTGTTTCATAAAAAGTATAATTATGTATTTGCAGACAGATATGCAAACCATGGATGATCTGCGCTTGTTTTCGAAGGCAGACACGCAGGGTATTTACGATATTTATAATCATTCATTTACCCGTGGCGGGCAAACCATTATGGAAGCCATGTTCAGGAAACCGCTGAACAACAGGGAAGTGATCATCAAACGGATCAACACAATATCTGCTTTCGTGAGAATGAAAGCCAGCTTTCCTTTCGATGGCGCTATGCTGGACCAGGCGGAAAAATATATTTCTTTTGAAGATAGTCCTGATGGCGGTGCAAAAGTGTCGCTCAGCGAGAAGGAAGTGCAGCATGGTATTGTTTCGGTGATAGCTCTTTTCCATACGCTCAGGCAGTACCTGGAGTCTGCGGAAATGGCAACACTGAAAGAGCTGGAGGAAGAACGGCTGGGAGCTATAGGGCTGTTGGAAGATCCGGCTTTTATACCCGTGTTTAACGAAAAACCGAATGCCAGGCTTTCATTTGCCGCCGTGATGGCTTTTGATGTGTTGATCCGTAATAAGGAGAAGCACAAGGTATTGCAACTGCTGCATTTTATTTATCATATCGATGTGTATGTTTCCGTGGCGCAGGTGACCCGCAAACATAGCCTGGTATTTCCTGTAGTACACCCGAAAGGAACCGGTATTTTAAAAGTGGATGGTGTATACCATCCGCTTTTAAAAAATGCGGTAGCCAACAGTTTATATATGACGCCTTCCTGTAACCTGGTTTTTCTTACAGGAGCCAACATGGCGGGTAAGTCTACCTTCCTGCGTTCCTTCAGCACGGCGGTTTACATTGCGCATATGGGCTTCCCGGTAGCTGCGTCCTCCATGGAGTTTTCTGTGATGGACGGTGTATACACCACCATCAACCTGCCTGATAACCTGGGCATCGGGGCCAGTCATTTCTATGCAGAAGTGTTGCGTGTGAAGAAAATGGGGCAGGAGCTCAGTGAAGGAAAATCACTGTTTGTATTGTTCGATGAATTGTTCCGGGGCACGAATGTAAAGGATGCGCTGGAGGGAACCGTGGCGGTTTGTAATGCGTTTACCAACCGGAAGAACAGCAAATTCATCATCTCTTCCCATATTATCGAAGCGGCAGACGAGTTGCGGAAAAAGGAAAGCGCCGCTTTTTATTTTCTTCCCACCACTATGAGAGGGACGGTACCCGAATACACATATACCCTGCAGGAAGGTGTTACCGACGATAAACACGGAATGATCATCATTAACAACGAAGGCATACCGGATATTCTTAAGCACGGAAACAAAGGTGGAAAAAGGTTAAATAAGCAATTATGAGTTTTAAAATAGATCGTCAATCCGTAGGGGAGCTGAACCTCATGGGAAAATTCCGCCAGGGCTCCGTATACTTTTTATTCAATAAAGTAAAAACACGGATCGGCGAAAAACTGATGGATGAAATGTTTGCCCATCCGTTGAATGATGCCGCTGCTATTAACCGGCGGGTCGCCATTTTTGAGTTTTTCGAAGAGAAGGGGATCGCATTTCCTTTTGAAGCCGACCAGGTTTCCCTGATGCGGGAGTATATAGATACTACGGTGGGGAAATCGCAATGGGCGGTGACGGCGGATCTGCATCTGCAAAAGTTGCTGGCGGGCCTCACGAAAGACGGACGGTTTAAAAATACGCTGCTGCAGCTGCAGGCAACCATCGTAACGCTGAAGAAATGTTTTGGACTGCTGGAGTTGCTGAAGCTGGAGAACAGTCC
>JBCNPS010000407.1:0-6960 GCA_039593235.1 Chitinophaga sp. | reverse complement strand
CGATAAACAGCAACAGGGCGAACAACCGCTTGAGCACCCGCGGCGACAGGCGATGAGCCAGCCGCGCGCCGGTACGGGCGAAGAACACGCTGGTCAGCGCGATGCCGAGCAGCGCCGGCAGGTAAACGTAACCCAGGCTCCAGTGAGGCAGACGCGCGTCGCCCCAACCCAGCCACAGGTAACTCAGGGCGCCGGCGGCGGCAATCGGCCAACCACAGGCCGACGAAGTCGCCACCGCCTGCTGCACGGGCACACCGCGCCAGGTCAGGAATGGCACGGTCAGCGAACCGCCGCCGATACCGATGATCGCCGAGGCCCAGCCGATCACGCCACCGGCAGCGCCCAGCCCTGCCTTGCCCGGCACCTCGCGGCTGGCCTTGGGTTTCAGGTCCAGTGCCAACTGCAGCGCCACGCACAGGGCGAACACGCCAATGATCTTCTGCAGCACCAGCCCGTCGATGGAGTCAGCCGTCAGCGCGCCGAGTGCCGAGCCCAGCACGATGCCCACCGTCAGCCAGACGAACAGCCCCCAGCGCACCGCACCGCGGCTATGGTGCTCGCGCACGGCATTGACCGAGGTGAACAGGATGGTCGCCAGCGAGGTGCCCACCGCCATATGGGTCAGCACGGAGGCATCGAAGCCCTGGGCGGTAAAGGCGAAGATCAGCACCGGCACGATGACCATGCCGCCACCGACGCCGAACAGCCCGGCCAGCAGGCCTGCGGCGGCACCGAGCAGGATGTAGAGAAGGAAGATCATGGTGTGCTCTGCGAAGCGATGCGGCATGGTAACGGAAGCCGGCCATGCACTCTACTTCACGACGATTGATGGCTTTGCGTACAGTGGCACTTTCCATGGACGAGAAACCGCTGTGTTCAACACACTTTATTTGCGCATCGCCTGCGATCAGCTGCACGTGATCCATCTGGAAAGCGGCAATGAGCTGCAACTGCGCGCCGATCCGCCATTCAGCAACGTGCGCCTGCTGGTGGCCGACTTCAGTGTCGCGGATCGCCTGATCAAAGAGGCGGTTACAGCGGTAATCCGCAAACGTTTCATGCGTCTAAGCCTGCCGCCCCGGCTGGTCGTGCACCCGCTGGAACGGCTGGAAGGCGGCCTCTCGCAGGTCGAAGAGCGCATATTGCTGGAGCTTGGCAATACAGGTGTTACAGAATACCGGCGCTCCCGGCGCGCCTGTGAGTATGCGCATACGCGGTACCAATTCCATACAGGGCAGTAATGAACCGCTGTATGTAGTGGATGGATTTCCTACATCAGGTAATCCTACCATTCTCAATAATGCGGATATTGAAAGTATTGAAGTATTGAAAGATGCTTCCGCAACAGCCATCTATGGTTCCAGGGGCGCCAATGGCGTGGTGATCATTACTACGAAAAGAGGCAAGGCCGGAAGAACCAATGTAAACGCGGAAACCAGTTACTCCTCGCAAACACTGATCCGTAAACTGGACATGATGAATGCAAAAGAATACGCTGCGTTTTATAATGAGCAGGCTGCGAACGACGGGCTTACTCCTTACTTTACATCCGCGCAGGTGGAGGGCTTCGGGAAGGGGTTCGACTGGCAGGACCTGGTATTCAAACCGGCGCCCATGAAAACCATTAACCTGAATATAAACGGTGGAAATGAGAAAACCCGCTTTGCCATCGGCGGGAGCATTTTTGACCAGGACGGTATTGTAAACGGGAGTAACTATAAACGGTATGCCTTACTGGCCAATGTGAGTCATGATATCAGCAGTAAATTTTCTGTGAGCGTGAACGCTACTTTATCACGGTTAAAAACAGATCGGAAAGACAGTGGCGGCGGAAGCCGCGGCAGCTCTATGATTTCGGCAGCAGTGTCCGCACCGCCTACGCTAACGCCGTACAACGAAGATGGTAGCTACAAGGTGCTGGCTATTGCCTATCCCTTTGTAGCAACAGACCTCATCAACCCGCTGAACTTTATCAATGAACAGCGCAATACCATTAAAGCCAACCTGGTACTGGCCAATGCAGCGCTGATGTATAAACCGGTTGACGGGCTCACGATCAAGGTAATGGGCGGCATTGAAAACAGGGACGACCGCACCGACAACTATACCACCCGCAACTTCGTTAATTCAAACGGCAATGCCAGCGTTGTTGCCAACCAGATCACCAGTCTACTGAATGAGAATACCATCACCTATAATAAAACTTTTAACAGGCATAGTATATCCGTACTGGCCGGATTCACCTACCAGGACTTCCTGACCACCTCTCTTTCGGGCAGTGGCAACGGGTTCCTGAGCGACGTGTTTGAAACTTCCGATCTCAGCGCCGCCGATATACCAGGCGTACCGGGTTCCGGTTATTCAAAAGCTGTACTGCTTTCTTACCTGGGCCGCGTTAATTATAACTTCAACGATAAATACCTGGTTACCGCCAGCATCCGCCGCGATGGTTCATCCCGGTACACCAAAGGGAATAAGTGGGGATACTTTCCCTCGGCAGCATTGGCATGGAGAGTATCCAATGAAGATTTCCTGAAAGGAAATGCCATCATCTCTAACCTGAAACTGCGTACCAGCTGGGGCCTCACGGGAAGCCAGGCTATCAGTCCCTATGCTACCCTTAATCAACTTGGCAGCGGCAAAACAGTATTTAATGATGAAATGTATAACACGTTTTCTCCCGGTACCCGTTTGCCCGGCAACCTGAAATGGGAAACCACCGCACAGCTGGATTTCGGAATGGACGTGGGCCTGCTGGATAACAGGGTGAATTTTACAGTAGACTATTACATCAAAAATACCCGTGACCTGCTGAATACCGTGGCGCTGCCATCGTCGATGGGCTTTACCACCACTATCCAGAATGTGGGAGAAGTGCAGAACAAAGGAGTTGAATTGGGTATTGATACAAGGGTGCTGGATGGCAACTTCAAATGGGATATCAATGCCAACCTGTCCTTTAACCGGAATAAAGTAGTAAAGCTGTATGGAGGGAACGATGTGCTGGGCGGCAATATCAACGCCATAGTGATCAATGATGTAACCAGTATTTTGCGGGAGGGCCGTCCCATTGGCCAGTACTGGGGATACGTGGAAGACGGGTACGACGAACAGGGAAAGATCAGGTTCCGCGACCTGGATAAAAGCGGCACTATTACCACGGCAGATAAAACATATATCGGTAACCCCAACCCGGATTTTATATACGGGCTAAATTCCGCCATGTCCTACAAAGATCTCAGCTTAACGGTATTCCTCCAGGGGGTGCAGGGAAATGACCTGTTCAATGCCAGCGCTATTGCCAATACCATTGATTATGGCTTTGGGCTGAACATGCCCCGCGATGTATACAACGACCACTGGACGCCAGTCAACACCAATGCAAAGTACCCGGTGCTGAGCCGCAGTACTACGGTAAGGGTGTCCAACAGGTTCGTGGAGAATGGTTCTTACCTGCGACTTAAAAACATACAGCTGGCTTACAACCTGCCGCTCCGGAGATGGGGCGTGAAAGGGATTCAGAACGGGCAGGTGTATGTAAGCGGCCAAAACCTGCTCACTTTCACTAAATACTCCTGGTGGGATCCGGAAGTAAATTCAAACGGGGGAGGCAATTCTACCGCACAGGGGATCGACTTTAATTCCTATCCTTCGAATAAGTCGTTTACCATTGGGATCCGCGCAGGTTTCTGAGCTATGTGTACATCTAATTAATCATCTCCAGAAAAAAGAAAAATGAAAATAGCACTCTTACATAAAACCGGTTTAACTGTACTGCTGTTGTGCCTGTGCACTTCCTGCAGCAAGTTGCTGGACGAAACGCCGAAATCGGCGGTAACGGAAAATTTCTATAACACGCCTGCAGAAGTGGAAGCCGCAGTGAACGCCATTTTTACGCCGCTGCGGTCTACCAACATGAGCGTGTACGAAGCCACCCTGGAATGCCAGAGCGATTATGCAAATGGCCGTGGCAGCTGGGCGCCGCTGCACGAGTTCCAGGGTCTGAACGATGCCAACATTACCCGCGTATCCGGCTTGTGGAACGCATTTTACCTGGCTATCCGCAACGCCAACCTGGTAACCGGTAATGCGCCCAACGGCAATGCCATCAGCAAAACCGATGCTGACCGGTTCATTGCAGAAGCAAAATTTATGAGGGCGTTCTGTTACTTCCAGCTGGTGCGCAACTGGGGCGGCGTACCGCTGCGTACAGAAGAGAACATTAAACAGGTAGACCTGAAGAAAAGCACCGCAGCAGAAGTATACAACTTTATATTATCAGACCTGGATGCAGCCGAAACTTCGTTGCCGGAAAAACCATCCAGTGTTGGCCGGCCCTCCAAATGGGCTGCCAAAACCTTGCTGGCAGACGTTTACCTGCAACTGGGAAAATACGCCGAAGCGCGTGATAAAGCCGATGAAGTGATTAAATCAAACCAGTTTTCAATGGTGCCCATTACCTCGAAAAGTGATTTCCAGAGCAAGGTGGTTGGTCCGGAATTACTCAGCACCAGCGAAGAGATCTTTTACCTGAAGTACATGCGGCAGGCAGGGCAGGGGAACTATATGTTATGGATCACCAATCATCCCAATACCAGGCTATTCAATTTCGGAGGGTCGTATGTGTTATATGGAGATGAAACCAGCGAGTTTTTCAGCAGCTGGGATAACAACGATTTGCGGAAAGCGCTGTGGGATAAGCTGGATATTGGTCTTGGCGCCCATACAATGATCAGCTCCCGCTACACCGACACTAAGGCCGCCAGCAAAGAAGGCGCAGGCAACGACGACCCGGTATACAGTTATGCCGATGCGTTGCTGATATATGCAGAAGCATCGTGCCGCGCAGGTAACGCCCCAACCGCGGCCGGTATGGAAGCGCTGAACCAGGTACGGCGCCGCGCTTATGGTAAAGCGCCCGGAGTTCCCGCTGAAACCGATCTTCAACTGGCGGATTACAACGGCGCCACATTTACTGGCAGGGTATTACTGGAACGGGCCTACGAATTTCAGATCTCCGGGAAACGCTGGCTGGATCTGAAACGCAGCGGCACTGCCAAGGCAGTGATCCTGGCGGCTACCGGTAAAACCATTGCAGAAAAACATTACCTCTGGCCTATCCCGTTGTCAGAAATGAACTACAATAAAGCACTGGATCCTGCAAAAGATCAGAACCCGGGATACTGACATTCATCCACTTAAAAATATTAGAAGAGATATGAAAAGAGTACTCACCATTTTATTCCTGGTGCTGTTTCACAGCGCCGGCGCAGCCACCGTTTATGATGTGGTAGTATATGGCGCCACTCCATCCGGTGTACTGGCGGGTGTAGCTGCAGCAAGAGAAGGCCGCAGCGTAATGATCGTAGAGCCGCTCCCGTTAGTAGGCGGCATAATGAGCGGCGGTCTTTCCTTCAGCGATTCCAACCAGATGGCGCGTGAAACGTTGCGCAGTCTTTTTGAAGAATTTCATAAACGGATAGAAAAAGAATATGCTGCAAAAGGGATCGCATTGCCTTACAAGGTCAGTGAAAAAGACAATAAACCCTGGACATACGAACCACATATTGCAGAGAAAGTATTTAACGACCTGCTGAAAGAAGCAGGCGTGCAGGTAAGCCTGAATGAAACCCTGAAATCGGCGGTTACCGGCAAGGGAAGGATCTCCGCTATCCGTACTTACTCCGGCAAGGTTTTCAGAGGCAAAGTATTTATTGACGCCACCTATGAAGGCGATCTGATGGCGGCGGCCGGTGTGAAATACCGCGTTGGCAGGGAAAGTCGTGATGAGTTCGGGGAACCGCTGGCGGGCGCTATTTATCTTAAGAAGCCGGCCAAAGCGCCTGCGCCGGATAACGGGCCATCATCCGTGCAGCTTATTTCCGGTAATACCCGGGTGCCCGAAGGGCAGGGCGACCGGCGGATCATGACCTACAGCTTCCGCCTTTGTCTTTCTGCTGAACCGGGCAACCAGGCGCCTTTTTACCGCCCGGATAATTATGATCCCGCCAGGTATGAACTGTTCCGCCGTTTTTATAAAGCCAATCCGCAAATGGGCGTTCCCTTCGATATGTACCCGCTGCCAGGGCAAAAGATAGATGGCAATAACAGCATTGGCGGCCAGATATCAACAGGACTGGTGGGAGAGAATTATGATTATCCCGAAGCGGCGCCACGCAAAAGACAAGCCATATGGGATGCCCATCGCAGTTATACGGAAGGGTTGTTGTACTTCCTGTGCACCGACTCCGCCGTGCCTGCGCATGTGCGTACGCAAATGAGCAAGCTGGGATATGCAAAAGATGAGTTCAGCGCATCAAAACATTTCCCGCCTGTATTATACGTGCGTGAAGGCAGGAGAATGGTAGGAGAATATTTTATGACCCAGAAAGATATCCAGCAGGAAATACAAAAACAAGATGTTATTGCTATCGGTTCATTCCCTATTGATTCGCACGATTGTCAGCGTATCAGCACCGACAGTGGTTTCATTAATGAAGGCACTATATTCCCCGTGCGTTTAAAAACACGGAAGATAGGCTATCCGTACCAGCTGCCTTACAGGGCTATTACGCCCAAGCAATCGGAATGCGCCAACCTGCTGGTACCGGTATGCGTGTCGGCCTCCCACGTGGCTTTCTCCTCCGTAAGAGTGGAACCAGCCTGGATGGTATTGGGTGAAAGCGCCGGCATCGCAGCAGCTATTGCCGTGGAAGACGGGGTACCCGTGCAGCAGGTAGATATAGCAAAGTTGCAGCAACGGTTAAAAGAAAAAGGACAGGTGCTTGAACTGCCTGTGATTCCCGGGGAGAAATAAGGAATAAAGAAGGGAGATGAGCAGTTAACGGTCATCTCCCTTCTTCATTCATTTACCATCTCCTTTTTTATTATCTCTCCCCACCTGGTAAGTTTTATAAAAATCTCCCTTTATCCATTGCACCTGGCCAAAGTCCCCACGCA
>JBCNPS010000406.1:0-7004 GCA_039593235.1 Chitinophaga sp. | reverse complement strand
ATGCCATTGAATCATTGCCGCTCACCAATCTTAACAGGTACAGGGTTACCAAATACGCCGCGTATAGTTTGCTGTCCAGGATCTATCTCTACATGCAGGATTATGAAAACACGAAGAAGTTTACCGACCTGGCATTAACGGCCCCGCATAGTATGCTCAACTTCAACGATTATGAAGATGCGTTTGCATTCCCACCTACCGACCAGAACCCGCAGGTGCTCTGGCAACGCGCTTCATCAGATTATACGATCCCTTCTATGATGGGCATGCAGCGTGGATTGAGCACTTTATACCAACCCGGCGATCTCCGGCTGCTCTTTCTCGCATACACGCTTAGCAATTTCCCCAACGATTATTACTATTCCGCCGAAAACGGCTACTCCAATTTCGGAACTACCTTCCAGGAAATGTACCTGACAAAAGCGGAACTGCTGGCGCGCAACAATCAAACCGAGGCGGCCATGAATGTAATAAACGAGTTGCGCAAATACCGTTTTGAACCAGGCGCCTATACCACGCTCACTGCCACCGGCCAGGAAGATGCGCTGAAGAAAGTGCTGGAAGAACGCAGAAGGGAACTGGCCTTTCGCGGGGTGCGCTGGATGGACATGAAACGCCTGGACCGCGAAGGACGTATGCCATTGGTGGAACGCAAAGTGAACAGTACCGGCGCCATAAAAGGCACGCTGGAACCAGGCAGCAAAAAATATGTTTTCCAGATCCCTGCCCGTGTACAGCAATTTAATCCAGACATGCAATTAAATGACCGTTAATCATCATTATATGAAAAGCATTATTCTTACACTGGTACCCTGCGCATTCCTGTTTGCAACAGCCAATGCACAAAAACAGGCCGCTACCCTTTCCGGCAAACTGAATAGCAGCGATATTACCACACCGCTGCACCTGAAAAATATGACCGGCGCCGACCTGCTGATCCCTGTAAATGGAGACGGTACCTTCAACAGCAAAGTAACCCTGCCCGCGAAAGGATTCTATTCCCTGACCGGCGTTGGACAGTTATACCTGGAACCAGGCTACCAGCTTCAGATTACACTAGCCCCTGACAGCACTTACCGCTTCAGCGGTAAAGGCAGTATGGAAAACAATGCCGCCTCAGATGCAAGAAAGGCATTATCCAAATATGTACAAACCGATCCGGAACGGTTGCTTGGACAGCAGGCCCTGTATATCCCCGTACCGGAGTTTATCAGCAAGATGGACGCTTTTGTGAAAGATGGACAACATTCGTTTGACCAGTTGCCCAGCCCGTTTTTCCGGGAAATAGCCGCTAAGGACCTGGCTTATTACGCCAAATACGTGCTGGCAAATTACAGCATCTATTACGGAACAGACCTGGAGAAACAGAATGCCTTCTATAAAATGATGGAAACAGGCAACCGTACGGATACCGCTTTCCAGCGCCGCCTGTCGGAAGCCGGCAGGGCCATGCATGTAAAAAGGCTCGACAGCACAGAACGCAGGCTGCTGGACGATATCACTATGAACAACTGGGATAAGAACGACGCAGTGTTATTCCGGGAATCCGCCTGGTACAGGCAAGTGCTGCAGCACTATCTCTCTACTGTGCAATACACAAAGTACAGGCATTTATTTGAAGCATCTGTAACAGACAACAACGTACGGACCCTGATGAATCTCTATATTACAAAAGGGGAGATCACAGATCCTTCTATGCTGGAATACTACACATATACCGGTACACAAAGTGCCTTGAAAATGCTGAAGGATAAAAGGGTACGCGATAGTTTGTATAAAGATTACGTTGCAGGCGCAAAAAATCCTGCGCACCTGAAAGAGATCCGGGAAATTTACAGCAATGCCAATACTTATGGCGACAATACCCCTGCGCCTGATTTTTCTTATGAAGATGTAAGCGGTAAAAAAGTTTCCCTGAAAGATTTACGCGGGAAATATGTTTATATAGATGTATGGGCCACCTGGTGCGGTCCCTGCAAAATGGAAATTCCCCATTTGTCGAAGATAGAGGCACTGTATGAACATCATAAGATCCAATTTGTAAGCCTGTCGGTAGATAAACATGCAGACAAACAAAAGTGGAAAGATTTTGTACAGAAAGGAAACCTGAAAGGCATACAATTGCTTGCTGATAAGGATTTCCAATCCGATTTCATCCAGAAGTTCAACATCAATGCCATTCCGCGATTTATACTGATTGCGCCGGACGGCAAAATTGTGAGCGCCGATGCGTTGCGGCCATCCAATCCTGAATTGAAAGCATTGCTGGATAAATTACTGGCGGAAGGATAAACGAAAAAGGATATCAGAAATAAATGAAGGCGCTGAGCATCGCTTAGATGGCCGCCGGCCACCATCTGGTTCCCGGGCAAAGCGGGTGTATCCAAAATGATACACCCGCTTTTGATTATGGAAACCTTGACAGTTCCCCCGCATCAAACACCCATTCCGGCGTCAACAGCTTTCCTGTAAACCCCGCGCTATACCAGGGCGTAGCGCCGGCAGGGTTCTTCAACACATGAATATTCTGTGCAGGCATATAACTCTGTGCCAGCAGAAATACCCTTTCACCCGCGGCATTTTGCGCCACATCCATTACAATTACCGCATGCCCCGGAGCGCCTCCTTTTATAAAAACATTCCCCGGCAGTATTCTACGTGTATCCGTTACAGGTAGCAGTTCCTTACTGAGCGATAAGGTACCTGCCCAGGAAAAAACAGTTTCCAGGTAATTGCTGAAGCAGTCCTGTCCGCTGCAGGGAGCAGCCTTCCGTACTTTTATCAAACGGTTTTGTTTCAGTACAAACCTGTCTCCTTTCATCCAGCTGTTATAGTCCATCAGGGTACCGTCGGTAGCGTGAAAGGCAATTTTATTAAACTGCTTGCTGCTGTACAGGTATTCTGCATACAAACGGATCACGGCATCGGCGCATTGCTGGAGATCTTTGCTACCGGTGGAAATATCCAGTACGGCATATTGCGCTTCCTGGTTGTTTTTTAAATGCCCGTTATAAAGATATACCCTGTTATCCCGTTTCAATGGCATAGACCGCAGCCAGGCGCCAAAACTGCCGGCCGGTTGCGGCAGGCGTGTAAACCCGGGCGGCAGCGGAAGCGCGCCTACCACCGCGGGTGGATATGTTGCATTGGAAAATGGCGGTTCTATGTGGGAAGCAGGCATTGCTATTGCTTCATACTGCCATGCATATACGAAGCCGCCTGCAAAAGTAAGGATCACTACCAATAGTACGGTTAATTTCCGGGCCTTTATCATAACAACAGATTTCAGGGTAGATGCCCTTTCCGGAATTTTCCATAAAATTATTTTTTCAGCGCCGGCGCCAGTATCCGCTGGATAGTAGCTGTTTTTAATTCCCGCCCAATGAATACCAATGCAGATGTGGGTGTGGCTGTCCCCCACTCTCCTGCCGGTTGTATATGCAGGTATTTCCCGGTAGATTGTACCAGCATTCTTTCCCCGCTGCCTTTCACACGGATATATCCTTTGATGCGGTACAACTGGTCGGGGTACGCATTGAAATGAAAGTCCAGCACAAACACCAGCATGTTCAGGTCAAACGCATCCGGCGATTCAAACAGCACCGTATTCACTTTATGCGGATGCTTCACCGGGGCTGGCACAGCAACAGCAGCGGTTATTGGCTTTTCAGGGAATTGTAATGTTTTCAGCGATACGGCGCCATCCTCAGAGGTAGTAATAAATGCCAATGGGTTCATTTGCTCCAGCTGTTGGGAAAGATAGATCAGCTGCGGTATATCCAGGTGCTTAATTTTATTGATGATGATCACATCGGCACAGGAAAGTTGTTTGCCTGCTTCGGGCGCCTGTTGTAATCTTTCAAAGATATTTTCCGCATCTGCCACGCAAATGGTGCTCACCAGTGTATAATGCCGCTGTACCTCCGGCATCAGCAACATGCCTATGATATTGCCCACATCCGCTATCCCGGTGGTTTCTATAAACACCTGTTCCGGGCGGTTTTCCTTTTGCAGGATAGTGCCCAATACTTCCAGCAGGTCGTTATCCAGCGAACAACAGATACAGCCGCTGGTCAGTTCATACAGTTGGTCTATTTTCTCCGTGATCAGGCTCGCATCGATATTCACTTTTCCAAATTCATTTTCAATAACGATATTATTGTGCCCGGCAAATTGCCGCAGCAGGCTGTTTAGCACAGTGGTTTTGCCTGCGCCCAGGAACCCTGTTAAAATATACACTTTTACCCGTTCATCTCTCTCCATACTTTCTCTTATAAAAATTTAAAAAATAAATACCCAGTATAATCATCGGAATGCTAAGCAACTGTCCCATATTCAGCAGGCGCCCGTTTTCAAAGGCCACCTGGTTTTCCTTCACAAATTCAATCAGGAAGCGGGCGCTGAACACGCTGGTCAGCAGCCAGCCGAATAACTTACCGGGCGCCGGATGTTTACGGTACAGGCGCCATAGCAATACGAATATGATAATATAGCATAGCGCCTCATACAGCTGCGCCGGATGGCGTGGCAATTCATCTACCCTTGTAAATACCACGGCCCATGGCAGGTTGGTGGGCTTGCCAATGATTTCCGCATTAAAGAAATTACCGGTACGGATCAATGCACCCGCCAGTGGTACTACCAGCGCCAGCCGGTCCAGCAACCACATGAGCGGCACGCGGTGGCGGTAACTGAAAAGTGCGGCGGCCAGCGCAATGCCTATGGCGCCGCCGTGACTGGCCAGTCCCTGGTAGCCGGTGAAAGTGATCTGACCATCCGAAAAGGTAAATGGCAGGATCATCTCCCAAAAATGCACCTGATAATAAGCCCAGTCGTAGAACAAACAATGCCCCAGGCGCGCCCCGATCAGGGTGCCGGCTATAATGTATACCAGCAGGCGGTCCAGCATTTCCCGGGGCCGCCCCTCCTGCCGGAACACCCGCAATAACACCATATACGAGGCCGCAAAAGCCAGCATAAAGCCCAAACTATAGTACCGCAGCGCCAAACCGCCAATGCGGAAAATTTCCGGGGAAATGCCCCAATGTAAAAAGAGTATCACAAGCAGGTTTCTTAAACCATACAAACATAATAAAAAAAACAATCTGCAACGTAGTTGCATTTACAAATACCAGCCACTGCAAATCTCAACCTGAAATTTTACCTTTGCCACATGTCGCTATTTATTACATCATTAAATTCGGGAAGTAACGGGAATTGTTATTACATAGGCAACGACAGCGAAGCCGTGCTGGTAGATGCGGGCATCTCCTGCAGGGAAACGGAAAAGCGGATGGCCCGCCTGGGACTTTCCATGAATAAGGTAAAAGCGATATTTGTTTCACACGAACATATTGACCATATCAGGGGCGTTCCCGTACTGGCAAAAAAATACCGGTTGCCGGTATATATTACCAACACTACCATGGTGCATGGCGGCCTCACGCTGGAGCAACAGCTGGTAATGTCATTTAACCCCTATGAACCGGTACAGATCGGTACCCTGTCTGTTACCGCCTTCCCCAAACATCACGACGCCTCCGAGCCCCACAGTTTTATTGTAGCGGGTAATGCAGTCACCATCGGGGTGTTTACAGATATCGGCGCTCCCTGCGAACATGTGATCCGTCACTTCCAGCAATGCCATGCGGCTTTCCTGGAGGCCAACTACGACGAGGAAATGCTCGACAAAGGCCGGTATCCTTATTACCTGAAAAAACGCATCCGCGGCGGGAAAGGACATTTGTCCAATAAACAGGCGCTGGAAATATTTACTACCCACCGGCCGCCGTTTATGACCCATCTCCTGCTGGCGCATCTCTCCCGCGATAACAACAATCCCACACTGGTACAGGAACTTTTTGACCAGCACGCTAACGGTACGCACATCGTGGTGGCCTCCCGCTTTGCAGAAACAGCCGTTTATCACATCTCCGTTCAGCATACCCGCGAAGTTCTGCCACAGAATGATTAACCGCTTCTACACCTGTTAAAGGTTTTATACAGTCATCCCCCTGTCAATGATGCAATTAGCTGACTGGCATGTTTTATGGCCGTTACATGGTATATCTAAAAAAATTTACCATGGAAAATATAACAGCAAGTGCCACTAACGAAGTATTGAATGACCTGATAGCGATCAACAACGACCGTATCACAGGTTATGAAAAAGCATTAAAGGAATTACAGGAAGATAACACCGATCTGAGGCCGCTTTTTACCGATATGATCGCAGAAAGTCACCAGCTTAGAAATATCCTCGGTAATGAAGTGCAGGCCAACGGCGGAACAATGGAACCCGGTACTACCACCAGCGGTAAAGTGTACCGCGCCTGGATGGATGTAAAAGCCGTTTTTACGGGACACGACCGTAAAACGATTCTCTCCAATTGTGAAGCCGGCGAAGACGCCGCACAAAGGGCTTATAAAGACGCTATAGAACATGAGGCCCTGCCGGCTTATATCAGGGAATTACTGACACAACAAAAAGCGGAACTGAAACGCTCACACGATAAGATAAAAGCATTACGGGACCAGGCTAAGTAAAGCAGATAGTATATCATCATCGAATGCAGCAGGAACGTTCCTGCTGCATTTTTATTGGGTACATAAAATAAATACGAATGACTATCTTGCAGGCAAACAATTGCCGACATGGATCACGCATTGCCCGCCTGGTATGATCGCCTCATGAAAAAATACCCGGTTGTAACCCAGGCTGAATGGCAGTTACTGGATAGTATTGCCACCGTAAAACATATAAAAAAAGGAGACGCCTTTCTCAGGTATGGCAAAGTTGCCCGGTATTCCGCTTTTGTGATCTCCGGCATGTTTAAATTTTCTATACTTGATGAGGAAGGAAATGAAAAAATAGTGAAGTTCGGCTTCGCCGATGATTTCCTGGCTAACTGTGAAAGCTATAACAGGAAAGCCCCTTCCGCTATCAGCATTGTAGCGGTGGAAGATGCGGTGGTGCTGAGAATAAATATCAAAAAACTGCAACC
>JBCNPS010000405.1:0-6928 GCA_039593235.1 Chitinophaga sp. | reverse complement strand
GTTTACATAGCCGTACCACATCTGGTTCTGGAAGTAATCAAACTTATCGCTTCCTCTAAGTGCGCCGGTAGAACCGAACAGCTGCAGGGAAGGCAATCCTTTCAGCTTATATCTTTTCAGATCATATTCATTTGCTTTCTTTTGCGATTGCAGCAACTGGTATTCGATACGTTGTGAGTAGTCGAATTTATCCATATCCAGTACGTCTGCCACGATCTTTTCAGTAGAGAGTGTATCCGTTAGCGTTATCTGTTGTTTCAACGGCATGCCCATCTGGTATTTGAGTGAAGCGGTGCCAAGTTCAATCAGGTTACGGAGTTTTGTTTGTTCGGTTTGCAGGTTGGTGTATTGTACCACCAGCCGGTCTACATCCAGTTTTTCTGCGAGGCCGTTTTTATAGATCTCTTTGGTTTCGCTGAGTATCCTTTCCAGGGAAGTGATGTTTTCGGTAAGGATCTGGAGCGCTTTGTCTGCAGACAGTACATTGTAATAGGCCTTGTACACACTTGACTTTACGTCTATTTCCGCTTTCTGCACCTGCTGGGCTACCAGGTCTTCCAGGGTTTTGCGTGCCTGCAATGCCACTAACACGCTTGGGTCGAAGATCACCTGTGTAAGTTTCACTTCGCCGAGCAGGTTATGCGGCAACTGGAAAGAAACAACCGTAAAGGAGTCTTTGGGTAAACCAAAGTTCCTCATGTTAAACATTTGCTTCTGGGTGATCGGGTTGTACTGATAGGAACCGGTACCGGCAATGTTGGGTAGTGCCAGGCCGCTAACCTCTTTGTTTTTCGCCAGCTGTATGAGTTCGTCCAGTTTAGCGGTTTTAACTGTGCTCTGATTGGCCAGGGCAAAGTCCACCGCTTCCTTGGCAGACAAACGGATGGGTTCAGGCGAAACCTGCTGCTGGGCGCCGGCTATAGTGGCCAGTAACAGCAGCCACACCATAAAAGCCATACTGGTGAGCCTTTTGATTGATAGCATAGTGTTATTTATTTTGCGATAGTTGTTTATATTCTTCAATAAGCCGGTATCCTTTTACAGATGCCACCCCATATAAAAAATTCTCCAGCAACACTTTCTGCACTTTGTTCATATCATTGGCGCCAGGGAACACTTCCGGTTGAAAACAGATCATACATCCATGAATGCGGTACTGTGTTAATATCTTAATGTCGATATCGGGCCGGTACACTTCTTCGCTGATCCCTCTTTCCATATTTTCGCGGATCATGGTGGCCAGGGTATTATTCCGGTAATCCAGGAACAGCTGGTAGGCTTTGGAATGAAATTTCTGCAGATCCAGGATAATGACCGGGTTCATATTGCGCAGGCGGCGGTCCAGCATGTCCATTACCAGGAATAATTCATCAATGGCGTCTTTCGATTTTTTCCGGTCTTCAATACAATCTTCCGTAACGATATTTATGAACCGGCCGATGGTCTGACAAACCATATCGTCCTTATCAGTGAAGTGAGCGTAAAGCGTTTTCTTCGAGATACCCATCCTCTCAGCAATGTCATCCATTGTAATGGAGCGGGTACCAAACTGACGGAAAAGGCTGAAAGCCGTGTCCATAATGCGTTCCTGTACTTCCATAAGTTTGCGGCGTTAACCCTGTAGTAATGCAGGACAAAACTATGGAAACTTTCCAAACTTCCAAAGTTTCCAGTACTATTTTTTTAAATGTGGCAACATTCAATTAACGGCCCTTACTTCCTCCTTTAAGGTTTATTGTCTAATTTGCAGCCCTAATCACAAACCATGTCGCCAAAGCTTAGATTAAAAGTATTTGCATCAAGATTGCTGCGTTACTTCTTTCAGGGACTGCTCATACTGGCGCCCATTGGTATTACTGCGCTAACCTTGTACTGGGCGTTTATAACTATAGATAATATTATTCCGAAAGAGCTGATCCCGGAAGATGCGTCTTTCAATTTCCTGAAGTATAAGGGAGTGGGATTTGCGCTGGTGCTGCTGCTGATCATAGTAGTAGGTTATCTCAGCTCTTCTTTCATCATAGGGCGGATCTTTGATCTGTTTGATCATCTCCTGGAACGCACCCCTTTTATCAAATACATTTATACTTCTATCAAAGATGTTTTTGATGCGTTTGTTGGTGAGAAGAAAAAATTTGATCACCCGGTGTTGGTGCAGATCTATGGAATAGATGTATGGGAGATGGGGTTCATTACACAAACCGATCTGAGTAACCTGGGCCTCGAAGGATACATGGCCGTATATGTGCCGCACGCCTATGCCATTACCGGTAAGGTGTTTATGGTGCCCAAGGAGCGGGTTAAACCACTTACGGATATTTCTGCCGGCGAAGCCATGAAGTTTGCGGTAAGCGGCGGCGTTACCAACATATGATCCGCTGTGGATCAAAATAACATTTGTATAACAATGCTGATATTTTTTTATCCCTGAAGATAAAATATCAGCATTGTTTTTTTCGCTATATTCATCTTCCCAAAAATTATAATGACATGTTAACCCACACCTGCCTGCGGATTCCCGCGTTCATTACCGTCATCCTGTTTTCCTGTGTAAATGTTCATGCATGGGGCTTTTTTGCGCATCAGCGGATCAACCGGCTGGCCGTATTTTGCCTGCCGCCCGAAATGATGATCCTCTATAAACCAAACCTGGAGTACATTACGGTACATGCCACCGACCCCGACAAGCGGCGCTATGCTGTGGCGGCAGAGGGCGCCCGGCATTATATCGACATCGACCTGTTCGACCGGCCGCCCTATGCGCAGATCCCCTGCAACTGGGCAGATGCGGTAGCAAAGTACAGCGCCGATTCTCTCAACAGGAACGGCATTTTGCCCTGGCATCTTGAAAAGATGATGGCCATGCTCACGGCGGCCTTCCGGGAAAAAGACCAGCAGCGCATCATGCGGCTTTCCGCTGAACTGGGCCACTACATTGCAGATGCGCATGTACCACTGCATGTTTGTTCCAATCATAACGGCCAGTTTACCGGCCAGCAGGGGATCCACGGCCTCTGGGAATCGCGCATCCCGGAGTTGCTGGCCGATCAGACCTTCGATTACTGGGCAGGAAAAGCCGTGTATATACCCGAGCCGCGGAAATATATCTGGGACATCATCAGGGTAAGCGGAATGGCCGCAGATACAGTACTGACCTGTGAAAAGCGGTTAAGCGAACAGTTTCCGCCTGGCAGGCGTTATGGATATGAAAACCGGAATGGGGTATTAATTCGTACTTACGCAGAAGACTATACGAAAGCATACGCGCTTTCCATGGGCGACATGGTAGAACGAAGGATGAAAAATGCGATATCGGCTGTGGCAGCCGCCTGGTATACTGCCTGGGTAAATGCAGGGCAGCCCTCTTTGCAGGAACTGACCCATACCGCCCTTACCCCGGAGGAACTGCAGGAAATGGAACAGCTTCAGCGCCAATGGCTGGAAGGTAAGCTGCCAGTGAGAGAAGAGTAGCCGGTTAAAATATTTATGGTATTACTTAATAATTAGAAAAGAAATTTTATCTTTGCCCATACCATCTTTTAGCCTGTCCTACACCACGCGCCTTACTGGTTTTAAAACACCCGTGCCGTTTTTTTTCCGTTTCCTTAGAAAAACCAAAACAAAGTGGAAAGATCAAAAAATGAATTTAATCTGAATCGCAACATGAAGGTGCATAATTTTAACGCAGGTCCTTCTGTATTACCCAACGAGGTATTGTACAAGGCCAGTAAAGCTCTGATCGACTTCGAGGGGTCGGGGATGTCTATACTGGAAATTGGCCACAGAACACAACCGTTTGTAGCGGTAATGGACGAGGCGCGTAACCTGGTGAGGGAACTGATGCAGCTTGATGACGACTTTGAAGTACTCTTTTTACATGGCGGAGCTACCACGCAGTTTATGCAGGTGCCGATGAACCTGCTGGAAAGCAGCGATTCCGCCGCTTATGTGGATACAGGAGTATGGTCTAACAAGGCTATCAAAGAAGCAAAATTGTTTGGCTTCGCCGACGTTGTGGCGAGCTCCAAAGAAAGCAACTACAATCACATTCCCAAACAGTTTACCATCCCGCCACAGGCAAGCTATTTACACATTACCACCAACAATACCATTTATGGTACACAGTGGCAAATGACGCCTGTTACCGACGTACCCCTGGTAGCAGACATGAGTAGCGACATCATGAGCCGCAGCATGGACTTTAACAAGTACTCGCTGATCTATGCCGGTGTACAGAAAAATATGGGCGCCGCCGGCGCTACCATGGTAGCTGTACGCAAAAGCATACTAGGCAAGGTAACGCGCAAAATACCGGCCATACTGGACTACAGGAACCATATTGAAAATGGCTCCATGCTCAACACCCCTCCCGTTTTTGCTGTATACATTTCCATGCTTACCCTCCGGTGGCTCAAAGAACAGGGAGGTATTCCCGCCATTGAAAAGATCAATGAGAAAAAAGCCGCATTGCTCTACGACGAAATCGATCACAACCCGCTGTTCCGCGGCACTGTTGTGAAAGAAGACCGTAGTAAAATGAATGCCTGCTTTATCATGGATAAACCTGAAATGGAGGAAGAATTCCTGAAATTCTGTAAAAAAGAAGACATTGTTGGTATCAAAGGTCACCGTCTCTCGGGCGGGTTCCGCGTATCTATGTATAACGCATTGCCATATGAAAGCGTAGAAGTAATGGTGGAAGCCATGAAATACTTCTCCCTGAAAAAGGCATAAAAAATATCCCGAATATAATACGGAGTTGCAGATACATCCCTGTCTGCAACTCCGTATTTTTTTTATTATTACATTTACTACTCACACATATCTACATCATGGCTATTATCAAACCCTTTAACGGATTAAGGCCTGCAGCAGATCTGGCAGCAAAAGTAGCTGCAAGGCCC
Organism: Chitinophaga sp.; assembly: GCA_039593235.1. Classification (GTDB taxonomy): domain Bacteria; phylum Bacteroidota; class Bacteroidia; order Chitinophagales; family Chitinophagaceae; genus Chitinophaga. Next base: position 2,024 of record JBCNPS010000405.1, on the reverse strand, counting down.
TACGACGTACTCAGCTCGGAAGAAGCCAAAGCAGCGGCATCCGGTAACCCTTATTCATATTATCATGTTTCAAAATCTGAAATAGACTTGCCGGAAGGAACAGATCCCCACAGCCAGGCCGTATATGATAAAGCCGCGGAAAACCTGCACCGGCTGGTACAGGAGGGCACCCTTTCCCTGGAACCGCAGGCCGCCTACTACATCTATAAACTGGTGATGAACGGCCGCGCACAAACAGGCCTGGTATGCGTTTCCGCCATATCAGATTATAATAACGGCATCATCAAAAAACATGAGTTTACCCGGCCCGATAAGGAACTGGACCGCATCAATCATATCAAAACCACCAAAGCCCAAACCGGCAACGTATTCCTTGCCTATAACGATGTACCGGAAGTTAACGCACTGATAGACCACTGGCAGGAGCATAATAAACCGGTATATGACTTCACCGCAGAAGACGGCATCCGGCATACCATATGGGTGATCAATACCCCCGCCGCCATCCAGGACATCACTACCCTCTTCGCCGAAAAAGTACCATGTACCTATATTGCCGATGGCCATCACCGCGCCGCCTCCGCCAGCCTGGTACAGGCCGCGTTTGAAAAAGAAGGAAAGATCACTTCGGTAGATAATCCTGTAAACTATTTTCTCACTACCATTTTCCCCGCCAGCCAACTGGCTATCCTGGACTATAACCGCGTAGTGAAAGATCTCAACGGCCTCAGTAAGGAAGCCCTGCTTTCCCGGCTGGATTATGACTTCACTGTAGAGGAGATCGGGCACCTGCCCCAACAGCCCTCCATGCTGCACGAATTTAGCATGTACCTGGATGGCAAATGGTACCGCCTGGTGGCAAAAGAAGGCACTTACACCACCGATCCGATAGGCATCCTTGATGTAACTATTCTTTCCAACAATGTACTGGATAAGCTGCTGGGCATCAAAGACCAGCGTACCGATAAACGCATTGACTTTGTAGGCGGCATCCGCGGCCTGGAAGAACTGGTGAAACGGGTAGACAGCGGCGAAATGAAAGTGGCATTTGCCCTTTATCCTGTTACTATACAACAACTCTTTGACATTGCCGACAGCGGAAATGTAATGCCCCCGAAAAGCACCTGGTTTGAACCAAAGCTGCGCGACGGATTGATTACACATATTATTTAAATACCGTGGTTCCCGCTAAACACGGGAACCACAAACCTCATCCCATCACCTGAATCCTTATAACTATACCTATGCCACAAAATCCTGATCTGCTTCAGGATATCCAGGAAGTGGATATCCCTGCCTATCCTTCCATGAAACAAGCATGGTTAATAACCCTGGTGCTGTTCCTGCTAAGCAACGCTGTTCATTTCTCTTTTTATTACCTCAGCGGTAATGTTCCTTTTGAGCTGATCTATACGGTTTACCTGCTGGATGTAACGCTTCCCCTTTTGCTGGTAAGCGGCTACCTGGCGGTTCATCGTCAAAAAACAGATGGTCCGGGAATGGGCCTGCTGCTCCGGATCCCAAAGGGCAATAACCTTTGGATGCTGCTGCTGATTGTACCGGCACTATATTTCCAGCTGATCTTTCTCCGGTACTTTGCCGGGGAACCCCCATTCTCCTGGGATGGCCGCTGGCACATGATACATAACAAAATAATGTACTGCCTGGTATTTGTTTTGCTAATGCCCGCCATGCAGGAATTTGTTTTCCGCGGTGTTATATTGAATGGGTTACTAAAAAAATATCCGCCAACTACCTCGGTTGTCATGGCTTCACTCATGGCGGTGGCGCCCTGTATTTATCCCACCAGCATGCTGCTTTACCTACCTGTTACGGCTTTCCTTTCATGGCTCTACTACCGGTCGCGCAGCCTCACATTTACCTTTCTTTCCAATGCCTTGCTCAGCTTCATTCCGCTTGCGGTCAATTTTGGAAGAACCGAAACTGCGATCAAACCGGCTGCTATTGCCACCTCCCCTGATTCCATGACATGGCTGGCAGTAGCCCTGCTTGTTTTCTGGGTA
>JBCNPS010000404.1:0-7016 GCA_039593235.1 Chitinophaga sp. | reverse complement strand
GACCGGAATGCCGGAGTAATCGCCGATATCCGGCACCAGCGCTTCCACCGCACCGCCGCTGGCGGCCGGAACGGCCGGCTCTTCTACCTGTTTCTCGGTAAACTCAATAGAGGTGGTCAATCCCTGCAGTTGTCCTTCCGCGTTATTGAGGAAGTCGCTGATATTTTTTTCCCGCTCGCGCAGATATGTGAGTTGTTGCGTAGCGAGGTTCTTATCATTTTCTTTGGTACGGATGGTGGAAACCAGTTCATTAAACGATTTCTGCATGGTTTGCAGTTCCCTTTCCTTTGCCACGAAATGCAGTTTATCCTGTTCCACAGCTGCTTCTGCGCTGAGGATGTCTGTTTCCAGCGCCAGTTTGCGGTCGCTTTCATTCTGCTGGGTGTCCGACAGTTCTTTGAAAGTGACGTTAAAACCTTCCAGGGCGGCTTTGGCAAGTTCTATACTGATTTCGCGGTATTCCTTTTTCACCTCGTAGAAGCGCTCTGCCTTACGGGCCTGGCTTTCCAGTGTTTTGAGGTTGTTATTGATTTCGAACAACAGGTCCTCAATACGGTTCAGGTCCCCTTCTGTGGCGTCCAGTTTGGATTTGGCTTCTTTTTTCCGGGTTTTATAAATGGAGATGCCAGCCGCCTGCTCCAGCATACGGCGACGGCTGTTTTCTTTGTCTTTGATGATATCGTCCACCATGCCCAGCTCAATAATGGCATAGGAATCGGTACTTACGCCCGTGTCCATGAACAGGTTATGGATATCCTTCAGGCGGCAGGCCACGTCGTTAAGACGGTATTCACTGTCGCCGTTCTTATAAAATTTACGTGTAATCGTCACCGTGGTAAATTCGGTGGGCAGTACGTTCTTGGTATTCTCGAAAGTGAGACTAACCTCCGCCATACCGCTTGCTGAGCGGCTTTTGGAACCATTGAACACAAGTCCCGCCTGGTTATCAGACCGGAGGTTACTGATCTTGTGTTCGCCGATTACCCAGCGGATGGAGTCGATGATATTACTTTTGCCGCAACCGTTTGGCCCAATCACCCCAGTGATGCCCTCATCGAACTGCAAAACGGTTTTATCTGCAAAACTTTTAAAGCCTTTAATTTCTAGTGTTTTTAAGCGCACGTCGTACTCCGAGGTTTTTTAAGGCGTCAAAGATATAATTTTACCCGAATCAAAAAGTAATTTAAGTGAGATGCAATAATATACAGTAATTATTTATACACAATCACTGCTCATTTGCCTCTGCCCGCAGCACGCAACAAAAGTCTAAACGACTGGTTATAAATATAGTAAAAAGAACAATTACAATTTAATTCACTGTTAGAAAATTACGCGAACCGAAGCGGATTTTGTCTGACTCACTGATTACGCTGATTACACTGATTTCCCTGATATACTTTTTTAAACCCTGCATTAAATTAATGTTATTCAATATAATATAATTATATAATGCAAATATAAAAATCCTGTAATCATCAAAATCAGCGTAATCAGTGAGTCAGACAAAATCCGCTTACAACAACAAAACACAAGCTAAAAACTCAGGGTAATCAGCGAAATCAGTGTAATCAGCGGGTCAGACAAAATTCGCACAAATTCCGCTTATCTTTGCGCCATCAAAAACCCATTTACGTTTGCGTACAGAACAGCAGATCAATAACGTCAAAAATTTTCTTTACAGTTATCATTTCAGCAATGGCATGCGCACCACAATCAGTGTGGTAGTGCCTTCGCTGGTATTCGCCTGGTTTGGTATGCTGGACCTGGGCATCGCGGTATCGATGGGCGCCTTGTGTACCGCCCTCAGCGATGTACCCGGTACCATTGTGCATAAACGGAACGGCCTAATCATCAGCACGGTGCTGATCTTCTTCACCGCGCTGGGTACAGGGCTGCTAATCCCCTATCCCATCCCGATGGCCGTGTGGATAGCCATTTGCTGTTTTATGTTTGCCATGTTGCTGGTTTATGGCAACCGTGGGGGCAATATAGGTATCGGTTGCCTGCTGGTACTGGTATCTATACTGGGCGAAACGCAGCTCACACCGCAACTCACCTTGCTGCAGGCCTCTATGGTGCTACTGGGCAGCATCTGGTATGCAGTGCTGGCATTGATCCTCTGGCAGATCCGGCCTTATCTGAATGTGCAACAGGCCCTGGGCGACTGCATCCTGCAAACCGCCCGCTACCTTGAAGTAAGGGCTAACTTTTATACCCCCGGCGTCGATGTAAGCGAGAACTACAAAGCTGTGCTGGCACAACAGGTGATCGTTAACGAAAAACAGGAAAATGTACGTGAGCTGCTGCTGAAAAGACGGTCGGCCCAACAAGGTACTACCAGCCTGAATAAGAGCATGGTACTCATTTTCCTGGATATGGTAGACCTCCAGGAACAGATCATGGCCTCGCAAACGGACTATAACGCCCTGCAGGCCGATTTCAAAGACGAAGCGATCCTGGAAAAATTCCATGTCCTGATTATGCAATTTGTACAGGAACTGAAGAATATAGGCATGGCAGTGGCGGCAGGTCAGCGTTCCCTCCCAAAAACCAACCTGAAATTTGAGATGGAAAAGGTAAAACAGGCTATCGCCGATATTACCCTGAAACTGCCTACCCTCCGGGAAAGAACCCGTACCATTCCGCTCACCAACATCCTGCAAAACCTGCAGGATATGGCCCAGCGTATTTATAACCTGCACCGGCTTACCCGGCTGGAGCGACTGAAAGACGAATCCATTGATCCCAAACTGGAGCTGTCTAAATTCACCACCCGCCAGAAATACGATTTTGAAACGTTCCGCGATAACCTCACGTTCAAATCCCATATCTTCCGGCATGCTATCCGTGTGAGCCTGGCCACCATGCTGGGTTATGGGCTGGGCCTGGCGCTTCACCTGGACCGTGTATACTGGATCCTGCTCACTATAGTAGTGATCCTGAAACCGGGCTTCGGACTTACGAAATCGCGGAGCATACAGCGTTTAATCGGTACCGTTACCGGCGCTTTGTTTGCCGCCGGCCTGCTCTATATTACCCATAACGATACCGTGATCTTTGTGGCCATGCTTATCTGTATCCTTGGGGCTTATAGTTTTATGAGCATCCGGTATACGCTGAGTGTATTTTTTGTAACACCGTTTGTCATCTTCCTGCTGCACTTCCTTCATCCTGCCGACCTGTATAACCTGACGCAGCGGGTACTGGACACCTTCATTGGCGGAGGTATCGCCTTCTTTGCCAACATGCTGTTGTGGCCCAGCTGGGAGCATAATTTTGTGCCCGACTACATGAAGAAGATGATGGAAGCCAACCGTAAGTATTTTGAACTGGTAATGCGCGCCTATTCCAATGAACAGGTGTCCGTTACCGATTTCAAACTGGCCAGGAAAGATACCTACGTAGCTGCAGCCAACATGATGGCTGCCTTCCAACGCATGTTATCCGAACCCAAAAGCAAACAAAAGAATGCTTCTGAAGTATACCACTACGTGGTACTCAATCATACACTCACTTCCCACACCGCCACCCTGGCGGCATACAGCCTGCATCACGGAGTACAGTTTCCGCGCCCGGAATACCGCGAAATCACGGATTACCTGCTCCATTATATGGACCAGCTTATGCTCATGACAGATCCCGCTACCGGCGGCACTGCGCAGCCTTCCCCTCTCATCCACGCCTTCGACCGGCTGGATGCCCACCTGGAAAGCCTGGTACATCAGCGGCAGCAGGAAATCAATGATGGTAAAGGCGCTACACCTGTTCGTGATGAAATGCTGGAAACCAAACAGGTACACGACCAGCTAACAGCAATTCTGTCGCTGGTAAAAGATATGAGCAAAGCCCTGACACAAACTGCGTAGCGGAGGGGATCCCCTCCGCGCTACTCGCCGAGGATGGTGAACTGGTCAGTTACCGGTGTGATGGCCGCCAGTACGCGGTCGAAGAAGGCGGGGCCTTCCTGGGCGTACCAGGGCAGGAAGTTTTCCTTGCGTTCCTGTAAGGAGCCGGCCGGGAACAATTTATTTTTGATCTGGCGGATCTGGTCTGTTTGCCAGGCGAATTTCTTCTTTTCTGCACGCAGGAATTTGTGTTCCAGCTTACCAATGGATTTCAGCGCTTTCTTTCTTTCAGATGCCGTGGTGGCAACCAGCGTTACATCAATGCTGCTGGCTTTTTCTTCCAGCGCATCAAACAGCTGTTCAATGGCGGCGTATTCATCTTTCAGCACCAGCGAAGCATTGGTATGGCGCTTCACATAATCGTTCACAATATCTTCTGTTCCCCTGAAAAGATCACTGGTGGTAAGTCCCAGCTTAGCGATGCGTTGCCGGGATATTTCGTCGGTAAGCAACAGGGAATTGCGCAGCAGCAACACCGGGAAAGGCACTTTGTAGTGTGCAAAAAGTCCTTTTAACTCCAGCCAGTAGGCTATTTCACCACCGCCGCCAATGAAGGCGATGTTGGGCAGGATGGTTTCCTGGAACATACCCCGTAAAATAACATTTGGACTAAAGCTTTCAGGATGCGCTTCCAAAGCAGCTTCCAGGGAAGCGGCGTTGAAAGTCAACGAGGTGTGTAATACTTTCCACTGGTCGCCGTCCCGCACAATGCGTTCCCGGGAGCCATCCTGTAAATAAAAAAGATTTATTTCCCGCGGATTAGCCTGTACTTTATAATGTTCTCCCAGCTTTTCAAGTGTATTGCCTACAATGGTGTGCGACGCCTGGTTAAACAGTTCATCCTTCATAACGGGAAGGTATAAACGTTTTAATGCGGCGCTGTCGGGAACCAATACCACCAATCCGAACCGGCCAAACAGCGCATGTACCAGGTACAATGTGGCTTCCTGTATATTGGCGTGTTCCAGGTAGGCCTTTTCCAGGACACTGATCAGCTCTCCGCTGTGAGGCGCATATCCCAGCGCTTTCTTCACTTCGGCAATGAGGGCTTCCAGTCCATCGGGCTTCATGCGGCCTACCGCACCCTGCTGGCTGGTATTCCAGGTAATGTTTTTCCCTTCCAGGTAGATGCTGCCCAGTTCTTCCAGGTCAGCATCTTCGCTACCCATGTAATATACGGGCACAAAGTTATGCTGCGGGTATTGCTGTTTCAGTTCACGGCAAAGCTTAATGGTTTGCAGGATCTTATAAGCGAAGTAAAGGTAGCCGGTGAAAATATTGGGCTGATGCGCGGTGCATACGGTAAAAGTAGTGGGTTGCAGCAGGGCTGCGATGTTATCCTGTACGGCCTTTACGGGTTCCAGGGAGGCATATTGCTGTTCCAGGGCTGCTACCAGCGCGGTGCGTGGTGTATCAAACTGCTCACGGGCGGCGATGGCGGCTCCAAAATCCGGATGTACAGGAGAATAGGTATAAAATGGTCTGATCTGCGGACATTCTGCTAAAAAATCTGTTACCAGCTGGTTAAAATAACCAGTTTTCCCATAAGGAATATATTCGGGCATATTGAGTTTCGAATTACAAATTACCAATTACAAAACGATGCAGTGCCAACACATCGAAATTTTTGAATGTACGAAGTTAGGTAATTAGTTAATTGGTTGATCAGAATATTGGTTGACCGGCAATCATCCGTGTTTCTTTGGCGCTTGTTTTGACGGCTATGCTGCAAATAACCGTCTTTGGCAAAACTGGAAAAACACAGCATTATGAAGGTAGCAATATTATCGCCGGTGGCCTGGCGCACACCGCCCAGGCATTACGGACCCTGGGAACAAATGGCATCCAACCTGGCAGAAGGGCTGATAGCCAAAGGAATGGACGTAACCCTTTTTGCCACGGCCGATTCAGTCACTGCGGGTGTACTGGCGGCCATTTGCGCCAAGGGATATGAAGAAGACCGTGAGGCAGACGCCAAAGTGAACGAGTGTATGCATATCAGTTACCTGATGGAGCAGGCCCGCGATTTTGACATCATCCATAATCATTTCGATTTTCTTCCCCTCACCTATTCACGGCTCATTAAAACGCCGATGGTAACTACCATTCACGGGTTTTCTTCCCACAAAATATTGCCGGTATACCAGCGGTATAATGATATAGGAAGATATGTGTCTATCAGTAACGCCGACCGCCACGCATCGCTGCATTATACAGCCACTGTATATAATGGCATCCGGACGGAAGATTTTGCCTTTGAGCCTGTACCGGACAGCTATCTTTTATATTATGGCCGTATTCATCCCGACAAAGGCACACACGATGCGGTACAGATAGCCCTTCATTCCCGCCGCAAACTGATCATCGCCGGGATCATCCAGGATGAAGCCTATTTTAATGAAAAAGTGGCGCCCTATATTGATGATGAGCAGATCATTTATATTGGTGCTGTAGGCGGGGAAGAACGGAGCCAGTTGCTGGGTAAAGCCAATGCCTTACTGCATCCTATTCATTTCAACGAACCTTTTGGCCTGAGCGTGGCAGAAGCTATGCTTTGTGGCACACCCGTTATTGCATATAACCGCGGTGCCATGCCGGAACTGATCCGTGACCGGGAAACAGGTTTTCTCGTAAACAATTTACAGGAAGCCGCCGCCTGCATAGAAGATCTTACACTGATTAACCGCCACAACTGCCACCTGCACGCAAAAAATAATTTCAGCGCAGATACCATGACCGGGCAATACATTGATGTATATAATACCTTATAACAGCTATACGCCGTCTTCCTTGATCTGTGTAAGTAGTTTTTCGAGTTTAACGGTGGCAAAGCCCGAGGCATAATCAGAAAGGCCGTAAGGAATGATCAGTTCATCGTTGTGGATAATAGATCCGCAGGAATACAGTACGTTGGGCACGTAGCCCTCTCTTTCATCTTTATTGGGCATGAGCAGGGGTTCGCGTAAGCGGCCTATTTCCTTTTCCGGGTTTTCGAGGTCCAGCAGGCTGGCGCCAATACAGTAGGTACGCATAGGACCTACGCCGTGTGTAATTACCAGCCAGCCAACAGGCGTTTCAATGGGGGAACCGCAGTTGCCCACCTGTACAAAC
>JBCNPS010000403.1:0-7045 GCA_039593235.1 Chitinophaga sp. | reverse complement strand
AAATATGGGCAAATCTTCAGGCTCAGGAGGATCGGCACTATCAAGAATTAAGATAGTTTGAACAGAGTCTTTTAATACCGGGTCTATTTTGCTGTACCACTGTTGCATATAGAAATCAATAGTAACTTTTTTTAAGATAGCCCTTTTTTGGGGTAAAATTAATAAAACATAGTAATTTAAGATGGTATGGCCTGCTGTGCCGGTAGTTGTATTTACTGCCTGTCGTGTTCCGGGAGGTAAACCCGTTTTGTATGTTTACCACCACGACGATGGCGCATGGCAGTTTCATAGTGAACCAGATCTCAAAGATTCAAAACTGTTGTATGGGTGCTCCACTTCAGGATATTACAATTTACTATTTCGGAACGGTCATCAGGGATGCGCCACTGGACTGGGATTTCAGAAACACTGTTAATTACATTGCTGACTTCTACCATAACAGTTTAAATGGCTATAAGCCGCCTAAGACGAGCCGAATTTGCATCGTTCTTGGAGCATATAAGAATTGGGATACTCCAAACTACTCCGGTTCGATTTGCAAATTCAATGGTATTATTAATGAAAACAAATATCTCAACCTTTCAAAAACAGATCAGTATCGGTACATACTCGATTTGTTACATGCAACTATACTGGAGATAGGAGAAGTATATAATTGGGAGAAGGAACCTTTCAATAAAGCTTATGATCATGTAATTCATAGTAACTTCCAATTCGAGAAACGATATCCTGCTAAAAAATCGAGGGACAAAAAGTATACAGGCCAGATTATTTTGCGCAAAACGGCGGAAACTGCCATTCTCAGCGCCGTAATCAGCGGAGCTGAAATGAGGGAAGTTGTGTTGATTGAAAAAAGAAACTGGCATTGGGATGATAGCACCTATAAAATGGCCTTATCCTGTAAGTGGATTAATAATTTATCTTTTGGCTTTCTTAAAGACGACAAGCATTCTTTTTTTGACCTTATTGAAAATAAGGTGATTAGCAATTTACAATTTGGTGAAAAGGATTTTTGATACAATAAATTTTATGTGGGTTAAATAAGTTGCTCTATTGCAGCAAAAGGAATAGATCTACTTTAGTTCCATGATACTGCTCCCACCAGATATAGTCAATTCCAAATTTCGACAGCCTTCTGTTTACAAAAAAAATATTTACGAATCGTAAACATTTGTTTTTTGTAAACAGAAGGTAATATTCGGAAATTCCGAATTTCTTAGCTCAGGGTAGATTTCATCATCATTCCTGAACTGTTTTCATTTATGATCAAGAACTAATTTGATAACAGCATTCATTCAGGACACTCACCACCCCGGGTTCTGACCTAATTTTGTGTTTAACGTGGTTTCATTTGTCGGGATAGGCAATAAATAATCCCGTTTCAGATTGAATCTATACCCCTGATCCATGGCCCCATAGGGTTTGTAAGGGTCAATATATCCCTGTGCATTGACGGGAACAGTAGCCAATGCCCTGAGAAAATCAGCTGTGGCGCCGGGATAGTTTTCCCATTGCTTCTTGTATGCACCCAAAGGGCGCTTGCCAACAAGCAGCTCATCTGCTGCTGCCCAACGGAAAATGTCATCCATCCTGAACCACTCTGCTGCCAGCTCAATTTTGCGCTCCCTGCGAATTTCATTCAGGATAGGCGATAGCGTAGGAAATTCCCGGTTGGGATCTGATGGAATATTAGCTAATTGTAACAGGCCGTTAGTCATACCTACCCGTTTGCGTAAAGCATTAACCGTTTTGTCAATGTCGGATTGGGTGATGGTTCCCAGCTCAGCCTGGGCTTCTGCATATGCCAACAAAATTTCCGCGTAGCGTATGTATATATATCCTTGTGTACTTTGAGATGCGTTGAACTCTGTATAGTCTCCAGTATGTCCTTTATACACCTGATAGCCGGTGGAGGTATTATTAGCTCCATTGATCTCGAAGGTGGGCGTTGTAAAAAAGAGGTTGGTTTCATACCATTTCACATGTTTACCATCATCTATACAAATCGTTTGTCTCAACCGGGGATCCCGATTGGTTACAACATCTTTTAAAGTGCGGTCTCCGGCATATAACGGACTGCTTGCGATAGGAAGGCCATCCAGACAAAGGTAAGCGTCTACCATACTTTTAGAAAGTCCCATTCCTGCGCCGTTTATAGAATAGCGGGTCCAGGTATGAGTCACCTGGTCTGCTACCGAATATTTGTGCCACAGGAGTACCTCTTTGCTGGCAGCGTAATCTTTTCTGTTAAACAGTAGCCAATACCCATCCTGTACCCCTATATTGTCCAGCCCCGGGAAGCCACTGGCTTCAGACATACGGATCAGTTCTCCGGCAGCACCGGCTGCTTTCTGAATAAATTTAGCGCCATTGGAGCCATCTACTTTGAAGGGCGTTCCTTTCTGACCATGATATTTTTCCCAGGTACCTTCATATAGTGCTATTCTGGCTTGTAAAGCTAATGCCACTTCTTTGGTCACATGCCCGGTCCAGGCTCCGCCTCCCCTGACAGGAAGATAATTAATGGCATTGCCCAGATCTGATAAGATAGAGTCCACCACCTGGTTACGGGGCAGTCGTCCTGCATAAAGCTCTTCTGATGCCGGAGACATTGTGGTGGACGACCAGGGCAGAGCTCCGAATTTCTTCAGCTTGTCAAAGTAGAAGATCGCCCGGAAAAATAATGCTTCTCCTACGTACTCCTTCACTTTATCCCAGGGGGCATCCACTTTCTTATAATGATCCATGAAATAATTGATATTGCGCAGTACGGCCCAATCATCCGCAGACCAACCCCCACCGGAAGAAGGAACAGTACCCTCACCATTGATGCGTCTATTGTAATTGACCGATATATTGGTTTCGCTGCCATCGCCGGCATCAATAGTATAAGGACCGGCTCCCCAGGCTCTGCGTGAGGGTAACAGGGCATCCTGGTTATAAAAATTATTCACATACAGCTTTAAGTCGTTGGGAGTTTTCCAATAGTCTGCGTCGCTGATATTGGCCAATGGCATGCGTTCTAAAAACTTGTCGTTACAGGCAACCAATAGTAGTATTAAGCTTGCCCATGCGTATATAAATCGTTTCATACTATATCGTTGGATAATTAAGAAATGGCTAGAATGTTACATTGATTCCCATAGCCCAAACTCTCTGTAACGGGTAAACGCGGCCGTCTGTGGACGAAAATTCCGGATCCATGGTGTGCAACAGCTTAGTGAACGTAACCAGGTTTTCAACGTTCAGGAAGAAGCGCACTTTTTGGCTGCCTATAGCACGAAGTATATGCTGTGGCATGGAATAGCCCAATTGAAGGTTTTTGAGCCTTACATAAGCCGCGCTTTGCACATATCGTGTCTGTGGCTGCGAATTTTTCTGCATTTCACCCCCCATGTAGAATTTTGGATAGTAGCCATTTGGTGTTTCGGGTGTCCAGCGGTCGTATTGTGCGGTAGTCAGCATTCCTGTGTAAAGATCGCCTGTGATACCCCAGAAATAAGCCCCATCCCAAACGCTGGCATTGGAAAAGATGGCGTCCCGCTTACCAACACCCTGCAGGAACACAGTGAGGTCAAATGATTTGTATTGAGCGTTTAGATTCAGGCCAAAAGAATAACGCGGGGTTGTATTGGCTATAATACGACGGTCTCCGGGGTTTCCCAATGTATTGTTGCCCCAGTTGATGATGCCATCACCGTTAAGGTCTGCATAGCGGATGTCTCCCTGGCCCCAGCGACTATAGATACTGTTCTGTTTCGGCGCAATGTCTACTTCATCCTTCGACTGGAAAAATCCTTCTGTCTGATATCCCCAAACATCCCCGAACTTACGCCCTTTATACCAGGTGGTGTTCAGGCCTGCCGGGTTGGGATAGCGAAGCACTTTACTCTGATAGTCGCTGAATACAACATCCACACCGTATTGTACATTCCCAATCCGGTCTTTCCAACCAATGGTAAGGTCGATGCCCCTGGTTTGCATTGCCGCGTTATTGACCTGCGGGGCAGCGGTACCCAACAGCGCAGGTAAGGCATCTGCAGGGCCTACGAAGTCATCTGCCGTACGCTGGTACCAGTCGAAAGTTACAGACAACCGGTTGGATAATGCGGTGATATCCGTCCCAAAATCCAACGACTTCACCGTTACCCATGTCAGTGATCCATCGATCAGTGGAGGCTGAGTGATGAATGCTTCTCTGCCACCGGAAAACAAATACTGACTAGCGGTAGGAACTACACTATTGAGCGCCGGATAAAAAGGATAATAATTGCTGGTAAAACTCTGATCTCCCAGCTGTCCATATGATGCACGTAGTTTGAATGAATTGGCCACCCTTGCAATAGGTTTCCAGAACGGTTCATTTGATAGTACCCATCCCGCGGATATACCCGGATAGAATTTAAAACGCCGGTCTTTCAAAAAGCGGGATGTACCATCATAGCGTCCGTCAAACTCAACAAGATATTTCTCTTTGTAATTGTAATTGATGCGCCCAAATCCACCACGAATAGCAAGTTGAGAGGCATTGTCTGTCAGGGAAGGAGTTGTTCCATAGGTAAGGGATAAAGAGGGAATATCATTGGAAAATAAATACTGGTTACGACCTCCCATAGACAGGTTATCATAAAGTTCCTGTGTGAAACCGATCAGGCCTTTCACAGCATGTCCGTTCCACTCATTTTCATAAGATGTAAATGTATTGACCGTATAATGGTGGTTCCTGTTATTTTGTCTTTCAAAACTGTTGGGAGCGTAGAGCGCTTGCTGTGCGCCACTTGGACGGGTTACATACACTGTTTTATTATGCCGGCTCAGATCAAAGTACGAGCCATCAAATGTGTAATTGGCCGTAATGTTCCAGCCCCGCAGAGGAGTTATTACCAATTCACCTGTAATAAGCGCCTTGTCATTATTCGACCTGGTGCGGGCGCCATTTACAAGCCCCTCCATCCGGTTTTCAGATGCAAAACTTCCGCCAGGCGTATATAACGGTTCAGTAGGCCAGTTACGTGCGGCCAAAGTCTGCATCCAGTTACTTTCTGCTGTAGGAGATTCAGTGACACCTCTGGAGAAAGCTCCTCTGAAATTGAAGTTCATCCAGCTTGTGATAACAGAAGAGAGATTGGCGCGGACATTATACTGCGCATATTTATCAGTTGCATAATTGTACATTCCATTTTGTTGAATATACCCCAGGCCCACGTAGTAGCGTGTCTTGTCTGTTCCCCCGGATACACCGAGATTATGCTGCTGACTGAACTGCACTTTTTTGAAAAGGATATCAAACCAATCATTGTTTGCGTTGGCGTTCCCCCACTCGAACCAGGCATCGGTGCCTGGAGTGGGATTGGCAATGGTTTCATCAGTGATTTTACCATCCAGGTATTCCTGGATACGCCTGAGGGCATCATCATTAAATGGTTTGACCACTCCCGCATTGGCCGCCGCTTCATTATATAAGTTGGCGAAATCAATTGACTTCATATACTTTGGCAGGTTGATGGGCTCCGCTAACATCAGGTTATTGTTGTACGTGATGGTAGGCTTTTGCCCTGCTTTTCCTTGCTTTGTAGTGATAATAACCACACCGTAGGGTGCACTGGAACCATATATGGAAGCAGAAGCGGCATCTTTCAGCACGCTCACACTCTCTACATCGTTCATGCTGATCGTATTGATATCTACTCCAGGCACACCATCTACAACAAACAAGGGAGCTTGGGACGAAGTAGATCCATTGGAAGAAAAACCAGTATATCCCCGTATGTTAAATGATGGAGCCTGCCCGGGGGCACCACCGCCGGCGGAACTGATATTAAGATTGGAAACAACTCCCTGTAAGGCATGACCGATCGTTAGTACAGATCTGTTCTCCAGTCTTTTACCGGATACCTGTGATACGGCACCGGTCAGGTTAATTTTTTTCTGAGTGCCGTAACCAACTACAACAACCCCTTCCAGGTCCGTTACGATTAGCTTAAGTACAATATCAACCCTAACATTATTGGTTACAGCAATTTCCTCTCTTTTATACCCCAATAAATTGAATATCAAAACTTCCCCGGGAGAGGCATCAATCTGGTATCTGCCTGAAGCATCACTTATAGCAGCGCGATTGGTTCCTTTCACTGCAATTTGTACACCCGGAAGATAGCCGCCAGTACTATCTTTGATCACCCCCGAGATTAAATGCTGTTGTTCCGGTGTAACCTGCTGCAAACCTGATTCAACCCTCTTTTTAATGAGTATGTTCTTGTCCACGATTTTATAAGTGATCGGGAGGCCATCCAAACAGCCCTCCAATACTTTTTCGATGGGCGCATTCTGAAACGATAAACTGACCTTTTGCTTCTTTAATTCCACATCGTCGTAGAGAAACAAGTAGCCTGTTTGCTGCTCAATAATCCTGAATACCTTTTCCAAAGGCGTGTTACTTACCTTAATAGATACATTCTGCGCCAGGCTTTTAGCACTGACCTGAATCAACATGACTAAAGTAAGGCCAACTATTACCTGAAGTCTCATCATAAATTTCCGATGAAGGTGTTTGGCAAAAAACAACCATCCCGGCCAGACGGTCGTTGTATGAAATCTGAATTTCATTAACTTTGTATTGTTTGAGTTGATATTTAATTAGTACACAATCTTTTGAATGATCGCTCATACGCTTACGTCTTCTGATTGCAGTCAGAAGACGTTTTTTATTGAGCTTAGGACGGCTTTAAGTTTCTCGTTCCATAGGCTAATTGATTTTGGGTGATAGATACTATTACTTTATTCAATGACAATACGTTTAACACCGTTATCTGTCTCAATCTTACAGTTCAGATTATAAAACGATAACATCTCAAGAACTTTGGAAGCATTGGTATTACGATACACTTCTCCGGATAAGCGGATATTGGCAGCTTTACCTTTAAATACCACGTCTACATTATACCAGCGGGAAAGTTGGCGTGCAACGGCATATATATCAGATTGATTGAAGTTGAGTTTTCCATTTTTCCAGGCAATAGCATCCGATACATCTACCTGCGCCACA
>JBCNPS010000402.1:0-7054 GCA_039593235.1 Chitinophaga sp. | reverse complement strand
CATCTCCCCAAATCTTTTTAATCCCAAAAAATCAAATCAGCGAAATCAGTTTAATCCTGAGTCAGACAACATCCGCGCGCCGCCGAAGGCGGCCCACCACTAATAGTTGGGGTTCTGCACGAGGGTGCCTTTGCTTCGGTCGATTTCCTGTTGAGGCATCGGGAAGTAGTAGTTTTTGGGTTTCGTGAATTTGCGTGCTGCCCCGCCCCTGGTAATAACGGTACCGTTATACGCCAGTTTGGGTTTTTTATACAGTTCCACGATATCTACCAGGTTGGCTTTGTCCCAGCGGAGGAGGTCCTGGTGCCGTTCGTTTTCTCCGCATAATTCCACCCTGCGTTCATGCATCAGGGCAGCCATGCCGGCATTGGTAACAGCGGGTAAAGTGGCCGAAGCGCGTTTGCGGATCGCATTGATCTCTGCATCACCGGCGCCGGGTCCGTTTAAGCGGATCTTTGCTTCTGCTACCAGCAGGTAAATATCTGCTGCGCGCATCAGTGGTGTTTTAAGAGAATAGTCCAAACCGCCGGAAGGTTTCCAGCTACAGAATTTTTTGTAGTGATAGCCGCTCCAGGAAGTAGCTGCTTCATAGGTAGCAATGCCGGTGCCGATGTTGATCTGGTCGCCGGGTTGCATGATGCAGATATTTTTGCGGGGATCGCCGGCTTCAAATTCATCTACCAGTCCTTTGGTAGGGTAGAAGAAACTCCATCCGTTCCAGTTGCGGGGAGCGTGGTAGGTAATGAAATCGGAGTAACCATTTCCGTCTACTGTTTGAACAGCCAGCAGCATTTCGGAGTTATTACCGGTGGCTACACTGAAATTATCTGCATAGTTAGGCGCCAGTTTATAGTTAGCATTACTAACTACTTTATTGCCATACTCAATGGCTTTGTCCAGTTTGGTCCAGTTCATATACAGTTTGCATAACAGGCCCCATGCAGTGCCTTTACTTACGCGGCCCTTGTTGGCATCGTCATAGCTTTCAGGCAGCTGGTCCGCTGCAGCGAGCAGGTCGCTTTCAATCTGGGCACGCAGTTCGTCTGCGGTTACTTTTGGTTTGTTATAGGAAGATTTGAGTACATCGTCTTCCGTGATGATAGGGGCTTCGCCATAGATGAGCAGCAGGCGCCAGTAAGCGAAGGCGCGGAAGAAGTGTGCCTCTCCGAGACAACGGTCCTTAATAGCCGGATCCATATCTGCAATTTTGGGCACGTAGATCAGTACGTTGTTGGAGCGGTTAATGGTTTCATATTTCCATCTCCATCCTACTCTTACGCTGTAGGTAGATGCATCGTAGGTGAAATCTTCTATCACCCCGTCATAATCATGATCGCCGCCGCGTACCTGGTCGTCCGAGCAGTTATCAAACACAAATTCATTAAAACCGGTATAATCTTCTTCCAGTAAAATATTATAGATGCCGGTCACCCCGTCGATAGCATCGCTTTGGTTACGCCAGTAGTTACCGGTGCTGTACATGCCCTTGGGAGTTACATCCAGTACGCTTTTACAGCCGGTGAAAAGTAGTGCTGCGAGTGCTAATATATATTTGATCCGTTGCATAGTAATTAATTTAAAGTTCCCGTGAATTAAAAGTTGAGGGTAGCGCCAAAAGTAAAGGTGCGTGCCTGTGGGTAGGCGGCTACGTCTACACCTCTTTGCCTGTTTCCGTCGGAGGTACCTTTGCTGCCGTCTGAAGAGCCGCTATAACCCAGTTGCGGGGTTAGCCCGGAGTAGTTGGTGAGCATGAACAGGTTTTGTGCGGCCACATAAACGTGGATATCTGAAATGCCGCTGCGGCCCCATACTTTGGATGGAATGGTATAGCCAAGCGCCGCATTTCTCAGGGAGAAATAGTCGCCGCTTTCCACGAAGCGGTCGGAAGCGCGGTTGTTCTGGTTGGCATTGCCAAGGGTCATTCTTGGTACGGAGTTGCTGGTGCCTGCGCCATGCCAGCGATTCAGTGCATCCGCGTAAAGGTTGTAGGGATAATTAGCGTCCATTCCCTGCATTTTATCGGCGTTGTAAAGTTTTACCCCACCTACACCGGCAAAGGAGAGGCTCAGGTCAAAGCCTTTATAGCCGGCGCTGGCCTGTATACCATATACCACTTTGGGATTGGGACTACCAAGATTTACACGGTCTTTATCGTTTATGATATTATCGCCGTTAGTATCCAGGAAACGGACATCGCCGGGTTTGATAGCGTCTTTGTTGGGATCCTTGCTGATGTTGGGATCGTTGTTGATCTCATCCTGTGTTTGGTAAATACCGCCTGTTTTCCAGCCGTAGAAAGACGCCAGGGGCTGACCAACATAGGTGCGGGAAATTTCCTGTCCCTGCCTGCCATAAGGGGTAGAACCGATATAGGAAGAAGCGTCGTATAATTTAGTGACTTCATTTTTAATGAAGGAAGCGTTGGCGCTTACATTATAATGGAATTTATCGTTGCCACCCTGGTAACCTACTTCTATTTCCCAGCCTTTATTATTTAACTGGCCCAGGTTCCGGTCGGGGATAGCGGAGGTGCCATGCAGGTCCATTTCAGGGGCGGGTACCAGCATATCGTTGGTATTTTTGTTAAACCAGGTGATGGTGGCATTGAGTTTATCCTGGAGAAATCCTGCTTCCAGGCTGATGTTGGTCATCTCGGCTTTTTCCCAGGTGATGTCCGGGTTGGCGAGCCTGGAGTTCCAGATGCCGGTGTAGGCAGTTTCGCCGAAATTATAGCGGCGGTCTTTGTTGATCTGTGCAAGGTACTGGAACTCCGTAACGTTCTGGTTACCCAGTTGTCCCCAGCCTCCTGTGATCTTCAGGTTGCTGATGGCTTTGACGTTGTCTTTGAAGAAGCTTTCATCCGAGATGCGCCAGCCTGCAGAGAAAGCGGGGAAATAGCCCCAGCGCTGATCCGGTGAAAACCTGGAGGAGCCATCTGCGCGGAACGTAACGGTGAGGAGATATTTATCTTTAAAGCCGTAGAAGCCCCTGATAAACCCGGAAGCAATGGCATTGGCGTTATAGTAGTTACCGGTAGCGTTGTGGATGTCGTTCCCATTGCTAAGTACCAGTTGGTCTTTTGATTCATCGTTGTATCCCCATCTTTCCGCCTGGTTCCATGAGCCGTTATAAGTTTGCTGTGAGTAACCGCCGGTAACGGTGATGTGATGTATATTGGACAGCACTTTGTTATAGGTGAGGAATATTTCACTCAGCTGGCTGTTGTAGCTTTCATTGCGGGTAAAAAGTTCCGCGTGATCCCTGGCCCTGGTTTGGTCCAGTACTTTCGGGGCAAAGCTGAACTGGTTTACGAGGCTGCCGTCGAAGCCGTAATTGGCGCGGAGTGTAAGGCCATCCATGATTTCCACTTCGGCATATACGCTGGCCAGCATGCGGTAGTTTTTGATCCAGGTGTCGGTAGTTTCAGCGGTGTATACCGGGTTATTGATATCGCCCAGTTCATTGCTGGCTTTAGAGCTGCCCCAGCTGCCGTCCGGGTTGTGAACGGGGATAGCGGGGTTAAAGCGCAGCGCGCTGAAAATAAGACCGGTTTGTGAAGAGTAGGTATCCGGGCCGCTGTTCTGTTTATAGGTAAGCTGCAGGTTTTCGCCCACTTTCACGCGCTTGCCCAGTTTATGTTCTGAGTTAATGCGCACGGAGTATCTTTTGAAATAAGAGTTGGTGATGACGCCATCTTCATTATAATAACCTGCGCTGAGCATGTAATTGGAAGCATTGTTGCCGCCGCGCAGGTTCACATCTGCGTTGGTGATATGCCCGGTGCCAAATAATGCGCGTTGCCAGTCGGTGCGCTGGGTGGCATAGTACGGGTCCTGCCAGATAGCCTCTATAGGTACGCCATCGTTGGTATAGCGTTCCTGTTTTAATTTTACCAGGTCGGGTGCGGTGAGCAGCGATACATAATGTGATACATTGGAAATGCCGCGGTATACATTCACGGATGCTTTCAGCTTTTCGCCGTAGTTACCTTTTTTGGTGGTAATGATCACTACACCGTTGGCGGCGCGGGTGCCATAGATGGCGGAAGAGGAGGCGTCTTTAAGTATTTCCATGGAGGCGATGTCGTTTGGACTAACATCCGCCAGTCCGCCTGCGGGTACGCCGTCGATAATGATCAGCGGATCGGCGTTATTAATGGTACCGGTACCGCGTATACGGATAGATGGCGTACTGCCGGGGGAGGCGTCCGAGCGCACTATATCCACGCCTGTAACGCGGCCCTGGATGGCTTGTGCGGCGTCTGATACGGGAAGGTTCTTAATGTCCGATCCTTTTACGGAGGCGATGGTACCGGTTACATCGCGGCGGCTCTGTACACCGTAGCCTACTACCACTACTTCTCCCAGTCCTTTGGTGGTGGCAGCCAGGGATACATTGATAACGGTTTTATCACCGATGGTAATTGTTTGCGGTTCGTACCCTATAAACGAGAACAAAACCGATTTAGCACCCGGTGGTAAAGAAAGGGTATAGTTCCCTTTTGTATCAGTACTGGCGCCGCTGGAGGTGCCGGGTACGGTAACGTTTACACCAGGCAGACCGGCACCATCTGCCGCTCCAGTAACTTTCCCGGTAAGGGTCTTTTGTGCAAAAGCCACGCTGGTGGCTGCACATAGAAAGACCATCAGAAAGCATAATTTTCCAATTAATGAGTACCTCATAACAAATGAATAAGACGTGAATTTGAATAAACGTGAATGCAACAGATATACGGCCTGTCTTTATTGTTTTGTAGCTGAATGTTTTTTGGTTGTGATTAAATAATTTTGCTAAATCGTTATTGCACATCTGCCTGCTGCAGGGATTTTTATATAATTCACTGGGTCCCCCAAAAAGAGATGAAACAAAGTTGGCTTTTCACATGATCCGTATGGCACGTCGTAATGCTTAGTCAGAAAAGGAATTACATATCTACATCACATCGCATCGATTTCTGATAGTAAGGTAACGAATTTTGTAAATGTACGTGTATAGTTTTTTGCCCGGGTATGATACTGGATTAATTATGTATTAACACTTCGGCAGGCGTAGGGGATACGCTTATAGCAGTGAGGCAAACAAAAAGGGGGACTGTTTTTAATGGTCCCCCTGGTTGACATATCATTTAATAAGAAGGATCAGTGGTTGTTATATTTTCCCTTCGGGAGATAGCAGCGCGGTTGCCCCGTTTGTTCCTGTTGGCCAGGTAGTACACGGGTATGCCGGATAAGGTGATGAACAGGCCAGGCCATGTAAATCTCGGTTTATATACAAATAAAAGTCCGCAGAAAGCAATGCCCATCAGGATATACAGCACAGGCAATACAGGATACCCGAATGCTTTATAGGGCCTGTCCGCATCCGGGCGTTTCTTCCGGAGGATGAAGATGCCTGCAATGGTAAGCATATAAAATGCCACCACCACAAAAGAGATCATATCCAGCAGGTCACCGTAACGGCCGCTCAGGCACCACAGGCATGCCACCATGCATTGGATCCATAGTGCAAAAGAAGGCACCGACGCGCGGTTTAAACTGCCTGC
The DNA here is from genome assembly GCA_039593235.1 of Chitinophaga sp. Lineage (GTDB taxonomy): Bacteria > Bacteroidota > Bacteroidia > Chitinophagales > Chitinophagaceae > Chitinophaga. Next base: position 1,512 of record JBCNPS010000402.1, on the reverse strand, counting down.
CTTTTTAAAGAACAGGCCGTCCTTTGCCATGGTGTGGTATACACGCGCTCCGGCCAGTATCAGCCCATTGTTACAGCCAAAAGTGGAGATCATGATCATAACGGCAATAATTACCGTGCCTGTATTTCCCAGCACCGCCTGTGATACGGAAACGGCTACACGGTCTTTCGGTGCATGTGCAATTTCTGATAAAGGCAGTACAGCCAGGTAGGTAATATTGGTGAGCAGGTAGATAATGGTTACAATAGCTGTTCCCAGGAAAAGACTCAGCCCGATGTTCCTTTTGGGGTTCTTTATTTCCCCGCCTACAAAGGCTACATTGTGCCAGGAGTCGCTGCTGAACACAGATCCCACCATAGCAGCGGCAATGGCGCCGAAGGCGGCGATGGTGGTGTAAGATGAAATACTGCCGTCGATACTAAGCGGATGCAGTTGCCATGCCTGCTGCCAGTTGGCCTGCCATACCTCCGGCTTCACAGCCAGCAGCCCGCAAATGATCAGTGCCGCCAGGCTTACCAGCTTGGTAAGCGTAAAGGTGGTTTGAATGGTTTTACCTCCTTCAATTCCACGTGTATTCATATAGGTTAGTAAAACGATCACGCCTATGGAAAGCAGTTGGGCCGCAGTAATATTTAATACGCCAATTGAAAATAATACATTCTCTTCGCTGAATACCGGCAGCAGGTAGGCGGTAAATTTGGCAAAAGCTACACCTACGGCGGCGATGGTAGCGGTTTGTATCACAGTAAAAAAACTCCAGCCATACAGGAAGGCCGTCATAGGATTGTATGCTTCCTTGAGATATACGTATTGTCCTCCTGCCCGGGGAAACATTCCGCTCAGCTCCCCGTAGCTCAATGCAGCAGTAAGCGTCATGAAGCCGGTGAGCAGCCATACCAGCAGCAGCCAGCCGGCGCTTCCGGTGTGACGGGTAATATCTGCACTGACAATAAAAATCCCCGAGCCGATCATGCTGCCTGCCACGATCATGGTAGCATCCAGCAGTTTAATGGACGGTTTAAAGGTAGGAGCGTCTGACATAGTAACTTTCGTAGTTTGGTTGATTACAGGTTTATCTTCCCTAAAACTACAGTTACTTTGCTGGCAATTCTATTCGCTTTTTGATCAATACTATGCAGATTTTGTTGTAGCCCCGTTTTCGAGCTGCTCGTACTCCCGCAGGTAGCTGCGGGGCGATTTGCGGGTAATGCTTTTAAACACCCGGTTAAAATTTGCAATACTGTTAAAGCCGCAGTTATAGGCCACCGTAGCGATACTGTCGTAAGAGCCTCCCGCCAGTTTCTTGCAGGCTTCATTGATCCGCACCTCGTTCAGGAACGACACAAATGTAAGCCGCGTGTGTTTTTTGAAATACCGGCAAAAAGCCTGCGGCGTCATATGCGCTTCCCGGGCAATATCTTCCAGCTTTATTTCCGCATCATAATGCTGCATGATATAATTGTAGATATACCCGATACGGATACCTTCCTGCTCATTTACAGCAGATAACCT
>JBCNPS010000401.1:0-7061 GCA_039593235.1 Chitinophaga sp. | reverse complement strand
CCGTTGTGAATACCTTACAGATCCTCTTGGCATCGATGAATTGCAACCCCGCCTCAGCTGGACGCTGCAGGCCACGGATACCAATGCCCATGCCCAGGGGCAAACCGCTTACCGCATCCTGGTGGCAGCTACGGCAAAGGAACTGGAGGAGAACAAAGGCGCCATCTGGAACTCCGGCTGGGTGAATACCGACGATATGCAGCATATTGTATACAAAGGTAAACCCTTGCAAACCGATCAGTCGTATTACTGGAAAGTAAGCGTAAAAGATGAGAAAGGACGGGTGTCAGGCTGGAGCCCTGCTGCCGTGTGGACTACCGGTATCCTGCAACCGGGCAACTGGAAAGCCGCCTGGATAGGCACGGATGAAATTTTTGATCCGCGGCAGCGCGATTGCAATATCTCCGATCCCTGGTTCCGTAAAACGTTCACCCTCGCGGCGCAACCGCGGAAAGCCAATATCTTCATTGCTTCCGTAGGGTTTCATGAGTTGTATGTGAACGGAAATAAGATAGGCGACGGCGTGATGGCTCCTGCCGTTACCAATCACGCTAAAAGAGCCCGCTATGTTACCTACGATATTGCGTCGGCGCTTCACCCGGGAAAGAACGTGATCACCATCTGGCTCGGCACTTCCTGGTCTATTTTCGGACCCTATATTGCGCCGGATAAGCCGCAAACGCCCATCGTTACTGCGCAGGCGGCCATTTATAACAACGATGCGGCAGCACCCGCACTGCTCCTTAAAACAGATGCTACCTGGCTCACACATCCCAGTCCCAATAAACTGCTGGGCGTATGGAACTCCAACCGCATGGGCGGTGAATTATGGGATGCCGGTAAGGAAACAGATAACTGGAACACCATCCAGGCCGATGAAAGCACCTGGCGCGCCGCTACGGAATATCATCCCCACCTGCTGCTATCGGCCCAAATGACGGAACCCAATAAAGTGATGAACGAGATAAAGCCCCGCTCCATAGAGGCCCGGCCGGATGGCAGTTTTCGTGTAGACATGGGCGTTAACTTCGCCGGGTGGACCGCCATCCGCGTAAAAGGTAACCCCGGCGACCGGATCGATTTCCAGTATTCAGAGCGGGAACAGATGGATATGACCTTCGGCCTGCACAGCGCGTATATCATCGGGAAAAGCGGGGAAGGGGAGTTCCGTAATCGCTTTAATTATAGTTCAGGGAGATGGATCACTATACGCGGACTAAAATACAAACCTGCCCTCGAAGATATCCGTGGCTGGCTGGTGCGCACGGATTACAGATCCGCCACCACTTTTGCCTGCTCCGATTCGCTGCAGAACTGGATCTACGACCGGGTGCGCTGGACTTATGAAAATTTATCGCTGGGCGGCTATATTGTGGACTGCCCCCAACGCGAACGCCTCGGCTACGGCGGCGATGCACACGCCACCTGCGAAACAGGCATGTTCAATTATCATCTCGGCGCTTTTTATACCAAATGGATGGAAGACTGGCGCGATGTGCAGGGAACAGAATCCATTGTAGGCAATATGTACGACACCGCCTGGGCGCATAAAGGCGTGATGAGCGGCCGTCATTTGCATAAAGGCATCCTGCCGCATACCGCGCCCACTTTTATGGGTGGCGGCGGGCCGGCTTGGGGCGGCATCTGTGTATCGCTGCCCTGGTTCCTGTACCAGCAGGAGGGCGACCGGAGAGTGCTGGAGAAGAATTTTGAGATGATAAAGAACTGGCTGGCTTTCCTGGATACGCAAACGGAAAACCATTTGCTCAAAAGGTTTGGCGGCCCCTGGGATTTCCTGGGCGACTGGCTCTGGCCGGGCGCTACCGCGGAAGGCATGAATAACAATAAGCCACAAACGGTTTGCCTGAACAACAGCTATCGCGTATTTAATTTACGCACCGCCGCAAAAATTGCCAGGGTGCTGGGCAAAAATGCCGACGCCCAACATTGGGAACAACAGGCTGCCGATGCCGCCAAAGCTATCAACGCAAAATTTTACAACGCAGCAGATCATAGCTATTCCGACAGCTCCATGGCCAACCTGGCAGCGGCCCTGCTGGCGGAAGTGCCGCCACCGGCAGAACGCGCTGCCGTAATGAAAAGACTGGAAACAGAGATCCTCGTGAACCGTAAAGGCCATATCCATGTGGGTATCACCGGTGGGGCGCTGTTGTTCAAACTGCTGCGTGATGAAGGCCGCGATGACCTCATTTACAGCATGACCTCCCAAACCACTTATCCTGGTTGGGGCTATATGAAAGCCAACGACGCCACTACTATCTGGGAAATGTGGGAAAAAGACCTGCCGGGGCATTCCCTGCTCCATAGTTCCTATCTCTATCCCGGCGCATGGTATATTAACGGGGTAGCGGGCATCCGCCAGGATCCGCAATCGGGGAAAGGGTTCCGGCATTTCGTGGTGCGACCGCCATTGCTCACCTCAGCGCAGCTGAAATGGGCGCATGCTTCCTTCAACGCTTCCGCCGGGGAAATTAAAACAGCCTGGCAGCGGGAAGGCAACAGGCTTACCCTCGAAATAAGCGTACCGCCCAATTGTACAGCCACCGTGGAACTACCGGGGCAGGAAGCCGCCCGTGTAAAAGAAAGCAGTGGTTATATGAAAAAGAAAGGTACCAGGAATGGCTATACGCTTTTTGAATTGCCCGCAGGAAAATATACGCTGCGCACCATATAATCTCCCGGAAAAAAAACGCAGCAGGATATCAATGTTGCGTTTTTTTATCTCCCGGCGAAAGTTTTACCGCTTTTACAATCCATGGTAAAGAAATGCCCTGGCCGATAAGGGTGATCAATACCACCACGATAGAAATAAACAGGATGGCATTCCGCTCCGGGAAAGGCGCATCGTCTTTCAGCGTGAGCGGCAGGTTTATGGCAATGGCCAGCGACACAATGCCCCGCATACCCGACCAGCTGATGATCAGGCTGTTTTTGAAATCCAGTAAGGCGTTTTCCGTAATTCTTCCTTTCCCTTTTTTGAAAGCCTGGTCCAGGTTGATCTGCTGAAGGAATACCCTGCCCATGCGTAGTAACAGCGCCACCACGGTAATAATAAAGCCGTAGCCGATATAGGGCCAGATCTGGTTGCCGGGAATACTTTTGATGATATAGGGAAATTGCAGCCCGATGAGAATGAAGATCAGGCCGTTTAACAGGAAGATGATGATATCCCAGATATTCCTGGACTGCTGCTTTAATTTTTCAGGGAACACTTTTCCGCTGAACCTGGAAATCAGCAGTCCCAGCATCACTACGGCAATCACGCCGGAAACATGCAGTTCCTCTGCCATCAGGTAAGTAACAAAAGGCATAAGCAGCATAAAGCTGATCGTTACCAGGTCGTTGTGATGCACCATTTTCAGGATCACCGCCAGGATCCTGCTCATCACCATACCGGCCAGTACGCCGCCGGCCATCAGTACGGCAAATTCCAGCGATGCCTTCCAGAACACAAAGGCGGTGCCCATGGCCGCTGCAATGGCAAAATGATAAGTTACCAGCGCAGAAGCATCGTTGATCAGGCTTTCACCTTCCAGGATGGTCGCCGTTTTATGAGAAAGTCCCAGCCCCTTGGTAATGCTCATAGCCGCCACCGCATCGGTGGCTGAGAGGATAGCGCCTAGCACAAAAGCCAGGGGCCAGCTCATACCGGGAATGAGGTAATGCGCAATAACGGCGATGGCCGCTGCGGTCATAAACACCAGGCCAATGGCCAGCGTACCGATAGTATTAAAATTGGTTCTGAATTCCTGCGGGGAGATATTAAACGCAGCGTCGTACAGCAATGGCGGGAGAAATATCAGGAACACAATATCCGGGTTCAGCGTGATATTGGGCAGGGCGGGAATAAACCCGATACCTATTCCCGCGGAGATCAGCAGCACCGGGTAAGGTAGCCTTATTTTGTCTGCCATGGCAGACAGGATGATCATGATAGCCAGTATAAAAATGACGATGCTGTAATTCTCCATACCATTTGTTTGTTTGCAAATGTATAGTTTTAATGAAATAAGCAGCATCTGCCGGGCGGCCGGTATCAGGAAGCCTTACTGATCTGTTGTTCCCGCCATTTAATGAACATGATATGATAGGCAAATTCAAGGTACAGGTGATCGTCCAGCATTTCCAGTACCAGCATTTTCCGCTGGGCATTGTCCCGCTCGTGTTGTTTGATGTGATCATATTGCGCCAGCTGGTCCTGCAACGCAGTTTCCATTGATTTCACCAGCGCCGGGAATGCCCCGATAGCGGTACCGGTAATAAGCTTTCCTTTGGCAGTTGTTTTCAGCTCCTGGATCTTCTGATGGGTTAGCTCAGGCATTTTTATGCCGGGAAGACGAAAAACATTGTTTGATTGCATTGCCATACTTCACAAAATTGGGTTAGTTTAAATAATGAGGGGAGTTGACAGCCCCTTTTACTTATTAGAGTATAAAAATTCCGGATGGTTACAAAAACATAGAAGTTTTTGTAACTTCCTGTCAGAATAACCATCCTAATGAAATAATAATGACTACACTGCAACAAACAGACACCGAAATCGACAATGATCTGATCAATAAAGTACTTGCCGGGGAACCCAAACTGTATGAACAGCTGATGCGCCGTCACAACGCCCGCCTGTTCAGGATCGGAATGACCATGCTGGACAATGATATGGATGCGGAAGACGCGATGCAGACCACCTATATCAATGCCTATATGAATCTTGATAAGTTCAGACAGGAATCGTCCTTTGGCACCTGGCTTACGAGGATACTGATCAACGAGTGCAGCCAGCTGCTGAAGAAAAGGAACAGGCTGGCAAGTGAAGATATATCCCTGCTGGACGACCATCACCCGTCGAATACCACAGGCATAAAAGAGTCGCCTGCATCCAAAGTGATCAATAAGGAACTGGGAAGGGCATTGGAGCTGGCCCTGTTGCAGGTGCCGGAAAAATACCGGCTGGTGTTTGTAATGAGGGAAATAGAAGGACTGAATGTGGCCGCTACAGCCGCTGCTTTGAATATTTCCGCAGTAAATGTAAAGGTAAGGTACATCAGGGCCCGGCTGATGCTGCGCGGAAAGATCGCTGATTATTATAAAAACGACCTGGTGTTTCCGTTCCATCTTATCCGCTGCGACAGGGTGGTGAACCATGTGCTGGATAAGCTCGGTCTCAGGTAAGAAAATAATACAAACGGCTGATAATTACTATCAGCCGTTTTGATTATTTCTTTTCATAATGCAAACACACCACACCGCTGGACGGGAATGCAGTAGAAGCCACCAGCTTCAGGTGAACATGTTCCCGGATACCTTTGAACAGCGGCATACCTTCGCCTATTAATATAGGATTCACAAACAGCCAGAACTCATCTACCAGCTGGTGCTGCATCAGCGATTGGGTAGCGCCCGGACTGCCGAACATGATAATTTCCTTGCCGGGCAGTTGTTTTAGTGCGTTTATCTTTCCCGGGAAATCATCACTGATCACCGTGGTTTTATCTTTTTGTAATCCTTTTAGTGTATTGGACAATACCACTTTGTCTACCTGCTTATACCAGGTGGAATGCTCAATGTCGTGTTTGGAGGCATTGGGCTTATCGGCGGCGGTAGGCCAGTAGTTGTCCATCATTTCATAGGTAACCCTTCCGTATAAAGCGGTGTCTGCCTCGTTGGTGCGTTGTGCCGCAAAATCGAATATTTCATCATTCACACTGATCCAGTTCATTTCCCCGGCAGGTCCGGCTACAAAACCATCCAGGGATACGTGCATGAAGGAAACTATTTTTCTCATATTGGTATGTTTTTAAGTGTGATACAAACATACCCCGCAAAGCTGATACCTTTGTGGTGCAATCCAGACATTTATAGGGGAGATTCCGTCATGCTGCCAGGGGGCTTACTGGGCGTTGGTTTCAGAGATAAGCCATATATAAGCTATATATAAGATTTAGGTAAATCTTACATAAGCCTTATCTATAAGGTATGGCTTATCCTTGTTTTATCCATGTTTTTTGTAGAGATGAACAGTAAGTATAACTGGCGGGACGCAGGGATATAAAATAACAAAGCCTCCCCGGGGGAGGCATTTGTGTATATGTTGTCAGTATTGCCTAGAGTAATTTCAGCACTTCTTCTCCCATAGCATCAGTTCCCAGTATCTTATCAGCCGCGGTTTCTTTGTCGGCGATGTCCCTGGTGCGGAAGCCGGCTTTCAGTACGCCGTCAACGGCGCTGATCACAGCTTCGGACTCGGCTTTCATGCCAAAGGAGATGTCCAGCAGCAGGGCGGCGGACAGGATGGAGGCCAGCGGGTTGGCTACGCCTTTACCGGTAATATCGTGTGCAGAACCGTGGATAGGCTCATATACCCCGGTGCCGTCGCCTACAGAGGCGGAGGCCAGCATACCCATGGAGCCGGCTATCTGTGACGCTTCATCCGTGAGGATATCGCCAAACAGGTTGGCGGTCACCACTACATCGAAACGGCGCGGATCCTTGATCAGCAGCATGGCGGTAGCGTCTACAAACTGGTGTTCCACTTCCACATCTGGATAATCTGCTGCTACCTTCTGTACTACTTCGCGCCACAGGCGGGAGGTTTCAATAACATTGGCTTTATCTACAGAGCAGAGTTTTTTCCTGCGGGTGCGGGCGGCTTCAAAAGCTTTGCGTGCAATACGCTCTACTTCGTAGCGGCTGTATTCAGCAATGTCGTAAGCGGTATCGCCATCGTTTTTCCGGCCTTTTTCACCGAAATAAATATCGCCGGTCAGTTCCCGGAAGAACAGGATATCGGCGCCTTTCAATATTTCGGGTTTGATGCTGGAAGCGCCCAGCAGTTCGTCAAATAATTTGATAGGGCGGAGGTTGGCGTATAATCCCAGTTCCTTGCGCATTTTCAGCAGGCCTTGTTCGGGTCTTACTTTGGCGGACGGATCGTTATCATATTTGGGATGGCCTACGGCGCCAAACAGCACCGCATCGGATTTACGCATCTTTTCCAGCGATTCATCCGGTAAAGGGTTACCGGTGGCTTCAATGGCTACGTG
>JBCNPS010000400.1:0-7080 GCA_039593235.1 Chitinophaga sp. | reverse complement strand
TACTGGTACGATGATACACGGCTGATTCAGATTGCTGGAATCCATTCACCAGTAACACGGCAGAAAGATGATGCCTGTTGTTAATGGAATTTACATAATTGAACTGACCGGTAGCGGCAATGGTTTGCCGGTACCAGCTGTTGCTTACATTCTGTACGCCGGAAGTGGCGTCCTGGCCGTATTGGGTAAGACTACTGATCAGGTCCACTCCCGAATAATTATTCCAGGTAGGCGCATACACGGCGTAGGCGTTATTGAAGGCCAGGTTATAAGAAGTGTTGTAATCAACCGCAAAGGTAGACCGGAAAGAAAGACCTTTCAGTACATTCCGCAGGTCTGCATTCACGCCTGTATTGAACTGGAACTGCCTGCTGATGTACTTGTTGTTTCCCCCGGCATAAATAGCCGCAAACGGATTGGTTTGATCAAGTTGCGTTCCGCCCAGCAAATATTTCCCATCAATAATATGATTGCTGTTCTTCACAAATACGTCAGACGCTTCATCGGTTGCTTCAATCATATCCAGCGGAATGAGCGGCGAAAAACGGTGCGGACGTAAGGTAGCCGCGCTTTCCCAGTAGTTGGCATTTACGCCTCTTCCGGTATAAAAAATAGCAGTAGCATCTACATTACAGGAAATATACTGGTTGAGATTAACATCTACGTTGCCGCGCAAATTGAAACGATCGGACGTGCCGTTGTTTACCGCCTCGCCGAAGTTGAGCAGCGATCCGGAGGTCTGGTAACCAATATTGGTGTAATAACGCGCCTTGTCGTTCCCGCCGGATATCTCCGCTGTTACATCATAGCGGCCAAAGGAGTTTTTGAGATACTCACCGGAGTAATAATCCACATTGGGATACCTGAATGGATTTTTACCGGAGGCATACTGGTAAATGGTTTCAGGACTATACAATTCAGCCAGCCCGTCGTTGCGGCGCGCTTCATTGTAAAGCGTCATATACTCCGCCGATCCCAGGTAGTGAGGATATGCCTTAGGAACATTGGCGCCTGCATTGGCCCTTATGTTAATCCGCTGGTTGCCTGGTTTACCTCTTTTGGTGGTAATATAAACCACTCCTTTTGCGGCCCGGCTGCCATAAAGCGCCACGGCATTCACTCCTTTAAGAAAAGAGATCTGTTCTATTTCTGTGGGCAATACATTACCTGCCTCCCGGGGTACTCCATCAATGATGAGCAGGTAACTGCCCATACCCCACATGCTGTTTCCATTAAACCCGTTTATCCAGCCATCCATATTTTCAAGGCTGTAGGTCATATAGTTCAGGTTCATTTGCGAGGCCACATCCACCACGGAAATATCTCCCGGCAGGTCTTCTTTATCCAGCTTCCGGAATGCCACCTGTACCTTATTATTACCGGGGATAACGGCAGTAGTTGCCGTGGTATCCTGTGCCTGTGAAACCGGCGCCAGGCCCATCAGCGCTATACCCGCTATTAATGTTTTTATCTGGTTCATGAATTTTTGAGATTTACAGTAAACGATACCTATAAAGCCTGTGCGTTGTCACCAACCCGGGTTCTGCGAAAATTCCAGGTACATATTAGCATCTGAATTTTTCAATGGCAGCCAGTAGTGTTTTTCTGAATACCTGCGCTCCAGGATAACGGCTTCGCGTAAATTGAGTACCCGGTTGTTCTTCGGATCTGTAGTACTGAAAGATGGCGACCGGTCAAACTCAACGGATTTTTTCAACGTATACGGGCTTTGTATCAGCAACATCCATCTTCTCAGATCATTGAAACGATGACCTTCAAAGGAAAGCTCCACGGCTCTTTCGCGCCGTACTTCGCTCATGAAACCATCCAGGGAAGCAGTGAAGCGGGCAGCCACATGCCCTGCGCCGGCCCGGTCGCGGATCGCGTTAATGGCATCCAGGGCCGTTTTGGTATAGTTGCCGGATTTACCGGTGGCAACGCCATAACCCTGGGCGGCAGCCTCTGCATACATCAGGTATACATCCGCCAGGCGCATGTAAGGGAGATGGATATTCAGCGCCTTATCATAGGTCCAGCCATTATCAAACCTGTTAGCGGTTATCGGAATAAATTTATAGAGAAGATAACCGGAGCGGCTACCGCTGCTGATGTCGCGATAAGTTCCCCCGGTATACAGGTTGGCATAACGGTTTCTTTCATCGGTGGTGGCGCCCTGTATACATTTCACCCCATCAAAAACGATATCGTTGTAGAAACGCGGATCCCTGCCCCTCCAGGGGTAAGCCGGGTCATATCCTGATTCCGGGTCCGCCTGCGTAATATCCTTGATAGGCAGGCCATTTGCCATGCCATAATAATCTACATAATTAGCGGTAGGCACAAATGTGATGGCTTCTTCTGTCAGCGAAGCCGGGCCATATTGCTTGGCGGTTCCATAGGTAGATCCGTGCGCGCCATAATAGGGACTGCGGAAAATAGCTTCCGTACTGCCTGGCATTAACCAGTTCTGGCCGGTACTATAAAAGTTGGTGTAGTACTTTGAAAATTCCACCAGCCTGTAAGGCGCATCCCCGGATTCACATAATTGCAGCAACTCCCCCAACGCTTCTGCCGCTTTTTTGCAATACTCCTGGTTGTAGATTTTGTTGCCGGTGGATACATAATTCATCAACGGGCTGCCAGCCCACAAATAGTTTTTGCCCAGGTAGCCCAATGCCATGATTTTATTGATGCGCAACTGGTTTTTACCCAGCGTTCTTTTACCCGCTGTGGTATTATCCCAGTTCACGGGCAACAGGTTAGCCGCTTCCCTGAAATCAGCCGCCGCTTTATCTGCACATTCATTGTATTTAAGACGGGGCAAGGTGAGTTTCTGATCGCCGGGAAGTACTTTATCAATGTAGGGTAACCCACCAAAATACTGGATGAACATAAAGTGGAACCATCCCCTGAAAAACAGCAGCTGCCCTTTGATCAGGTCTTTCTCTTCCTGGGTGGCGTCGGTTAGCTTATCAATATTTTCCAGGCCCATATTGGCTTTGCGGATACCATACCATCCCAGTTTCCACATCGATTTTGCAAAACGGTCGTCGTTGGTACTGGTATTGTTCCTGTCCATCCAACCGGCCTGCCAGCCATCAAACTCCGACTGCCAGCCCCAGAAATCACCATTGTCTATCTTTATTACAAAATGAAAATCACGGGCGGTGGACTGGATCTCATCTTCTCCCCAGTTCCAGGAATTAGTCCAGTAGGCATTGGTAAAATCCGGTATGCAATGATAGAGCTCTTCCGTAAATCCCTGGAAGCTGATAAAATTCCGGAATGCATTGTCGGCAGATACGATAGATTGTGGTTCCTTATCCAGGAACTTCTTGCAGGATGCCAGGCCCAGGGTCATCATCACACCCGCAGTAGCAAGTAATAGCTTTGTATATTTGTTCATAAAATACCTGTTTAGAAAGTAAAATTGGCGCCGAGGTTGTAACGCTTCACAGTAGGATAAGCACCCTGCGATGCCCAGCCGGTACCTGCAAAATTTGATTCACGGTCGTCCGGCATTTTGCTCCAGGCGGCCAGGTTATTACCGTTGAGATATACTCTCAGCGATTCAAGACCCGCCCGCTTTACAAATCCTTTGTCAAGTGTGTAAGCAATTTCAGCGTTCTTTAACCGCAGATAGGAACCATCGTACATATATTGCGTACCCCGGTAATAGCCTGCAGGGGTGGATAACCACCGGGGCATGGGTACATCGGCATTGGTATTGTTCTTCGACCAGTAACTACCTTCATCATAAACGGTGTGTCCCTGGGAACCGAGACTGTTGAATACCACCTGTCGCGTTACGTTATTTACCCCATAGAATTGCACAAAAGCACTCAGCCCTTTCCAGTCTATCCCAAACGTGGCATTGTAAGTATTGGTAGGCCATCCGCTGTGGCCATAGGGAATGTTATCCCTTGCATCGATCACGCCGTCGCCGTTATAATCAACGATATAATAGTTGCCCGGTAGTTTCTGGTTGTCGTTGGTATTGTGAATGGTGCTGCCATAAAGCTCGTCCCATGTATTGTAGTAGCCCTGGCTTACATAAGAATACGCCTGGCCTATCTGCATCCCTTCCGACTTCTGGTAGGCCGGCAACAATTGAGGGTTGTCTGCTTCAATGATCTTATTCTTCGTGTGGGTCATGTTCAGATCAGACCAGAGCCGGAGTTTTTTGGAGACCGGGTAGCTGAAATGCAGCTCCAGTTCATACCCGCGCGATGTTACCCTGCCAAGATTAGCCACCGGGGGCGTGGTGCCGTAGTAGGAAGGAACAGAAGCCCTGTTGGCAAGCAATATTTTGGAGCGCTTATCTTCAAAAAAATCCACCTTACCTTTTATGAACCCTTTAAATAATTCAAAATCGGCGCCCGCATTAATTTTCTCCGCCTGTTCCCACTGTACATTGGGGTTTCCCACAGTGGCTTCACGATACCAATTGAACGGACTTTGCTCTGCGGCTTCACCAGTGGTGCCTAACCGCGCCTGCCCGCCATATCCCCACTCTGTGAGGTACAGAAAGCGGCCGGCCACATTGTCAAAACCCGTTTGCCCGTAAGAAGCGCGGAACTTCAACAGGTCCAGGAATTTTATATTTTCCATGAAGCGTTCATTGGATGCAATCCAGTTCACACCGCCGGAAGAGAAGAAAGCAAACCGGTAATCAGGCGCAAATTTTTCCGAACCGTTATAGGCGCCATTGTATTCAATGGTATATTTATTCTTGAAAGTATAAGTAGCACGGAATACCCAATCTTCCCGGTACGACGGTATCATACTGCCGCTGGCGGTAATGTTGCGGTTCATGAGTCCCATGGCTGTTACCTGGTGCTTTTCTGCGATAGTTTTTGCATAATTCAGTTGCAGCTGGTAAAACAACCGGCGCTGATTATCCGTAACAGCGCCGGCGGCCGGCGCCCACTTCACGCCTTCCTGGAAATCGAAATTGGTGACCCCATCAAAAGCGCTCTTGTAAAATACATTTCCCGTAGCGGGGTCTATCCATTTGCGTTGTACATCATGGTAAAGGTCGTTCACTCCCCTGTCGCTTTCAATGAAAGTATTGTCCATTGAAATGGTGCCACTGAATTTCAATCCGTCAACGAGCATGTCCAGGTTCTGTTCTACCGAAAAGTCGGTAGTGATACGCGTGGTTGTTTGGTATTGAATACCGCCCACAGCCAGGCTCCTGGCCGAGTTTTCCGCGCGGCCTTCATTGGGCGCATAGTAACCCCAGGAACCATCTGCGTATACCGGCAGGAATACATCCGGCGCTGTGGTATAAGCGTCGATCCAGGAGCCGTATTGGTTACCCGAAAATCCCCAGGGGCTTTTCCGTACGCCATAGGATCCCGAAAGGTTTACCTTAAAGAGTGTAGAGGGCGTTAATTGAAAGTCGAGGTTAGAGCGGGCATTTAATCTTGTAAAGCCAAAACCTGGTTTGTAACCACGGCTGTTATCATATATCCTGAAAAGATCACCCTCATGCAGGAAATCCGCGCTGGTGAAATATTTTACGAAACGGGTACCGCCACTGATATTCAGGTTGGCATTTTGTGACATGGCGTAATCCTTAAATAAGGTTTTAGCCCAGTCCACATTCGGATAACGTTCCGCCTCCTCCAGGCTGGCCGGAAAGCGGTATTTGTTTAAAATGGCCTGCGGATAATAATTGTTCCATCCTTCCGGCTTTAGCGCCAGTTCATATTCTATGGCCTCATTAACGGTCCGCAATGCGTCGTACGAATCCGCTTTTCCCGGCAATTTGGAAGGCGCTTTCACAATATTATTCACCGTGGCCCGGATAGATGCTTTACCCAGTTTTCCCCTTTTAGTGGTAATGAGGATTACGCCATTAGCACCGCGCGAACCAAATACTGCTGTTGCCGAAGCATCTTTCAAAACCGTAACGGTTTCTACAGAGCCTATATCCACGCTGGACATTGGCCGTTCTACCCCATCTACCAATATTAAAGGACTGCTGTTATTCCATGTACTAAGACCGCGGATGATCAGCTGGGGATCTTCTTCACCGGGCAACCCGGTGCTTTGGGCCGTAATAAGACCCGGTACATTCCCGGTTAATGCGGCGCCGATATTGGATACGCCCCCGGCCCGTTCCAGCGTTTTACCATTGGTTTGTGAAACGGCGGCTACCACGCTTTCCCTTTTCTGGCGGCCATACCCCACTATCACTACATCTTCCAAACCAACCACATTGTCTTTCAACGTAACTGAAATATTCGATTGGTCGCGGATGTTCACTTCCTGGGGTACTTTTCCTATGTAAGTGAAAACAAGTACGTGTTTACCGGCGGGAACACGGATAAAAAACCGGCCATCATTCCCGGTGCTGGTACTGACCTGCGTTTCTTTTACCACTACCGTGGTACCGGGTATGGGCGTCTTTTTTTCATCCTGTACCACGCCCTGCACCACCCGTGTATCCTGGGCCAGTAGTGAAGAAGAGGTAAGCGTAACCGACAGCATTACTGCTGTCATAACAAGCCATTTGCATGACTTTCGCGAAAGAATCATTTTTAACATGGAATAAAAAATATTTAGTGTTAGGGCAATGAAGAGTTATGACAGCCATTTCAGGCTATCATACCGGAATACCCGGCGGGAACAATGAGATGCAATAAAAGGCCGGACCTCTGCAGCTACGGTCGGATGCTACACTTTAATTGATGGAGCTGAAAATGATTGCCGGGACGTGGTAACCCGGGGGATATTCAGATTTCATAAGTAATTATTTAGTGTTAAATAGACAATTATTCATAACGTCAGAACTGTGGATCATAAGATGGTGCTAAAAACAAAAAGCAACAGGCGAATCTACAATAGTGGTGTTTATATGAATGGTACGAATCTCCAAAAGGAGGGTAATAATGTCTAAATAAAGCGCTGGTAGCTGAAACAGAAAGGAAGTGCAGGTAGGGAAATGAGGGGAATAAAACATTGGTTGCCGGATCCGGGAGGAAGCGCCCACAGGGAGTAAAACACCGATAGCTGAACCGGGAAGAAAGCGCAGATATGGAAATGGGGATAATAAAACACCGGTAGCCGCCG
>JBCNPS010000040.1:0-22252 GCA_039593235.1 Chitinophaga sp. | reverse complement strand
CACTGTATTGTACAACATTGCAGACCCGGGCATGGCATTAAAGCCGGCAGGCATTAAGCACGTGGAATATAATGTACTCACCTGGAAAGTAACCGACACCGCTAAAGCAGGATTCAGGCAAAAGAAAGTAAATGCATCCGTGGCAGGTGATGGCTTCGACGACCGGATACTGCGCAGCAAAAAAGAGTTGAGGACCGCTGATATTTTTAATGCAGGGGAAATAACAGCCATCATCGCATCAGGAATGGAGCAAAAGAAAGACACGGTGTTCTTCCGTTTCCCATCTTCCCAAAAATTCAGGTTATCAGCATACGTTATTCTTTCCGCCAAACCCTATCCGGTATTGCGGTATAGCTTCATACCCTTGCAGGATGGTTATTACAGCATAGGGTATACCGGTGCGCCGGTTTGCACAAAGGATAAAGCAGCCGCTATCTGGCAGCCACTTATCTGGCAGGAAAAACGTATACCGGATGCGGCTTATCTCACACCGGCATTTATGGCTACGTTACCCACCACCATGGTATATGACAGCGCTGCTACCATAGGCGTGCTGGCGGAGCCGGAATATCTTCCCTTTCAGCCATTGCCGGTGCTGGCTAACAGCCGCTTTGGCGTTGCATTGCTCAACCCGCAGCAACAACTGCAGCCGCAGGTGTATGCGCCTATACCGGGAGGTTACGGCTCGAAAATGAACGCCGGTAATACTTTCAGCTTTGGTGTACAACTGGTGGCGGAACCATTGGCGGTGAACAACACTTATGAACAGATCGCCAAAAAAGTATTTGGTTTCCACGATTACCGGCATAACGATATCTCTTCCCTTAACAGTACGCTGGATAATATGGTGGATTACGCCATGTCGGACTACGCCTGGTTCATCGACAGTCTCAAAGGATGCGCCTATTCCACGGATGTACCTGGTGCAGTGAAAAACGTGTCGAGCCTGAACCCGCTGGAACTGGCACTGGTAAAGGATGATACGGCCATGTTCGAAAAACGGGCCTATCCTTTAATGGAATTTATGTTGTCGAGGGAAAAGTTCCTTTTTAGTCTTGATAGCACCCAGAAGATCCAAAGCCCTTCCCGTAAACTAAAAGGCCCGGTAGCGCCGTTGTCGGAGCTGGCGGCCCTTTATGAGCTGTCGGGCAGCGCCAATGATTTTTACCTGCAAATGATGCAGCGGGAATATAACAACGATCGTATCCGTAACCTCGATGTTAAGGAAAAAGGAAATAACTGGATCAATGCCATGCACCTGTACCGCGCTACCGGTGATAAAACTTACCTCGATGCCGCAGTAACTAAAGCAAAGCAATACCTGGAACAGCGGGTATCCCGGCCTCAAAGCGCTTTTGATGACCCGTTTTCCGGGAGCTTCTTTTTCTGGCCTACATATACCAACAGGTGGATTGAGTTGCTGCAATTGTATGAGCTTACGCATGATAAAGCATTTCTCAACGCCGCTGTACAGGGGGCGCGGAATTATACCATGTTCACCTGGATGTGCCCGGCCCCGCCCGACAGTTTCATTACGGTGAATAAAGGTGGCAAAGCACCTATGTACTGGTACCTGCAATCAAAAGGGCACCGGCAGATGTATTACCCGGAAGAACAGGCGCCCGCATGGCGGCTTTCTGAAACTGGTCTTACTCCTGAATCATCAGGCACCGCTACCGGCCACCGCGCTATTTTTATGGCTAACTACGCCCCGTGGATGATGCGGGTGGGCTATTATGCAAAAGACAGCTTTCTTATTAATGTAGCCAAAGCCGCGGTGATAGGGCGATACAGGAATTTCCCCGGGTATCATATCAATACAGCCCGCACCACCGCTTATGAGAAAACAGATTTTCCGCTGCATCAGCATAAAGACCAGAGCGTAAACTCTTTCCATTATAATCATATCCTGCCTATGGCCTCCATGCTGCTCGATTACCTGGTAACGGACACCTATATACGTAGTAAAGGAAAAATTACTTTCCCTGCTGCTTATATAGAAGGATATGCCTATCTGCAAAGCAATATGTATGGTATGCAGAAAGGCAGTTTTTACGGGGAAAAGGACGTGCAGCTATGGATGCCTGCAAGATTACTGCGTATCAGCAATGTGGAACTGAACTATATCGCTGCAAGAAAAGATAATAAACTGCTGCTGGCTTTCACGAATCAATCGGCGCAACCGGTTACTGCAACAGTTACAGTAAACGCCGCGTGCGTGAAACTGCCTGCCGGATGCCGGCTAACTTCCTTCACCGGGAGTGCAGCGCAACAGATCAAAGACAGCGCATTTACCATTACAGTTCCTGCCAATGGTATAGCGGCTGTTGCACTTGATGCTGTAACATACACCGGGGCAGGGTTTCAGCAACAGGTGCTTGCCGGCGCCACTGATCACAGTGCAGACTATGTAAAACTGAAAACAGGCAACGCCCATGCTATGTTGTTTAAGTTCGGCAGTTACGGCAGGCGGTTGTATATATACCTGGAAGATGATGATACAAAATTTAAAAACGCTATCCTTCATTATAAAACCAATACGGGGAAAGAGGAAGTGATAACGGACAGTAATTATCCTTTTGAGTTTACAGTTCCGGTACCGTTGCAGCAACCGGTGGAATTTCGTTTAACCGTAACAGGTATAGAAGGAAAAAAAGAAGAAAGTAAAATAATAGTATTGGGGGATAAAAAATAACAAGTGTTATGTACTACGCACGGGCACATAAATTTTTCATAATAACAGCCGCCATACTGCTGGCTGCCTGTGCTCCCGCGCCTGCGCAAACCATACACGTAAAAGATTTTAATGCCATTCCTGGCGACGCGCAGGATGATGCCAAAGGCATCCAGGACGCATTGAACTATGCCAAAGCAAATAATATCCGCACCGTGGTTTTCGATAGTGGCCGCTATGACCTGCTACAGGTAAGCGCCACTGCATTGAATGCCTATATAGGGCTGAACAATTACGCAGGACTGCATTTGCAGGGCGCTGTAAATGCAGATCACACACCGGCTACCTGGCTGGTAAAAAGCAACCCGCAACAGAACAATACCATCCTGCCGCCGCATATGCGTTTTGACCGTTGCAATAGCCTGGTACTGGAGAATATCGGGTTCGATAATAACCCCCAATATGCCACCGCCGGCAAGGTAGTGGAAAAGGATTCGACACATGTTGTAGTGGAGGTATTCAACGGGTTACCTGCTGTAAACGGGATGGGTTGTTATACCGCCAATATATGGGACAGCGCTACGCGTATGTTGAAGCAGGCGCCCAGTCTTACGTTTGTAGATGATGTGGCTGCACAACAGCTGTACTGGCAACTGGAAACACAGCACTCCAAAAATTATATGCGTATGAACAACGCCCGCTTCGCTTCCCGTGTGGCGGTGGGAGAGCTAATATCATGGCATTTCGGTGGTCAAACCATGTTCCAGGTAGCATTGAACAGCTGCAATGACCTATCCCTGCGTAATATAACGATGACGAACCTGGCGGGGTTTGGTATGCATACGTATGCCTGCAACAATATTACTGCACAACAAATTGTATTCAGGGCCATCGGCTCGCAGCTGGCAGTGGGACCGCGCGATGCCTGGAAGATCAACAGTTGTAACGGTATTGTGGCTATAGACAGTATGTACGTGGAAGGCGTGCGCTGGGACGGGCAAAATGTGCACAGTTCATTTTTCCAGGTAAAGGAGCGGTTGGCTTTTAATAAGATGAGGGTATGGAAAAGATACACCGGTTGGACCAATTTTTTAAACGATAGCATCGGTTTTTGGAATGGCAACCAGGTGGTGAATAAAATGCCGGTAGCCTGGCAGCCGGAACCCGCCGGTGATGGCGGGATTTATGGCATAATTACTATGCAGGATTCCCTGCCGGATTTTGTGCAGGCAGGTACGCTCATTACGGTGTATAACTGGGATATTGATGAATACCGGCTTACACATAGCGCCTTTAGGAATATTGCCGGTTGTGCGGGTGTGATCAAGTGTACGAAAGCCTCCCTGCAGCAGGTTACCTATGATCATATCATGTATCCTGCGCTGGTGTTAGGTACAGAGATCATTACGCATAACGAGGCCACTTTTCCGCAGGAGGTGACTATACGGGAATGCAGCTTTAACGCGAGTGGTTGGGAAGCCCGTATTGGTAAAACAGGATTGGTAGCTATTGGTAACAGCGGTACGGATGCAATGGGAATTGGGACCATTCAGTTTGATCATTGTTCGTTTTCCAATGCGGCTACAGGCATCAATGCAAGCGGGATCAAGCTGTTGAAAATTACAAACAACCGTTTCTCTGCGGTAGGGCAGTTGCTGAAAGTAAATAATACTAATACCGGTAAAGTGGTGTTTGAAAATAATACTGAAGAATGAAAATGAAAAAGATACTCTTCCTGTTATTGATATGTCCTTTCCTTGCTTTGTCGCAGGGAAATACAAGGGTATCGCTGAACGGCGTGTGGTCGTTTGCGTTAGATCCGCTGAATACCGGTGAACAGGCCAAATGGTTTGCTGAAGATTTTATTTCGGCACGCTTTGATAAAGTGCAGGTGCCGCATAGTTTTTCAGTGGATAAGCGCTACTTTTTTTATACGGGAACGGCCTGGTATTTTAAACAGTTCAACGCGCCGGCGGTGCAGAAAGGGCGGCGTACCTTCCTGCAGTTCGACGCCGTTTTTTATAAAACACATGTTTGGCTGAATGGGGAACCGGTGGGTGAGCATGAAGGCGGGTATACACCTTTTGAAATAGAAGTAACTAACCTGTTAAAAGATAAAAACATCCTCACCATTTCTGTTAGTAATGCCTGGGACACTACCACTATCCCCGGCGCAAAAGCCAGTGATACCAAAGAGGGACAAAATACTTCACAGTTATATGCGTGGATGAATTACGGTGGCATTACAAGACCGGTGCATCTTGTTACACGCCCTGATGCTTTTATACAGAACGTGAAAGTAGTGGCTGAACCGGATCTGAAAAAAGGCAATGCCCGTATACAGGTGATTGCGGCTTTAAAAAATTACCAGTCGCCACAGGTGCAGGTGAGCATTTTTCAGGCTGGCAGCAGGAGTAATATCCGTTTCAAACAAATATCCGCCAATGCCTCACAGGTGGTGTTGGAAGGTACGTTGCCGGCTGCAAAGTTATGGGACCAGGACGCGCCCCATCTTTACGAAGCAGAAGTGGTGGCCGGTGCAGATACCATGCGGAAAACTTTTGGTATCCGCCGGCTGGAAATTAAAGGCACACAACTGCTGCTGAATGGTGAACAGGTGCGTATGGGCGGCTGTAACCGGCCATTGGATTATCCCGGGTACGGTTCCCTTGATCCGGAAGAAGTACTGGAGAAAGATCTGCAGCTGATAAAAAGCGGTAGCATGGAACTTTCCAGGATCAGTCATTATCCTGTTTCTGAAGATATGCTCAACTGGGCCGATCAACACGGCCTGCTCATCATCACCGAAGCCGGGAACTGGCAAATGACGCCGCGGCAGATGGCCGATCCGAAGATGAGAGCAAAGTACCAGTCGCAATTAAAAGAGATGGTGGAGCGCGACTGGAACCATCCCAGCATTATTGCTTACAGTCTTGGTAACGAGTTCCAGTCGCAAACCCCGGAAGGTATTGCCTGGGTGAAAGATATGAAGGCGTTTGTAAAATCACTCGATGCTACGCGGCTTGTTACCTTTGCCAGCTTCAATGTTTGGCGGGATTACGTGAAGAAACCGGAAGACGAAGCCTCCAATTACGTGGATTTTATCAGCACCAACATCTATGGTAATGAGCAGCTGGCGCATTTACAGCATATTCATGAAGTGTATCCTGATAAACCCGTTTACATCAGCGAATTTGGTATGCGTTTACCGCAAAACGGGAAAGAGGAAGACCGTATCACTTATTTCAGGAAGGCCATGCAGGTATTCCGGCAATGCAGCTATCTCATTGGCGCTTCGGTATGGACCTTTAATGATTACATGAGCCGTTTCCCCGGAACAGATGCTAATGGTTACCGCGCATGGGGGCTGGTGGCGCCAGACAGGAGCCTGCGCCCGGTGTACCCGGTGTGGCAGGAAGAATTTGCACCCGCTGTTATTGAACCCGTAAAAATAAATAACGATAAAGCTATTGTAAAGATCACCGCCCGTGTTGATTTTCCTTCTTATGTAATGCGTAATTACCAGTTGAGGTGCGGTAGCAGCACTGTGGAGCTGCGAACGCTAAAGCCTGGTGAAAGCCAGGAAGTAGCCGTACCCGTTACAGGGAATCCGCTCACGGTATCGTTGATAAAGCCCGGTGGTTTTGTGGTAGTATCAAAAACAATAAAAGAATAGTAAAAATTATAACCGTACAATCATGATAAAATCTGGAGAAACAAACAGTCGCTCTTTCCCCGGCATCGCTATAAGCGCCGACCTGGTTATAACAGGTGGTGGCCTTTCAGGCGTGTGTTGCGCCATCACAGCGGCGAGGCAGGGATTGAAAGTAGTGCTGGTGCAGGACAGACCGGTATTAGGAGGCAACTCAAGCAGCGAGGTTCGTTTATGGATCCTGGGGGCCACATCGCATATGGGCAACAACAACCGCTGGGCGAGGGAAGGAGGTTTGGTAGATGAGATCCTGGTAGAGAACACCTATCGTAACCCGGAAGGAAACCCCGTTATATTTGACATGGTGTTGCTGGATAAAGTAAAGAAAGAACCCAACATCACGTTGTTGCTGAATACGGCCGTATACGAAGTAGAAAAAAAGGATGCCGCCACCATCAGCGCCGTGAAGGCCTTTTGCAGCCAGAACCAGAAAGAATATCGTTTATCCGCCCCGCTTTTCTGTGATGCATCCGGCGATGGGGTAGTGGGCTTCCTGTCGGGCGCCGCTTTCCGTATGGGCGCTGAAAGCCGGGAAGAATTTGGGGAGAAATTTGCGCCGTCTGCCGAATATGGTGAATTGCTGGGGCATACTCTTTATTTCTACAGTAAAGATACCGGTAAGCCGGTAAGCTTTACCGCTCCTGAGTTTGCGTTGAAAGACATTACTAAGATCCCGAGGTTTAAAACATTCAATGCAAAGGATTTTGGCTGTCGCTTATGGTGGGTGGAATATGGTGGCCGCCTTGATACGGTTCACGATACAGAAGACATAAAATGGGAGCTGTGGAAAGTGATTTACGGTGTATGGGACTATATAAAGAACTCGGGCAATTTCCCCGAAGCGGAAACGCTTACCCTGGAATGGGTGGGCGCTATTCCCGGTAAAAGGGAAAGCCGCCGTTTTGAAGGGGATTACATCATGAAACAACAGGATATCATTGAACAGCGTACCCATGAAGACGCCGTGGCATTCGGCGGCTGGTCGGTGGACCTGCACCCTGCTGATGGTGTTTTCAGTGAAAAGCCGGGTTGCAATCAATGGCATAGTAAAGGCATTTACCAGGTGCCTTACCGCAGTCTGTACAGCAGGAACATCACGAACCTCTTCCTCGCCGGACGTATTATCAGCGCATCGCATGTGGCTTTTGCCTCTACACGGGTAATGGCTACTGCTGCTTATGTGTCGCAGGCAGTAGGCGTAGCCGCCGCCCTTTGTAAAGAGAACGATATGTTGCCTGCAGATATTTTTAACCAGGGACACATCACCGCGTTGCAGCAGCGTTTACTGAATACCGGGCAGTATGTTCCGGGGCTCACGCTGAAAGATAGCAGGGACCTGGTACAATCTGCCGTGATCACCGCTTCCAGCGAACTGGTGTTCAAAGAATTTCCGGGGAAGCCGCTTTTGAAGCCATTAACGCTCTCCGTAGCGCAAATGCTGCCGTTGCAGGAAGGGGAAGTAGCGCCTTTTATTTTTCATGCAGAAGCAGCGGGCAATACCGAACTGGAAGTGGAGCTGCGCATCAGCAGCAAGCCCGGTAACCACACACCGGATGTTACCCTTGCAAAACAAACCATCCCCTTGCATCCGGGGAGGAATTGTGTGGACCTTCGTTTTAACACATCTATAGAAAATGCAGCTTACGCATTTATCACTTTTATAAAGAACCCATCGGTGGAACTGCACTTTACGGAAAAGCGCGTAACCGGGATGCTATCTGTATTCAACAGTGTAAACAAAGCTGTATCCAATTACGGCAAACAAACGCCCCCGGAAGATATCGGGATGGAAGCGTTTGAGTTCTGGTGCCCGCAACGCCGGCCGGAAGGACATAATATCGACCTGAAATATCCGCAGGGCGTTAACCTGTTCAAAGCAGAAAATGTACGCAACGGCACGGACCGGCCTACCAATGCTCCTAATGCCTGGGTGGCCGACTGGAACGCTCCGCAGCCACAGCTCACGCTGAAGTGGAGTGCCCCGCAGCAGATCAGCCGCATCTACCTTTGTATGGATACCGACTATGACCACCCGATGGAATCGGTATTGATGTCGCATCCCGAAGCAGTAATGCCTTTCTGTGTAAGACATTACAGGATCAAAGACGCCGCGGGAAATATTATAGCAGAGAAAAAGGATAATTACCAGACGCAAAACCATATTCAGTTGCAACAGCCGGTAATTACGGACGAACTAGTCATTGAACTGGAGCATCCGTCGGAGCATGTGCCGGCAGCGTTGTTTGCGGTGCGTTGTTATTAGTGGGTTTTATAACTTATGCAAGGAGCCTTCAGGTGTGATACCTGGAGGTTTTTTTGTGAGTTGGAATTGGAGGACGCAATTTGCGTCCTCCAATCAGAACACTAGGACGTCATCAGGATTCCTTGGCATTTCCAGATAAAGTAATTACAAAATTTTATAGCTGCCTAATGCGTATTTTCTTTGGAGTAAGCGTTACAAAAACCGGCTTTACCAAATCCTGGTTTTTGAGCAGATAAATTAATGATTGGGAAATTTCTTTGAACTCATAAAAAGCATATCGCAGAAAAAGTACACTAAGGTTTTTTATATGGTGTGCAAATACCCATTCACCAAAGTCTTTATCTTCCGTGAGCAATAAATAGTCATTTTCTAATGCCCATTCAATTACCTTTTCATCTTTGATACCTTTACTTAATTCGGTTACTGAAATAACTTCAAAACCCGCATTACGTAGCGATTGGACAATATAAGTATGTATATTTTCGTCGGCTAATATCATGCAACAGCTATAATACTTTCATTCTCAATTACATCTGAAGCGTAAGCCAATACTGCATTTATAGCCAGCGGAGTTAGCGACGGATAGGCATTTATAAGATCAGAAACGGTAGCTCCCTCTGATAGTCTTTGTAAAACCAATGCTACAGTAATGCGAGTACCTTTAATAACAGGTTTACCCAGCATTATATTCGTATTTGATTCTATGTGTTCTCTGTAATCCATGTTTTCCTATATTATACTGCAATTTAAGTAAAAAAGAGGGTTTATAAGCATATGCATCCTCCCCATCCCGGCTTTCTTTTTGTACCATCCCCGGTACAAAACGCCTCCAAATGATACAACCATTCCAGGTAAATATCGCCCAGCCGGTACTGGACGATCTGAAAGCCTGCATCCTCGCTACCAGGTGGCCGGAAGCCGAAAGTAGCGAACACGGAATGAGCCTTTCCTTCATGAAAGAACTCGCTACTTACTGGATCGCAGGTTTCGACTGGCGGAAAACAGAAACAGCCATTAATGCCTGGCCCAATTTTATAACAGCAATAGACGGTTATAAAATACATTTCCTGCATATAAAAAGTAAACACCCCAATGCCATTCCGCTTATTATTTCCCATGGATGGCCCGGTTCTTTCCTGGAAATGCTGAAAGCGTTACCGGAGTTAACAGGGAACGCCACAACGCCGTTTGATGTGGTAGTGCCTTCGTTACCGGGTTTTGGCTTCTCCGGTAAACCGGTGGAAGAAGGCGTAAATACATCGCTGATGGCGCAGCTTTGGGTAAAGCTGATGGACCTGCTGGGCTACCCAAAATTTATTGCCCAGGGCGGCGATTTTGGCGCCATTATCTCCACCCGGATGGCTATGCAATACCCGGAAAAACTGATGGGGCTGCATATGAATTATATTCCTTTTAATTATAAGCCTTTTGTACCACCCGGTGAAAAGCTCACAAAAGAGGAAACAGATGCGCAACAGCAAACGTATCGTTTCTTCCGGGCGGAAGGCGCTTATGCGCAGGTGCAAGCTACAAAGCCGCTCACGCTTTCCTATGCACTTAATGATTCCCCTGTAGGGTTATGTGCATGGATCCTCCAGGTTTTCCGGAGCTTTTCAAACCCTGGTATGCCGCTGGAACAACTGTTTAAGAAAGATGAACTGCTGTCGAATGTGACCCTGTACTGGGTCACACAAACAATTCTCTCTTCCATGCGTTTGTACAGGGAGGTGCAGAAAGAACCCCTGGACTTTGGAGAACATGATTTCATAAACGTACCTGTTGGCATAGCGCATTATCCTTACCCGCAAAGCTTTCCCGCGCGGAAATATGTTGAACGGGGATACAATGTGCGTTACTGGAAAGAGATGCCGGCCGGCGGCCATTTTGCAGCCATGGAGCAGCCGGCGCTGTTTGCCGCGGATATCCGGGAATTTGTGAACACTATTTGCGCCTCCGGGCGGTAAGATATTTCCGCACCGGTATATCATAGGCCACCATTACCAGGTAAGAAAAGCCGACTAAAAGAATGGTACCGCCGGTGATAATTATCACGAGCTGCGCTGTTCCCGGCTTGTGGGAGGCATAATAGTTCCCGAACATCCACATGGCTGCATAATGTGTCATATAAAGCGGGTAAGATATCTTACCGGAAAAAACACACAGCTTTTTAAATCCGCCGGAGAGGGTGGCGCCGGCGCCGAGTGCTACCAACAGGGGAAAATAAAATAATACCATTAACAGTTCCGCCAGCCAGTTCCATTGAAAATAGGGCATTACAAGCGCCAGTACCAATAACACCGACAACCCCGCAAACCCCAAACGGTTTTTAATGATCGCGTTAAAGCGGAATACCAGCAGGCCGGCCAAAAAGGAATAGAAGATACGCGCACCGCCATCCCAGAAATTACCTTTTCCCCAGCCCCCCATCAGGTTGCCGGCCTTATACGCCACTATGGAAAGAGCCGCAGCTGCCAGCAGGGCAAGTATTACCAGGTAGCGCCGGCTGATCCTGCAGAGAATAAAAGCATACACAATATTGGCCACATATTCCCAGAACAGTGACCAGGCGGGCGCATTCAGCCCAAACTGGTTAAACGCCCTGTCGGCCATTACGGGCCAGGGAATGAGCAGCACAGAGGCCAGGAACAGCAACAATATTTTACCGGTTCCGTATAATTCAGGCTGCCCGCCGAATGGATCGAAGAGCAGTGCTAGCAGGCCCAGTACAGACCCCGAAATCACCAGGGGATGTAACCTGATGAGCCTCGACTTAAAAAATTCCATTACACCCATTTTCCCGATACGGTTATCATAGGCGTATCCTATCACGAACCCCGAGAGGCAGAAAAAGAAGTCTACCGCCAGGAAGCCATGCCCCACAAAGTTTTTACTGTAGTCGGTATACACTATTTCCATAAAATGAAAAACAACTACTGTAAGGGCGGCTATGCCTCTTAATCCGTCTAATATTTCAAAATGTTGTTTGGTCTTTAGCAGGTCCGGGTTCAATTTGTTCACGTTCATTAATTACAATTACAGGTAAATGCCGCCTGCCTTCACTGTGGCAGCGGGGCTGTAAATAAATAACATTATTCCCGGATTTCCTAACCGGGCACATACCGGCTTGCTAAGCTGGTGTATCTTTTGTGATCAATGAACCATAAATTGACGCATATGGAAACTACAGACATTACCGTTTATATCGACAACAAGCCTTACCGTTTTCACATCGATGTGGATTATGAAAATGAAAAAACCACCTACCGCGTATCCACAGATGCAGAGCAGAGCGAAACACTTGACTTTATGCCAGCCAGCCTGCAATTTAATGAAGACGGAGAGGTGACCGTAAAGGAGCGGCTGCGCACGGTTGAGCAGGAGCAGATTGCACGGCTGATATGGCAGGAGATCCTTGATAAGATGAAACCCTGAAACGATTTGTGGCTGGTTTACTACAGCTGATTTTCCGCTCTCAGCCATAAAATGGCCGATGCCAATATAGTATCAAAATTTGCTAATCACGTTGAATTTTTTTAGCAGATGATATTATAATTTGACCTCACTGTATTCCCGTTCTCCACCAGGTGGTTTTTAAAGAAGTGAGGTCATTTAATGAAAACAACTGAAATCATCAACGAAGAATATTATGCGATCCGTCTGCAACAGGGCGATGAAACAGCATTCCGTTATATAATGAACCGGTATTTTGCGGTGATCACCAATTTCGCCAGGAGGATCGTGGTGAACCATGCCGTGGCGGAAGATGTAGCGGAGGAAACATTTATCAAGTTATGGAACGATCACGAAAAAGTAGGCTCTTTTCAGTCTATAAAGGCATTCCTGTTCATCGCAGCAAAAAACGCCTGTATCAATGAGCTGAGAAAAGAGAAAAACCTGCAATACCGTCATCATGCTTATGCCGCCAGTATGGCCGGTGAAGCGGATTTTATCGCCAACGAAATTATCCGCGCGGAAGTGAAGGCGGAAATATTAAGAGCAGTGAACAGTTTACCTGAAAAAATGAAACGGGTATTCCAGCTCGGCTTCCTGGAAGGATTACCCAACCGCAAAATTGCGGAAGAATTAAAAGTGTCTGTTAACACGGTGAAATCCCAGAAGTTCCGCGCACTGGAACTGGTGAAGGGAAAACTCCATGGAAAAGATATCCTGCCTTTTGCTTTAATAGTACTGGCGGCGCTTCACAAGGAATAGTCCCCCGGAAAACATCTCCCCTGAAAAAATTTTTTCTCCTCCACTCACCCGAAATGATCCGGGCAGTGTATCCACTATATAACGGCAATAATTTTTTTCGTTAAGCAATGCAGTCCGTGACCCTGTAATGTGTGGTCACAGGGGTCATGGCTGCATACTATTATTTTCTATGGAAGAAAAAGATGTACAACAGCTATTGCGGATAGCGCAACTCATTTACCGGCAACGATCGGGTGAGCTGGATGAAACAGCACAGGAAACGCTGAACACCTGGCTGGCTGCCAGTGAACAAAACCGGCAATTATACCGGGAGCTTTCCAGTGAACAACTGGAAGCCATCACGCGCAGCGAGGCGGATCAGGAAAGCCTGCAGGCATCTATTGAAAGAGTATACCTGGCCACCGGTATTAAACCCGGACCGGAAAATATATATATGAGTAAATGGAGAACCTGGCGTTGGGCGGCAGCTGTGCTGGTACTGGCTATTGCCGGCGCCTGGGCGCTGCGGCTGGTAAAGGAAAAGAAGCAGCCACTGATGGCAGTGCATACCACAGATGTGGCTCCCGGCAGTCGCAAAGCCACCCTGCAACTGGGAAATGGGAATACCATTGTACTGGATGATGCGCAAAACGGCGTTATCGCCAACCAGGGTAAAACGGTGATAAAAAAATCCGCTAATGGTCAGCTGGTATATGACGCTTCTGCAGTTACCGCAACGGAAATTACCTACAATACCATTGCCACTCCCAACGGCGGTGAATACGAAGTGATACTGCCCGACGGATCACATGTATGGCTCAATGCTGCTTCGTCTATCCGCTTCCCCGCTGCATTTACGGGAACTTCCCGCAAAGTGGAAATTAACGGGGAAGCCTATCTCGAAATAGTAAAAAATGCCAAAGCTCCTTTTATCGTTGTTTCCGGCAAACATTCGGTGGAGGTGCTGGGAACAGCTTTCAATATCCAGTCGTATCCGAAAGAAGAAAATACCACTACCACATTAATACAAGGCAGCATCCGCATCGTTGCTGGCAAACACACCAAAGTGTTGCAGCCGGGTCAGCAATCGCTCGTGGGCAGGAACGCGGGCGATATCCGGCTTGCCGCTGAAGTGAATATGGAAGAAGTGCTGGCATGGAGAAATGGCAAATTTATTTTTGACGACACCAATATGAAAACCGTTGTGAGCCAGCTGGAACGCTGGTACAACGTAAGTATCGATTACACCGGTATGGAAGACTACCGTTTCAATGGAGAAATATCGAGGAATGTGAGTCTTTCGAAAGTATTAAAGATGATGGAACTCACCAGTAATATCCACTATAAAATAAACGACAGGAACATCTACATGACAAAATAAGAAAAGCAATAAAGACAAAAAACCGGAAGCGCGGGAACGCTGCCGGTTACTGTCAGGCTAATGGGGACTTCGTATCAATAAAATCCTTCAACCTTAACATCGCAAATGTATGAATTTTATCATTCATCGCAAGGACCATCTGCGCCTATCCAAACCGGTGCCATGGAATTGCTTTATCAACCATTCCAAAGTACTCCTGGTTATGAAACTAACTGCTCTACTCTTAACAGGTATCTGCCTGCAGGTCAGTGCAACGGCCTGGTCACAGGAGGTCACACTTTCAGAGAAAAACGCGCCGCTGAAAAAGGTGTTACAGCAGATCAGCAAACAAAGCGGCTATACCTTTTTTTACGACGCCCGCTATCTCAACGAAGCCAAACGCATTAACGTAGAAGTAACCAAATCTCCTGTGGATAAGGCGTTGGATGCCTGCTTCGCCGGCCAGCCTTTTACCTACGAAGTGCTGGACAGAACCATTATCGTAAAAAGAAAAAAGACAGAAGAGAAAACAACCGCGCCAACAGCCGCTTATAGTTGGGTGCTGTCCGGTAAAGTGATCAGCGAAAAAGACGAAGCCCTGCCCGGCGCTACTATCAAAGTGCTGGGAACTTCCAAAGGCGTAGTCACCGATGTGTACGGGAAATTCCTGATAGAAATCGGCAACGAAAATGATTCCCTGTCTGTTACCTTCATCGGTTACAAAACACAGATCATCCATCCCGGCACACAGAAAACCATCCTCGTAAAACTGCTGCCCGACCTCGAAAACCAGAAGCTCAATGATGTAGTGATTGTAGGCTTCGGTACTCAGAAGAAAGTATCTGTTACCGGCGCCGTATCTACCGTAAAGGTTAGTGAACTGCAGCAATCATCCACGGCGTCCTTGTCTAATACCATCGGTGGGCGGCTGCCTGGTATCATCACCCGGCAAAACTCTGCAGAACCCGGATTCGACGCGGCCAGTGTGTTTATCCGCGGCCTCGGTACTTTCACCGGCAACAAGTCGCCCCTTATCCTGGTAGATGGTATTGAGCGCGATATGAACAACCTGAACGTACAGGAAATAGAAACCTTCTCCGTATTGAAAGATGCATCGGCTACCGCTGTTTATGGTATCCGCGGCGCCAACGGCGTAATCCTCATCAATACAAAAAGAGGAGCGGAGGGAAGACCCATCGTATCCTTCCGTACGGAAACAGCCCGCCTTACCGGTATGCGTTTTCCCAAATATATCAACAGCTATGAGTATGCGATCCTGGCCAATGAAGCCATGAAGAATATTGGCAAGCCTCCTTTTTATACGGATGAACAGGTCCAGAAATACAAAGATCATTCAGATCCTTACCTGTATCCTGATGTAGACTGGATAGACGTGGTGCTGAAAAAACATACCATTCAAACTATCAATAACCTCAGCGTAAGAGGTGGTAACCAAACATTCCGTTATTATACCAACGTAGGTTATACGTTTGTAGACGGATTGTATAAAGAAGATAAATCCGTTCCCTATAAAACCAATACCAGCTTAAAACGATACAACTTCAGATCAAACGTAGATGCCAATCTCTCCAAAAACCTGACGATGGATCTTAGTCTTGGTGGTATCATCGAAAACGGCAACGCGCCCGGCTTACAAGGCGGCGCCCCTGAATTGTTTGACGCATTGCGATGGACGCCCAACAACGCTTACCCGGTAAAAAATCCCAACGGATCTATTCCCGGCTTAGGTACTTTCCTGAATGAAAATCCATTTACAAAAAGTACGCAAACAGGTTACCAGAAGCGGTTCCGTAATACCATCCAAAGCTCCCTGGGCGCTACCTGGGACTTATCGTCGCTGGTAACAAAAGGACTGAAACTGAGAGGACTCTTTGCATATGATTACTACGGCGCTATGACCACTGTACGTGTAAAAAGCCCGGCCTCTTATCAATACCTCGGCCCTGATGCCAATGGGGTAGACCAGTACCAGCTCATTAAAACAGAACAGGCGCTGGGATACTACACCAACTCCGGCGCCAACCGTGCGGCTTACCTGGAAGTATCCGCCAACTACGACCGCTCCTTTGGCGATCACCGCGTAGGCGGCCTGATACTGGGCAACCGCAGGGAGTATGTAGACCTGATGGCAGGCAGCTCCATCGGCAATATTCCTTTCAGGCGGCAGGGGCTGGCCGGTCGTGTTACCTACGACTACAGCTCAAAATACCTCGTGGAATTTAACGTGGGATACAACGGCTCGGAAAATTTTCCCAAAGGAAAACGATATGGATTTTTCCCTTCTGCTGCCGCAGGCTGGCTGGTATCAAACGAAAACTTCTGGAATAAAAATATTATTAGTTTCCTGAAAATAAGAGGTTCTTACGGACAGGTGGGCAACGACCAGATAGGCGGCGCCAGGTTCCTGTTCCAGACAACCATCGATAAAGCCCCCGCCCATGCCTGGATGGACCCCTACTATATGTTCGGCGCCAACCAAACCTACCAGACCGGCGCTTTCATGGAAAGCCGCATCGGCAACCAGAATGTTACCTGGGAAGTAGCTACCAAAGGAAATATCGGGGTAGATATGGAACTGCTCAATGGCAAGATCACACTCACCGTAGATGCCTTCAAGGAACGCAGGAACGGCATCCTCATTGCACGGCA
Source organism: Chitinophaga sp. (assembly GCA_039593235.1). Lineage (GTDB taxonomy): Bacteria > Bacteroidota > Bacteroidia > Chitinophagales > Chitinophagaceae > Chitinophaga. The sequence goes on along the minus strand of JBCNPS010000040.1, from coordinate 5,382 downwards.
ACAAATACCCATATCGGCAGGTTATCCCGCAGGGATCATTCCCTACGCCAACCTGGGAATAGTGAACAACCAGGGTGTAGATGGAAACATCGAAATCAAGAACAGGACAAAATCAGGCTTCTATTATTCCATACAGGGCAACTTCACCTATGCCCATAATGAAATAGTGGAAGATGATTCTCCTGTGAGGCCGCTGGCCTACCAGAACAGCCGGGGGCAAAGCATCGACCGGCCCTTCGGTTATGAAGCCATCGGCCTGTTCAAAGACCAGGCGGACATCGACAAAAGCCCGTCGCAAACAACGCTGCAGTCGGTAACCCGCCCCGGTGATATCAAGTACCGCGACCTGAACGGCGACGGTAAAATAACACCGGACGACAGAACCTATTTCGGTTACGCACGTAACCCCGAAATCATGTACGGCTTTGGTGGTACGGTAGCCTGGAAAGGAATAGATATGAGCATCTTCTTTACCGGCGCCGCTAAAACAAGCTACCTGCTCAGCGGCCGTAGCTCGTATGCATTTTCCGGTGGTGTAGGTAATTACAACGTGATGCGCGAAGTATATGATAACCGCTGGATACCAGGTGCAGATAATACCAACGCCAAATACCCGACAGTCATCGATATCAACAATACCAACAACTACGTAACCAGTACCCTCTATATGAAGAACGGCAATTACCTGCGCCTGAAGTCGGCAGAAATAGGATATACGTTTACCAAAACACTCACAAAAAGAGTGGGCATCAGCAGCGTCCGCGCATTTGTAAATGGCACTAATCTCGCCGTATGGGATCATATCAAAATAGCAAATCCCGAAATCGATAACGGGGAAAGCCTCTACCCGCTGCAAAGCAGTATCAACGCAGGTGTACAGGTAAATTTTTAAAAGTATTAAAATCATTAGGATGAAAACGATCACAAAATATAGTGCGTTCCTGTTCCTTCTCCTGGCAATAATATCCTGTAAAAAAGATTTCCTGGATAAAGCGCCGGACGATGACCTGACCATTGCCGATGTATTTTCTAACCGCGATTACGCGAATAATTTCCTTACCAACGTATATTCCCATCTGCCGGATGAAATGGTATGGGCGGATAACAAAGACAATCCTTTTCACGGCGCCGCCGATGAGCTGAAGCAATTCTACCCGCCATCGTTCTGTAACAGCATGACCTCCGGTGCATGGGATGCCAACTCCACCGTGATCAATCCCTGGGCAAGGAACTACGCGGGCCTGCGTAAGGCAAATATCTTTATTGAAAATATCGACAAGGTGCCGCTGGACCAGTTCTACACCAAAGAAGCGCGCGACCGGCAGAAGGGCGAAGCCATTTTCCTGCGGGCTTTCTATCACTTCTTACTGGTACGGCTATACGGACCTGTGCCTATTGCCGACAGCAGTATATCGCTGGATACTGATTTCAAAAGTATCCGGCGCCAGCCCCTGCAAAAATGCGTGGACTATATCGTATCGCAATGCGACCAGGCAGCTGCATTGCTGCCTCCGCGTATTACTTCCGAAACAGAATACGGCCGGCCGGCAAAATCTGCTGCGCTGGCCCTGAAAGCCAGGATGTTGCTGTATATGGCCAGCCCTCTGTTTAACGGTAATCCTGATTATGTAAATATAAAAGATCACGAAGGCGTACAGCTGTTTCCCGCTTTTGATGCCAACCGCTGGCAGGTAGCCGCAGATGCTGCAAAGGCATGTATCGAACAAACACAGGCTGCCGGGTACGCGCTGTATACATCTCCCGGAAATAATCCTATAAAAAATTACCAGGAAATATTCTATATGAATAATAACCAGGAAGTATTCTTTGCTTACAACGACGGTACCTACGATGGCCTGGATGTTTATAATGAACCATTGAGCCTTGCCGGTTTTACCTTACACGCACCCACCCAGGATATTGTAGACCAGTATGAAATGGCCAACGGGCAGCGGCCTATTACCGGCTACACTGCTGATCATACACCGATCATCAATGCTGCATCGGGTTATACCGAAACCGGCTTTACAGATACGCCCGGCCCCGATAACTTGTATGTAGCCGGTACCAGCAATATGTATGTGGGCCGTGAGCCAAGGTTTTATGCCAGTATCAATTTTTCAGGATCGGTATGGAAAACACGCACCGGCGGATTGGAGTTCTGGTTTAAAGGTGCAGATGGAAAGTTGCGCGCCGGTGGCGGTAACTACAGTGTAACCGGTTACCTGCTGAAGAAATTATCCGACCCGAATTTTGTTTTTAAACCACAGGAGAAGAGAACGCTGCGCACCTGGATCTTTTTCAGGCTGGGAGAACAATATCTCAACTATGCTGAAGCGCTCAATGAAGCACAGGGCCCGGTAGGGGATGTGTATAAATATGTAAACCTGATCAGGAACCGTTCAGGACTGCCCGCGCTGCCGGGCGGTTTAAGTAAGGAGGATATGCGGGAACGTATTCACCACGAAAGACAAATAGAGCTGGCGTTTGAGTCGCACCGCTACTTCGATTGCCACCGCTGGAAAATTTCTGAAACAACAGACAATGGTAATATGTATGGGCTGAATATTTATGCAGGGGAATCAAAAACAGATCCTGCTTTCTTTAAAAGAACCGTTTTTGAACGCCGGGTTTTTGAGAAGAAGCATTACCTGTGGCCCATGCTGAAATCTGAAACAGACAAAAATCCTAACCTCCTTCAAAACCCGGGGTGGTGATAAAACAAACGGCATGAAAATATTTTTGATGATGTTAATCCTCCTGCCACTGCGCCTGGCGGCGCAGGAGCTGTATAAACTCCCCGCAGATGCAGACACGCGCTGGATCAGCTTCGAGAACCGCTCCGGCGCCAAAGGGCAGGCCGGCATGGAAAATAAAGGCGCCAAAGGCCATGCATGCGATACGCTGAAAGCAGGCGGAAGTGTAACCCTGGTGGATTACAGCGGCGCCGGTGTTATTAACAGGATCTGGCTTACTACTTCGCGTAAACCGGAAGCCCTCCGGTCCATTCACATCGATATGTACTGGGAAGGCGCTTCCAAACCCGCAGTATCCGTGCCTTTGGGCGATTTCTTTGGCATTGGGCTGGGACGGAGAACCGCCTTTCAATGCGCCCTGTTCTCCGATCCGGAAGGGCGGTCGTTCAACTGTTATATTCCCATGCCTTTTAATAAACACGCAAGGATAGTGCTGGTAAATGAATCAAAGGAATCGCACCTGCTGTTTTATGATGTGAACCTTACCGTGTTGAAGAAGCCGCAGAAAGACCTGCTGTATTTTCATGCTTACTGGAGCAGTAATAAACAAACCAGGCTGGGAGACGACTTTGAAATGCTCCCCGTTGTTAAAGGGAAAGGCCGTTACCTGGGCAGCAACATGAGTGTAATAGCAGATACTATTTACGGCAACACCTGGTTTGGAGAGGGAGAAGTAAAAATGTATCTCGACGATGATACGAAATACCCCACGCTGGCCGGTACCGGTACAGAAGATTATATAGGCACGGGCTGGGGACAGGGTGTATTTGCGCATATGTACCAGGGCTGCCCCATTGCAGATACCAAAAAGAAACAGTTTGCCTTTTACCGCTATCATATCCCTGATCCTGTTTATTTCCGCAGTAGCTGCCGTGTGGCCATACAGCAAATGGGTGGCGGCGGCAGAGGGCAGCTGAGGGATGCCGTAAAGGCTGGCGCACGGTTGAAAGCGGTTACAGTAACCACGCCGGCTACCATCGTTAAAATACTGGAAGATCCTTCCTTTCCTGATCTTTCCGACGACAAATTCCCGGATGGCTGGATCAATTTTTACCGGCTGGATAATTATTCCGCTACGGCTTATTTCTATCTCGATACGCCTGTTAATAACCTGCCTTCTCTGGCGCCACTGGCGGAACGCATGGCAGGAATACTGTAATAACTCAAACGGGTAAACGAAGTTTTATGAATTGGAATCAACTGGATCTGTGGATAGTGATCGGCTATTTATTACTCATGCTGGGCATGTCGTTCTGGCACCGGCGTTTCTCAGGTTCCAACCTGGAGAACTTTTTTCTGGGCGGCCGGAAAATACCCGGCTGGCTCAACGGCATTTCCTATACAGCGGCGCTGGTAAGTCCTGATGCGGCTACCGGTTATGGAGGTCTTGGGGTGGTAACGGGCGCTTTTATTTCCTGGTGGTACCTCACCATGTTTCGACTTGCATTATTTTTTGGCGGGGTGTTGTTTGCTGTTTTCTGGAGAAGATTAAATCTCTTTACTACGCTGGAATTTTATGATCTGCGTTTCCGGCCACGCGCGGCAGCGGCCATGCGCTTATGGATCGCACTCCGCACTTCCATGATCGCTATGCCGGCATGGACGGGGATCACATTACTGGCGGCGTATAAAATTATGGGACCGGCGTTCGGTCTTACAAAAGCGGAAACGCTTTACCTGGTAGTGCCCATCTCTTTCCTGTTTGTTTTCTTTTCGGGCTACAAAGGGGTAGTGATTTCCAACCTGATCCAGATGGTGATATTTTTTGCCGGCACGCTTACGCTGGCGGCGCTCACGCTGGCTCATTTCGGCGGGGCCACTGCTATGACGGCTACACTGGGGCAGGCATTCAACAGCACGCATCCGGAAGTATTACAGCTGATGCCACCGGCGCAGCATTCCGTATTCCCGCTGGCGGCAGCCATGGCCTGGATGGTAGGACAAAGCATTGGCTACGGTGGCGATGCGGCGCCAATGGGCGGCGCTATGGAAGGGCAACGCATCCTTTCTACCCGCACGCCGGCGGAAGCGCTTACCATGTATGTAGTAACGGCACTGAGTATGTTCCTGCTGTTGCTGCTGGTAACCCTTCCCAGTATATCCGCTGCCGTTATATGGCCGGAACTGCGCGTGGAAGGGGCGGACCGGGAACTGGTATATGGAAAGCTTATGAGAACAATGTTGCCCGCCGGCGCCATGGGATTGCTGGTGGCAGCGATGATGGCGGCTACCATGTCTACCGTGGGAGATAACCTCAACTTCGGGAGCCAGGTGCTGGTAAGTGATATCTACCGTCGCTGGTTTGTGAAAAACGCCAGCGAAAAACATTATATGCTCATTGGCAAACTGGGTATGGCGCTTATTCTTTCACTGGCGGTAGCAGTAGTATTTAACGTGAGCATTATTACCGATGTAGCCATTTTTATGTTGCAGCTCAGCGCGGCGGAATTGCCGGCCAACTGGGCGCAATGGTGGTGGTGGCGCTTTAATGGACCGGCGCGCATAGCCGCGTCGTTTGGCGGCGCGTTTATTCAAGATGAAACAGCGTCATACCATGATAATGATTCTGTAACTCATTTAGCGTGATGGGCGCCGTGAGGTTACGGGTTTCATCGCGGTAATGCAG
>JBCNPS010000004.1:0-44633 GCA_039593235.1 Chitinophaga sp. | reverse complement strand
CGATCGTTTTAGCTCGGCCTTGGCCGGGCTCCATCGCGTCATGCGGGGAAGACCCGGACAGTCCGGGTCTTCGTTATCAGCCGCTCACTCGCCGAGCCGCTGCTCGGCCAGCCGCACCCAGTACGAAATGCCGTGGCTGATGACGTCGTCGTTGAAGTCGTAGGCCGGAGTGTGCAGGCCGGCGGTGGCGCCAAGCCCTTCGTCGCACAGGTACCGGTCGAAGGAGGGATTGTAGTTTGGATCTTTTCCTTCCCAGTTTTGTCCCCATCCGTCGCTCCATCTTTCTGTAAGAGGCGAATTTGTTTTGGTAACGGAAGTGGCAACATCCGATGCCAGCAATTCATTTTTTATCAACGCATAATTCTTAGCGATATCGCCTGTCATGAAGTGGTATACCAGGTGATCTTTATTGTACCCTGTATTCCGGTTGCGGGCATAGTCTATTTGTTGTTTTACAATAATAGTGCAGATGATCAGCAGGATGGCAAATGTGAACTGCACTACTACCAATGCTTTTCTCGGCGTTATTAATGCATTGGTTTTCTTAAACGTGCCTTTTAATACCTTCACGGGTTGGAAGGAAGACAAGAAGAAGGCCGGGTAGCTGCCAGCCAGCAGGCCGGTAAAGAGGATGAAACCTGTAAATGCCAGCCATGTATAAATATCCCCGAAGTGGAGGAATAGTTTTTTATCAGCAAGCCGGTTGAATGCAGGCAGGCATACCTGCACAATAACGATGGCGGCAATTCCTGCCAGGAATGCCAGGAAAACCGATTCCCCGATGAACTGGCTGATCAGGGAGCTTTTCAGGGCGCCCACTGATTTCCGGATCCCCACTTCTTTCGCGCGTTTTTCACTACGCGCGGTGCTCAGGTTCATGAAATTAATACAGGCGATCAATAATATAAATCCTGCAATGATGCTAAACAGGTGAATAAAGGTGCTGCGTCCTCCATTGTCTTCCACCCCGTTGCTGAAGCTGGAATACAGGCGCCAGCGGCTGAGCGGGTAAACAGACAGTTCCCACTTCATGGTTTTGGCTTCATCATCGTAGCGCTGTTTAAGGGTTTTTATTTTAGCCTCCACTGCTGCATAACTGGTATTGGGCTTTAACAGTAAATAGGTAGGCGTACTGTTGTCGTGCCATCCCAGGTCTGTTCCTTCCCTGTTTTTTGTGTAGGACCGGGGGAGCAGGTAATCGAAATTAAATCTTGAATTGGCAGGAAGATCTTGCAGCACACCGGTAACCGTAAAATTATCTTTATTATCAACTTTTACAATTTTACCTATGGCATCTTCACTGCCAAATAATATGGCGGCTGTTTTTGCGGTAAGTACTATCGAGTGCGGGTTGTTCAGCGCGGTGGCCGGATCGCCTTTCAGCATCGGGAAGGTGAATATCTGCAGGAAGCCGGTATCCACCATATTGGCCGATTTCATTACTTTTTTATCACCTGCCGTAAGCAGGTAATTATCAGCCGTTACCCTGACGGCACGTTCCACTTCGGGGAGGTCTTTTTCCACAACGCCCGCCACCAGTGAGGAAACGCTGTTCCAGCTGTGGATTTCACCATCCATGGGTACATGGTTCCATACTTCGTAGATCCTGTCTTTGTTTTGATGGAACTGGTCGTAACTCATCTCGTCCTGTATCCATAGCAGGATTAGCATGGTGGCCGCCATGCCAATGGCCAGGCCGGTAATATTGATGAAAGAAAACCCCTTATTGCGTAAAAGGTTCCTGTAAGCTACTTTGAAGAAATTCCTGATCATAGTACCTGGTTGAAAATATAAAGGCGGCGTTTGAACGGTTGAGCTCAAACAGGATGCCTGATACCCATACGGCTGATTTACAAGGTTATACCGTTATTTATGAAAACAAAGTTGTTCATTTTCAGTACAGCCAACTGTCCGTTTTTGATACACGGGGTTCACCTCCTGAACAACGCGGCATACATATGCCCGGACCCGTATAACGAAGGTATTTCATTTAGCCTGCCGGCAGATGTAAACCCTGCGTCATGGAACAACGCTTTCAACGCCTGGAAAGGTACGGGGTAGGGCACCCAGGGATTTGCCCGGGATGTTTCATATTCTACAATGAGAAAAGCGCCGTCCGGCAGCAGATGCCGGGCTATTTTATCAATAAACGCCGGTTTCCGGGGTACATAATGCAGGGAATTGGCCATCAGGATGCCATCCAGCCCTGATACCGGTAAATCATCTTCCAGGAAATCCAGTTGCTCCGGCTTTATATGCACCTGGCCTGGGTTAGGGAGGTTAGCTAACCGGGGCTGCTCTTTATCAAACGCATAAATAGTACTGCCCGTTTCCAGCAGGTGGGCCAGGGCGTAGGTGAACATACCGGCGCCGCATCCCAGGTCGGCCCAAACCGCTGGGGCGCCCGCATGGGCGGGAGTATGCCTTATCAGTGCAATGGCGTCTTTTATATCCATGGTGATAAATGTAGGGATTTGTGAGGGCCGTGCAAAACACCGGTAGTTTATACCATCGCTGCGCTTTCAGGTAAAAGTGGCGCCCCGCCTGCGCGTAGGCCATGGCAGCGTGCTTTCAGGTATAGGTTTAATAACCCTGACACAAAATTAAGCTCATACATATATGAACCATATCTTATAGATAAGGTTTATCTTACGCTTATGAAAATCTTATATAAGGCTTATATATGGCTTATCTCTGAAACGCGCTCCCATGGCGGATGCCCAGACCCCGTTACGGGGAGTATTGGAACACGCCTCCTGAAACCAGTTACCTTTTTCTAAACTATTGTCCCGTTCATTTTTCCCCTCCCTACATATTAATCCCTACTTTTGCTGCTGATAATGAAAAAAGAACCGGCATGAAGATTTATATAGGATTATTTATAATAACTGTACTGGCGGCATGCGCTGGCAGCAGCGGTCATGAAACCCCGGCGCAGGGCGATTCTTCCATGGCAGTAGCCCCGGAAGAAAAGCAGTACGACACGGCTCTTGTGGCCAACAGGCGCGATCCGGTATGCAGAATGCCCATCAGGGCAGGCATCTATGACACCGCCCATTACCAGGGCGCTGTGATCGGGTTTTGCTCCACCGCCTGTAAAGACAGCTTCCTGTTAAAGCCTTCGGCTTACACACTTGTCATGAAATAGCCGCACGCATGATGAAAAAGATCCTCCTGCTCGCATTACTGGTGTCCGCATGTAACCAATCCGGAAAAAGGCTGCCCATCCTGGGAGAGCCTGATGTAATGGCGCATGAGCAGAACGGGAAAACGGTATACGACACTATCTATCCCGTAGTACCGCCTTTTTCGTTCACGGACCAGGACAGTCTCCCGGTAAATGAGCAATCCTTCACTGGGAAGATCTACGTGGCGGATTTTATTTTCCTGTCGTGCCCGAACATCTGCCCGTTAATGACTGCCGAAATGAAGAAAGTATACAACGCCTTCAAAGCAAATGAGGGCGTCCTTTTCCTGTCGCATACCATTGACCCGGACGATGACTCCATTCCCCGCCTGAAGGCATATGCCGGCAGCCAGGATGTAAGCGGCCCCAAATGGCGGTTTGTAACCGGCAACCAGGATTCGATATACCACCTGGCTGAGAAAGGATACTTCTCCACGGCTTATAAAGACAGCACCGCTCCCGGTGGGTATGTGCACAGCGGGGGACTGCTGCTGGTAGATAAAGCCCGGCACATACGCGGTGTATATAATGGCACAGACCCTAAGGAAACCACCCGGCTTATAAACGATATCAACATCTTACTAAAAGAAAATTGAAAAGGATACTATCCATATGGCTTTTGTGCGTAATGCTTTTGCAAAGCACCGGCAACTGCTGGATAGTAGCCGCATTTTATCTTAACAGGAACTATATCGCTTCGGAACTTTGTATCAACCGGTTTGATCTTATCCCTGTGTGTAAAGGCGCCTGCTTCCTCGACAAAAAAATAAAAGAAAACGATAAGCAACAGGAAGGCAATACGGCCAGCCGGTTGAAAGAAATTACCCTGTTTTGCCAGCCCTTTGAGCTACCCCCGGCAAAACCGGTATCTCCCGGAATCATTATTACATTCTGTGATTACCATTCACCTTATTTCCCCCAACTGCTTACCAGGCAAATATTCCGCCCGCCCGCTGCAATGGCTTAACCAGTCACTATTGTATTAAACATTATTAAGCTACTACATGCGTATGAAATCCGGCGAAATCGCTGTGTTATCTGCTGACATGTTTGACACCGGTAATGATTTTTTCTGGATAGGCAGCCCGGGATGCATTCCCGATAAATACCCGCTGCTGGAACAGCCCCACAGGCAACTGTTCTATATGCTGCTATGCATTGAAAGCGCAGCAGGCAGCGCGGTAATAGATGGTGTTACCATCCCGCTGGGCCATCCGAAAATCATTTGTGTAAAACCTGGCAGCATATGCAGCATACATATTAACCGCCATGCCCGCGGTCACCTGATTTGCTTTACAGAAGGGTTTTTCTCCCTGAGATATAACAACAATGTATTGCTCAACTTTTCTTTCCTGAATAAGGAAAATGTGCATGAGGTATGCCTGGACGCCACTAAAGCAACGGAGTGGAACCATATTACCCGCTTTATGGAACAGGAGTTTCATCAGCGCCGGAAAGGCGCTGCCAACGTGTTGCGGTCTTATCTCAATATCCTGCTCTGTAACCTGGAGCGGCTGTTTAACCCGGTGGAAGGAACAGAGCGGAAAAACAATAAGGAAGAAAAACTGCGGCAGTTCAAACTGCTGCTGGACGGGCATTTTATTGAACATAAAACGCCCTCCTTTTATGCAGGGCAGCTGAATATCACCACCAACTACCTGAACAAATTGTGCAGGGAATACAACGGGGTGTCGAGCGGAGCGCTGATCCGCAAACGGATCACGCTGGAAGCCCAGCGCCTGCTGCATTACACGGGACTGTCGGTAGCAGAGGTAGCCAAGGAACTTGGCTTTGAAAGCGCCTCTTATTTTGTCACCTTCTTTGGAAAAAACGCCGGCACCACACCGGAGAATTTCAGGAAAAATCAACAGTAAAAATATTTGTATGAAGGTCAATGAATATAACGCCGGGCCGGGAAAGAAAAACCTGCTGGGCGCCGTCATCCTGTTAAACAGGATAGCAGTGGGCGTGTTGTTGTGCTGCCTGATCCTGCTGCTTTTAAAATTGTTGTAGACTAAAAATCATCACATGGATTTTCCAATGTTTCACCTCGACTGGCTGAACGACCGGTTCCTTATTGCCATGATCGCCATTGTACACGTATTTATCAATCACGGGCTGGCAGTGGGTTTTATTCCCTATATCGCGTGGCTGGAGCAAAAAGGCGTTAAAATGGCCGGTCCCTCGCAGATCACCAACGCTGCCTGGGATGAAATGGTATATAAAAAAATGAAGGTGGCCTTTATCATTACTACTACCATCGGGGCTATGACGGGAGTAGGCATCTGGTTTTCCGCTGCGCTGATCAGCCCTTCCTCCATCGGGAGCCTGATCCGGGTGTTTTACTTCGCCTGGTTTATGGAGTGGCTCACTTTTGTAACAGAGGTGGTGCTGATCATGATCTATTTCCTCACCTGGAAAAGCGCTAATGCCACTTTGCGCGGAAAGCTGCGCCACATCCGGTTGGGATGGTTCCTGTCTGTTTTTTCCTGGATCACTATGGCTATCATTGTATCCATACTTGGGTTTATGATGGATCCCGGTAACTGGAATAAACATCACAGCCTACTGAATGGGTTTACCAATCCCATTTACCTGCCGCAGCTCTTTTTCAGAACACCTGCGGCCATGATCCTGGGAGGTATTTTCGGTATGTTGCTCACTACCATCTTCGGGAAAAAGAATAGCGTGGAAAGAAGCGAGGCGCTGAAAAGCGCTGCCAGGTGGATCCTTGGCTGGGCGCCGGTTACGTTGACTGCCGCTTACATTTACTACCATGCCATGCCGGAAGCCATGCGCTCCAATATGAGCACGGCGGTAGGTACTATGGAGTTTGCAAAGTATTATGAGCTGCTGAGCTATATTATTCCGGGGGCTGTGTCGCTGGTGGTATTCATCAGTATCTGGGCCTGGGCCCGGCCGCGGAGTATCCGTTTTGCTTTTGTATTGGTTCCCTGCCTGGCGGCCTTTGGTTTCCTCGGCATCTTTGAAAGAGTGAGGGAATTTATCAGGAAGCCATACGTGATAGGAGGCTATATGTATTCCAATTTATTACGGGAAGAAGATTACCCGTTATATAAAAGGGATGGTATCCTGAAGTACGCTACCTATGCAGGATCGGCCGGTATAACGGAAACGAATAAACTGGGTGCAGGCAGGGATGTGTTTATGTTGTCGTGCAGCCGCTGCCATACCACCAATGGCATTAATTCCATTGTAACGGTATTTGAAGGCGTGTATGGCAAAGGAAAGCCGCTGGAGGAAAACTCCATGGAAGCATATATCCCCAACATGCACAATGGCCGTACCTATATGCCGCCTTTCCCGGGGAATAAAGCGGAACTGAAGGCGCTGGTTGCTTATATCCGTCACCTGCAGTTGAGCGGTGAATCGCTGGAGGGCGCGCAAACAACCGGCGTAATGGTGAACCCGTTGAATAATGTGCCCGCTGCGGAGGCATTATTGAAAGAAGAAAAGAACCCATAAAACATCAAAAACATGACAGCTTTTTTGCAGGCGGGTACGCCTGTGCCAAGAGATATTCCGTTAGATCTGCCTTTGCCTGAATGGTTGCTGGTAGTATTGCTGGTAGTGTCGTTCCTGGCGCATATCATATTTGTGAACCTGATGCTGGGAGGATCTGTGCTTACTTTGTGGGCGCAACTGAAAGGGTTGAGGGATAAAGAATATGATACCCTGGCGCATGAAATAGCGCGGACCATTACGGTTAATAAAAGCCTGGCGGTAGTGCTGGGCGTAGCGCCCTTACTGAGCATCAACGCGCTTTATACCATTTACTTTTATTCTGCCAACGCCCTTACAGGGCTGATGTGGATCTCTATTATTCCCCTGGTTACTTTTGCGTTCCTGCTCACTTACCTGCATAAATATACGTGGCATAAACTGGCGCATAATAAGCCGCTGCATATATCCATTATCGCGGCAGCGGTAGGGGTGTTCCTATTTATCCCGCTTATTTTTTTAGCCAACATTAACCTGATGTTATTTCCCGAGAAGTGGGGCACCGTCAGGGGATTCATGAGCGCGCTGGCGCTACCGAATGTTTTTCCCCGGTACCTCCACTTTCTCTCTGCTTCTATGGCGGTAACAGGTTTGTTTTTATGCTGGTATTTCGGGAGAAAGAATTATCCTTTTGAACGTTACTTCACTACGCTTACCCGTTACCAGGTAAGGAAGAAAACATATTCACTGGCTTTCGCATTTTCATTGTTCCAGTTTATGATAGGGCCGGTAGTGCTGTTAACGCTGCCGGCGAAAGGGATGAACTGGCGCCTGCTGGGAATTATTTTTTCAGGAGCCGCCATTGCGTTGCCGGCCATGTACTGGATGTGGAAAGCCATCACAGGGCCGGAGGAGCATATCGATAAACATTTTGGCAAAGTGGTGGCAGCTATGACCCTCACGGTGTTGTTCATGGGCAGTGGCAGGCATGTGTACCGGGCCAACGCGCTGGCGCCGCATAAAAAACTGATGGCGGCCAAAACCGCGGAGTTTGAACGCTTATCGGCCGAAGCAAGAATGCACCCGGTGGAAGAAGAAACGGAAACGCCGCCGGGAGAAGGAGGGAAAGGCGCCGCCATTTTCCAGGCTAATTGTTCCTCCTGCCACCGGCCCCACGAAAAACTGGTAGGCCCGCCCATGACGGAAATGGTGAGCATCTATAAAAATGATGTAGCCGGTTTACAACACTGGATCAGGGCGCCGGGAAAGAAAAGAGCAGGGTACCCTCAAATGCCCGGCTTCCCGCAATTATCAAAGGATGATCTGAACGAATTATCTACATACATTCTTTCCATTAAATAGCTTTTATATGTTTATCACTGCCATTATACTGCTGCTATTCTGTATCCTTCGCCTGGTGATCCTTATCAGCAGCACCGTGCAATTATTATCAAAAGATGCGGAGCTGCTGAAGAAGCATGCAGCGGAGGAGAAAGACTACCTGCTGATAAAAGGGTTTTATTAGATTGAAAAAAGACGGTGTGCTGCTTTTGTTTGCACAAATATAGCACACCGTCTTTTCGATTTTGACTAAAGTCAATGTTTTTTAAGCAGGTTCGCTGTAGCTTTGGCATATGATGACTATGCTTGCAGGCCTGATACAGGAAAAAACATCGCTTGGCAACGAAGAACTCGGCGCAGTATTGTCCTGTTTCAATACTATCAGCGTGCCGAAGAATAAATTGTTATTGGAGAAAGGAGTGGTGGCCGACCGGATTTTCTTCATTAATAAAGGTTGTCTTCGTTTGTATTACAGTAACAATAATAATGATATAGCCACCCGGTTCATGGCGTTTGAACATACTTTCTTAACGTCTATTGTCAGTTTTATTTCGAGAGAGCCTTCACCTGAATATATAGAGACCGTGGAAGCTTCTGAATTGCTGGTGATCTCGCACCATGATTTTTTCCGGTTAAGGAAAACGATACCGGCATGGGACAAAATGTATATTTATATACTTGAATACGGGTTAACGGTGATCAACTCTAAACTCAGCAGCCTGCTTACACAGAATGCTACTGAACGGTACCGGAACCTGCTTGAAAATAATCCGGAACTGGTACAAAGGTTATCCAACGCAAATCTCGCCGCTTACCTGAACATTTCTCCTGAAACGCTCAGCAGGCTGAAATCACACGTGTAAAATAAAACAAAATAATGTCAGCAATACTCAACAGATATTCACGCGTGTTAACGCAGGACGATACTTTGCCCGGTGCAAAGGCAATGTATTATGCCATCGGATTTAAGGAGGAAGATTTTAACAAAGCGCAGGTGGGCATTGCCAGCATGGGTTGGGATGGCAATCCCTGCAACATGCATCTCAATGATCTGGCTACGGAGGTGCGGGATCATATTAACCGGACAGACGGACTCCTTGGACTGCGCTTTTATGCAGCCGGTGTTAGTGATGGTATTAGCATGGGTACGCCCGGAATGCGTTATAGTCTGGTAAGCCGCGATTTGATTGCCGATAGCATTGAAACAAATGCCGCTGCGCAGTATTACGATGCATTAATTACTATACCTGGCTGCGATAAAAACCTGCCCGGTTCAATGATGGCCATGGGGCGGCTCAATCGCCCCGGTATTATGCTGTATGGAGGGGCCATTGCCCCGGGGCATTACCAGGGAGAAGATATTAACCTGGTAAGTACTTTCGAAGCCTGGGGCCAAAAGGTGGCAGGTAACATCAGTGAGGAAAACTTTAACGGAATTATCCGGCATGCCTGTCCGGGCGCCGGCGCCTGCGGAGGTATGTATACCGCAAATACCATGGCAAGCGCCATAGAAGCTTTGGGGATGAGCCTGCCCTATTCTTCGTCCAATCCCGCTGTAAGCCGGCATAAAAAAGAAGAATGCGCTGTCATCGGGAAGGCCATCAAACTGCTGCTGGAGAAAGATATTAAGCCCCGGGATATTATGACACGTAAGGCATTTGAAAATGCCATTACACTGGTGATGGCGCTTGGGGGCAGTACAAACGCCGTACTGCACCTGATAGCGATGGGTAAAAGTGTGGAGGTGCCGCTTACCCCGGATGATTTCCAGGACATCAGCAACCGTGTGCCATTGCTGGCCGACTTTAAACCCAGTGGTAAATACCTGATGCAGGATCTCCACCAGCACGGCGGAGTTCCTGCAGTGATGAAATATTTACTGGAGAAAGAACTGCTGCATGGCGACTGCCTGACGGTTACTGGTAAAACCCTGGCGGAAAATCTGGAACATGTTCCGCAGCTGGACTTCAATAAACAAAAGATCGTGATGCCACTGGAAACTCCGCTTAAATCCAGCGGGCATTTGCAGGTATTATACGGGAACCTGGCGGAGAAAGGAAGCGTTGCAAAAATAAGTGGTAAAGAAGGAGAATGTTTTAGCGGGCCGGCCCGCGTTTTCAATAACGAAGAAGCGTTCCATACGGGCATTCGGGCTGGCAAGGTGAAGGCTGGCGATGTGGTGGTGATCCGTTATATCGGGCCGAAAGGCGCACCGGGCATGCCGGAAATGCTAAAACCTACAGGTGCCATTATTGGGGCAGGATTAGGTAAAACTGTAGCCTTGATCACAGACGGCCGGTTCAGCGGCGGCACCCATGGTTTCGTAGTGGGACACATTACACCGGAAGCCTGTGAAGGCGGGTTGATCGCTTTGGTGGAAGATGGTGACCAGATAGAAATTGATGCAGTAAACAATACCCTTAACCTGAAGGTGGCAGCAGCCCTAATAGAAGAGCGCCGTAGCAAATGGGTGAAACCCGCAGCTAATGCAAAAAGTGGCGTATTGTTAAAATACGCCCGGGCTGTAAGCAGCGCTTCCGAAGGATGCGTAACCGATCTTGCAGGAGAGGAGATGCTTTAATCATTTTTATTTCAACTCCTCCGGTAACCACGATGGATAACTACTTACGGACTTTTTCGCCGTTTCCGTAACAGGTACCTGCCATTTCTCAAAAAAGAGGGACAGGTTTTTCTGCGTGGCGGCGCAGATCGCCGTAAACCAGTAATCCCGTTTATCGTTTTCCGATACAGGGTATTGCGAAGCCGGCAGGGCGCGGTATTTTTTGAACACCGCTTCAATAGGCTGCCAGCCGAAACCTTCAATGAGTTCGATGTACATTTTTAAAGCAAGGAACGGATCTTCACAAAATTTATCAAAACCCGGTTGCCCTTTCATATACTTACGTATATCATCAACCACAGCCTGTTTGCTGGAAATATTTTCGTGGTTATAAAGCCCCTTGTGTAATACGTGATCATATACATACATGGTGTACAGGTTCACGGTTACTTCGCCCAGGCCATTGAAATCAATGCCCCAGAACTGGTGGCGGTGGCCCAGTTCATGAAAATGACCCCAGGAGCCTTTGGCGCGCAGCTGCGCTTCATCCAGCATAAGGGCACAGCTTTCATCATCCGGCGCCATAATTTTATGCGGGGCTGTAAACATATAACCGAAGGCCACCTGCTGGTCTATAATGATCCTTTCCGGGTGTGTCCTGTTGGGAGAAATATCCGCCAGTTTTGCATCTGCATCCATTACTTCATCCCAGAATTGGAGGAGCTTTGCCGGATCATCCAGCTGCCGGATGCGATAGGAGGGAACGGTGAGAATAATTTTATCTGTAGCCAGTTCCGCCCATGGCGCCGGGTAATGGCGGATGGTATTTTTCCAGTGTTCCAAACTGGTAACGCCCTGCTTAAAATAAGGGCTTTTAACCGCGCCCTTTACCTGTACAGTAAGCGTTTTCAGGGAAGAGGTGTCTGGTATGTTGATCATCAGCAGTCCGCCGAAAGGAGAAAAAATAGTCGTCGCCGGTTGTTCCAGCTCAAATGTTCTTGTGAGGTTATCGATATGGCGGGTATAATAATCCATGTGACTGAGGTTATCTTCATGCACGCCTATCTGCGCTTTCAGGTAGTTCTGCACCCGGTAGGTTAACATGGTTTTTACATCATTTTTTGAAAGAGGATGTTCGGGAGAAGGGATGATGAGTTCTTTTGAGGCGCCGAATATGGACCTGATCTTCCCGGATATGGCAGTGGTATCTTCATTATTGAATAAGTAGTTGGCGATGGTACTGGAATAGGCGTCTGCTTCTGCTGCAGGAGGTATAAATCCCGGTGTTTTAAAAGTATTTAACAGGGAAGTAATTTCCACATAGGCGGGGATGGAGCTGGTAGTGAGCAGGCCTTTTTTATCTTCCGGTTTTGCTGTGGAGCTTACGTGAAACATGCCTGCTTTAATAAACAGTTGGTTCAGTCCCATTTCAAAATAAGGGATCTTTTGCTGGTTTAAAATACCGGCAACGGGAGAGCCGAATATAAGGGCGCCGCCTTTTCTTACAAATGCTTCCAGGTTGTTTCTTTTAACAGTATCGGTAATATCCTGCGTAATGATAATAATGCCTGCTGTAGAATGAACACTAAGGGTATCGGTTATACTTTTATATTTTTTGGGGAGTGGCGGAAGATCCATGTTACTGCCCCAAAGCTGGATAGTGTTTTGATTGTTGGCGGCCCAGGTAATAGCGTTTTGCAGCAGTTGCTGTATATTTTTATCGTTGGAAAGGGGCTTTTTAAAATACTGGTCCGATCCTATGATCAGTATCCTGCCTTTATCCAGCCGGGAGGTGATGATCACAGGCAGATGTTGTTTGCTTTCTTTTTCGGGTGCGGTGGCAATAGCAACGGGTATTTCGCTTATGGCAATGGTGAAAGCCGCATCATCCGGTGCTGCGGGCATTGTTAGCTGCTGTACATTATTCAGCAGCCGTTTTTGATCGCCCTGCTGGGCGCGTAATGACGGATGGATGAAAATAAGGCATAGAAGAATGCCGACGGCAGTTTTTCCTGGTATCATGGGCTGGGTTTAATAATAATGTCAATTTAATAAGAATAAATTCAGCCGCCGGGATCTTCCTCTACTTGACAGGAATATTTTCAGGTGGTCAACAATATGTGATGTGCTGCGTTGTGCATGATTATTGCGCTGATGATAATTAATAGTAACGGCGCGCCTGAATGCAAATAACCCGACAATGAAACGAAGCTATAAAAAAGCCAACCTGCCGGTAGCAGAGATCCGCAGGTTCCTGGAGCCCGGTCCTATTGTGCTGGTAAGCTCCCGCTGGAAAAACAAGACCAACATCATGACTATGGGTTGGCATACCGTGATGGAGTTTTCCCCCTCCTTGATAGGATGTATGATCACGGCTGCCAATCACAGTTATGAAATGATCCGGAAAAGCGGGGAATGTGTGATCAATATTCCCACCGTTCACCTGGTGGAGGAAATTGTGGGTATCGGTAATACTACGGGCGCCCGGGTGGATAAGTTCCGGAAGTTTGGGCTTACCCCTGAAGAAGGAGCGGTGGTGAAAGCGCCGCTGATAAAAGAGTGTTACGCCAATTATGAATGTAAGGTGGCCGATACCCAATTGCTGAAAGGTTACAATTTCTTTATATTGGAAGTAGTGGCAGCACAGGCAGCCGTGTATCCCAAATATCCTAAAACGGTACATTACAGGGGAGAGGGTATCTTTATGGTATCGGGAAAACATATTAACTTGAGTACAAAATTTAAGCACCAGAATCTTTAATATGCTCGCTACCGTTATAGAATACATTTTACTGATCTTTTTTATTTTGTCGCTGGTAATGATCGCGCAGAAGCTGAAAATAGCTTACCCGATCGTACTGGTATTGGGCGGACTGGCACTCAGTATGTTCCGGCTGTTTCCTTCTATCCAGATCAACCCGGAGATGATCCTGCTGATTTTCCTGCCGCCGTTATTATATGAAGCGGCGTGGTATACCTCCTGGAAAGAATTGTGGCGATGGCGGCGTGTTATTTCCATCTTCGCTTTCCTGATCGTGATCTTTACCTCCGGGGTGGTGGCTGTGGTGTCGCACGCGCTGATCCCGGGATTTACACTGGCGCTGGGTTTTGTGCTGGGAGGGATCGTGTCTCCGCCGGATGCCGTATCTGCCACTACTATCCTGAAATATGTGAAAGTGCCAAAAAGGCTCTCCTCCATCCTGGAGGGAGAAAGCCTCATGAACGACGCTTCCAGTTTGATTGTATTCAGCTTTGCCAGCACGGCCGTTACCACTGGTGTATTTGTGCTGCAGGATGCGGCGCTGAGCTTTGTGATTGCGATTGTGGGAGGAATTGCCATTGGCCTGCTGATAGGGTTATTATATTATGTCATTCACCGCTGGCTGCCCACCGGTACGGATATGGATGTGATTTTAACGCTTACAGCGCCTTACGTAATGTATATCTCCGCGGAATACTTTCATGGATCCGGCGTATTGGCCGTGGTGAGCGGGGGCTTGTTCCTCTCTGCCCGGAGCCAGCATTTCCTCACCTACCGGAGCCGGTTGCAGGGGGCCAATGTTTGGGCCACACTGGGGTTCATGCTGAACGGACTGGTATTTATGCTCATAGGGCTGGAGCTGCCGGTGATCATTAAAGAACTGGGAACTGTAAGTGTTGCAGAAGCTATTAAGTATGGTGTTATTATTACCGTAGTACTGATCGTAACCCGTTTGCTTTGTACTATGTTCGCCTCAGTGTTCACGGTATTTATCAGCCGGTACATCACTACCGCCGATAACCGGCCGGGCTGGAAAGGGCCGCTGTTATTAGGCTGGGCGGGTATGAGGGGCGTGGTGTCGCTGGCTGCGGCTTTGTCTATACCGGTGTATATGAACAACGGCCAGCTTTTTCCACAGCGCAACCTGATCCTGTTCATCACCTTTACGGTGATCCTCCTTACACTGGTGGTACAGGGCCTCACCCTGCCGGTGCTGATCCGGTGGGTGAAAATGGAGGACCCGGATAATGAGCTGCCTGCCGAAGAGCAGGAACGGATGATCCGCGACCGGCTGCTGGAAGGGAGCATTCATTTCCTGGATACGCATTTCAGCGAGGAGGTAAAGTCGCATGAGGCCCTGAAACAGCTGCGGGACGACCTGGAGCACCGCAAAACAGTATCTATGCACAATAAAACAGAAGGGGTGGATCATAAGTTATACAAGAAAGTATACCTGAAGATGCTGGATCACCAGCGCAGCGTATTACACGAACTGAACAGGGATCCCCACACCTCGCATGAGCTGATCAGGAAGTTTCATGAGCTGGTGGATATTGAAGAGGAGATCCTGAGAATGAAATATGAACATGCTTCCTGAGAGGGACCACATCAGTAGCGCTGGTAACTCCAGGCTTCATAAATGAAATATGCACCTGCTTCCTGAAAGGGCGTAACATATCGGCAGGGGGTGCTTCCGGGTTTATCCGGAGGCGCCCGCTCATGGCCGGTTTACTTTCCTGCCGGTAGTTTATTTTACATGAATGCTGATCACTTTGGCCAGGTCAAACATGGAGATCTGCTTTTTCCCGCCAAATATTTTACCCAGTTTATCATCCGCATTGATCATGCGTTTGTTGGCAGTGTCCTGTAGTTTATTCGCCTTGATATAGTCCCACACTTTTTTAACGATCTCGGTTCTTGGCAGCGCCTTATCACCAATAACAGCGGCCAGGTCGGCGGAAGGAGACAATGGTTTTTTCAGGCCTGAATTGCCGGATGCGCCTGCAGCAGCTTTCTTAGCAGGACTAGCCTTGGAGGCAGCAGTGCTTTTCTTAGCCGGAGCGGCTTTCTTTGCTGCTGCTTTTTTGGGTGGAGCCGCCTTCTTAGCCGGGGCCTTTGCAGGCGCCGCTTTTTTGGCTGCTGCAGCTTTCTTTGCTGGCGTTTTAGTGGCGGTACCTGTTTTGGTTTTTCCTGCAGTGGTTTTCTTTGTTGCCATTTTTTTTGTTTTAAGATGATATTTATTCAGTTTTTCAGATAACCTTCTTCCTGTTCCGGCAAGTATGCGCGGATCAACGTTCAGGGTAATACCGTTTTAAAACGCCGGTATCCCCTGTATTGTTGCAACTTGTATCATATAAAGGTTCGGCTGCAACGGCATAAAGCAATGACGCTTTTAGGTAAGCATCCGGGAAACCATCAACACATATGCCAGTTTATAGCGATCATACAGGCAATTTCTCCGGCTGTGGCGGGTTTAAGCGTTGTTGGTTATTGGGCCACAGTGAGCTGGAAACAATACAGGCCCGCTTTTTAAAGCACTTAATTGTATCTTGCCGTTATGAAAAGGAGTGATTACCTGCGGCAGGGAAAGTCCGAAAATTACCAGGATGCAGAAGCAAAGGGGCTGTTGAAAGCCGGTGAAGCAGCTATTTTACTGTCGAAGAAATTCAATATGAAAATATCGGCGAAGGAACTGGGCGTATTTTCCACAGAATGGCACCACGCCGGCATTTTTAAGGGGGCAAAGAATGGCCGGTTGATCGGGCGCAAAGTTTATTTCTTTTCGGCAGCCGCGCTTAACAACATCTCCCTGGATAATATACTCGCCAACAGGAATAAGGCGGCGGAAAAACCGCTGCCGGACAATAGTCCCGTGCAGGGCTGGTATCCACAGTTTTTTCGTATGACCGATCCCGTTACCCGCAAAACCTTCCCAAAACCTTTTATCGGCATTTACAAGGGACCGGCTTCCAAAGCGCCAAAGGGTTTCCGGGCATTGGCAGATGAAGCTTTTGCTGTAGCGGAAAAACAACGGGGTAAGGAACTGAAAGCCGGAGAGGAGCCCCGCTTTTAGCAGTGCATCCCGATTCCGGCTTTTTTCCTTAACTTAATTACAGTAAATCATCCACTACATGAAAAGCTTGCCTACTTTGCCACTCATTACCAGGTATGCTGCTGAGCAACCCCGCTTTACGTTACTGGATCCTGTAGCCAACAGGATTTCCCTGATCGCTTTTTGCAGCGTTTTCAGTTTCCTGTTCATGTATATCTTCCTGCCATTTAATATTAATATGTGGTATGAAGGACAACAACTGTCCCTGATGGCATTGTTCTTTATTTTTACCCTCTGCGGAGTGGCGGTGCTGAGCATTTCACAGTTCGGGCTGTTCCGCCTGAAATGGCGCCGCAGGCTCACCAACGCCACTTATCTCTGCTGGTTTATGGGCGAAATAGTGGGCATTGCCGTAATGGTTACCCTGGTGGATGTAGTGCTGGTAGATACCTTTTTCCTTACCTGGTCCGAGTTTATCAATACCCTCCGTTACATTGCCCTTATTTTACCGCTGCCTTACTGCATTGCCCTCCTGTGGTTTTTTACCAGGGAGAAGATGGCCCAGCTTCGCAGCCTCGAAAAAGAACAGGTAACCAAACCCATTGCCGACCCCTGTGTACTTATCCGCGATGAGCATGATAAAGCAGTGCTTACCCTGCACCCGGGGAAATTACTGCTCATGAAAGCGGAAGACAACTACGTGCAGGTATTCTACCTCTCGGGAAATACCATCAGCAAAGAGCTGGTCAGAACTTCCCTGAAAAAACTGGAGTCTTACCTGTCGCCCGATACCTTTATACGCGCGCACCGGTCTTACCTGGTAAACATCTCCAAAGTGGTTCTTTTTAAGAAAAATACAAAAGGACATTACCTGGAACTGGAAGGGTTGGGCGATGTCAGCGTGCCGGTATCCGCCACTTGTTTAACCGCTTTCCAGGAAAGATTCGCCCCCGCGTCCTGATTTTTACCCCCAATAGCCCTGGTTTCGCCCCAAAGTCAATGGTACCAATACTTTCCGTGCAGGGATTTTGGTAATATCGCTATGCCGCAAAGGCAAAACGACTAACAACCAAGCCATCTAAATCCCACCTGCCGATGTTAAGATCCTTTATTATCATAAGTATGGTATGCCTGTTTGGGGTATGCCTTACGGCAAATGCACAGATCGTGATCTCGGGCAACGTCCGCAACGCCGTTACCCAGGAAGTAGTGCCCGTTGTTTCCGTTACCATGAAGGAAGCACAGAACGGGGATTATACCAACGACCAGGGAAATTTTAAATTCTCCACCCGGAAAAATTATCCTGTTACCCTTATACTGTCGTCGGTGGGCTTCGAAACAAAAGAAATCATCATTTCCGGCCCCGGGTTCCAGCGCATAATGCTGTCGCCGGCGTCGGTACTGGGAAAAGAAGTGGTGGTTTCTGCCAGCCGGTTTACACAAAAGAAAATTGAATCGCCCGTTACCATTGAAAGGATCGGCACCAAAGACATCATCAACTCCCCGCAGCCCAGCTACTATAACATGCTGCAGGGTCTCAAAGGAGTAGACGTCACTACTTCCAGCCTCCTGTTCACCACCATTACCACCCGCGGTTTCAATACCAGCGGCAATACCAATTTTACACAGATCGTGGATGGTATGGATAACCAGGCCCCCGGTCTTAATTTCCCTATCGGGGCGGTTATTGGTCTTACTGAACTGGACGTAGACAACCTGGAAGTGCTTTCCGGCGCTTCTTCCGCATTGTACGGCTCCCGCGGCCTCAATGGTACCATGGTGATGACCGGCAAAGACCCGTTCAAATACCAGGGGCTTAGCGCGCAGATCACGCAGGGGGTGAATCATGTGAAGAAAGGGAAATCCAATGATCCGCTGGGGCCATCGCCTTACTACGACTGGACCGTGCGCTGGGGCAAAAAGGTAAGCGATAAGTTTGCCTTTAAAATAAATGTGCAATATACCCAGGCAAAAGACTGGATGGCCAACGATACCACTAATACTAATGGCCCCGGCGGCCCCCGGCAGGACCCTAACTATAACGGGGTGAATATTTACGGCAGCAAAACATCCGTAGACATTAACCCCTTCCTGGAAGGCGCGCTGGCGCAGGTGCCGGAGCTGGAACCTATCATAGCGCCCCTGCTGGCGGAAGGCCAGCATAAAGTGGCCCGTACCGGCTATGCCGAGTACGGTTACCTGAGCAGCGACGCTAAAATGTTTAAAGCCAACGTGGAACTGCGCTATAAGATCAAACCCAAACTGGAAGCCATCCTGTCGGGCACCTACGGGCAGGGCAATGCCGTGTACAGCAACGATACCCGTTACGCGCTCACCGGCTTTCACCTGGGGCAATACCGCGCCGAGGTAAAAGCAGAGCACTGGTTTGTAAGGGCCTATACTTCCCGCGAAAATTCAGGGCGTACTATTATCGCCATGCCCACGGCCCAGCTGATCAACGAAGCCTGGAAGCCCAGCTACGACGCCAGTACAGGCGACGGCTGGTACCCGCAATATACCAGCGCGTTGCTGGAGGCGATGTCGCAAGGTCAAAGCTATATCGACGCCAGCAACCTGGCCAGGGCCTTTGCGGACCAGGGCAGGCCCGATGCCGGCAGCCCGCAGTTCCTCCATTTGAAAGACAGTATTTCCAATATCCCTACTTCCAAAGGCGGTACGCTGTTCACTGATAAAAGCCGCCTGTTCAATGCAGAAGCCCAGTATAATTTCACGCACCTGGTAAAGTTTGCCGAGCTGATTGCCGGTTTGAACTACCGTCTTTACCGGCTGGATTCCAAAGGCACCCTGTTCCCGGATAACGATGGCCCTATTGATGTAGCCGAATACAGTGGGTACGCCCATCTTACAAAAAAAGTGATCCGCGAGAAACTCAGCCTGGCGGCTGCCTTCCGGTATGATAAAAATACCTTGTTTGCCAAGCCCCGGGTTACTACCCGGGTATCTGCCGTGCTGGAAGTGAACAAGGAAAGTTTTATCCGTTTCTCTTACCAGAATGCGTACAGCTTTCCGTCTAATATACAATCGCTCCAGAGTACCCCTATCGATTACAACAGCTTTGCCTCCGGCGGGTCCGACAGGTTGCTCAACGGCGTATACCAGTTCAATAAATACCCGGCTTATACGCTGGAAAGCGTGGATTCCTTTCAGCGTACAAAGAACCCGGCGGATCTGAAGCAGTTTAGTTTAAACGATATCAAGCCGCAGTCGGTAGATGCGTTCGAGTTAGGTTATTCCTCGCTTATTGCCGGCCGGGTGCTGATAGATGTATTGGGTTACTATTCTACCTGGAAAAATTTCATCGGCTATGTGAATGTAGCCAATACGCCGGGCACCGCAGATCCCAATGCCTTCCTGGATCACAGCACCTATATCCAATATAATATTGCCTATAACGGCGCGGAAAAAGTGAACACCTATGGTTATGCCGCCAGTGTGAGCGTGGACCTGTCGAAACATTTCCTGGCAAAAGTGAATTTCTCGTCAGATTTTCTGAAGAACCGGAACAACAGCCAGGTCAATAATTTTAACACGCCCAACTATAAATTCAACGTGGATTTTGGAAATACCGGCTTCGGTAAGAAGGAAAGATTCTCATTTAATACTACCTTCCGTTACAGACCGGCCTATTTTTACCAGATTGGTTTTGGCAGCGGTACGGTGCCCGCCTCGGCAGTGATCGATGCCCAGGTAAGTTACCGGCTCCTGCAGGCGCATTCCACGATTAAACTGGGTGGGGTAAATCTCACCAATACTTACTACAGAAATGGCTTTGGCAGCCCCGCCATCGGGGGGATGTACTACGTCACCTTCGCTTACAATGTTTTCTGATTCATCTAAATAAAACAACCTGTATATGAAACGGTATCCTATCTGTTGGTTATTGATAACCCTGCTGGCAGCCTGCCAGGGCCCGGAAGTAAAGGAGAAGAACGATTATAAAACCCGGCTCCAGTTTGGCCCGGGCGAGGAAACAAAAATTGCCGAAGCATTCCTGTCGCTGACCGATAGCAGCAGCATCACCTTAAAGGAAGGCACCTACAAATTTGATAACCTCAGCATCGCCCAGGTGAATCATATCCTGATCCAGGGCGCAGGACCGGATAAAACCATCCTCGATTTTTCCGCCCAGAGCCAGGGTGGGGAAGGCATCCGGGTAACCGATGTAAAAGGCTTTACCATCGACGGGCTTACCCTGCGCGACTCTAAGGGCGACCTGATCAAGATCAATAAAAGCGAAAAGGTGGTGGTGACCAACGTGCATGCCATCTGGTCTATATCCGACTCCACCAGCGGCGGGTATGCCATTTACCCCGTGATGTGTAAAAATGTGCTGGTAGAGAACTGCTATGCGCAGGGCGCCTCTGATGCCGGCATCTACGTAGGGCAAACCGACAGCGCTATTGTACGTAAATGCAAAGCATTTAAGAACGTAGCCGGTTGCGAAATAGAAAATACTTCCCATGCGGAGGTATATGATAATGAGTTCTGGGGCAATACCGCCGGTTTCCTCATTTTTGATTTACCCGACCTGTCGAAACGTGGTGGTTTTGTGAAGGCGTACAATAATTACATGCACGATAACAACGAAAAGAATTTTGCCAAATCCGGCAGTTTCGGCTCCACCTGGGGCGTGGGTAACGCGGCTCCCGGCAGTGGCGTGGTGATCCTTGCAGCGTCGGACATAGAGCTGTACAACAACCGCATTATCAATAATAATTCCAGCGCTATTTCCGTGGTATCAGGTTTTTTTATTGATGAAAAAGCCGGCGCAAAAATTAATGATCACTATTTCCCGATCCCCCGCAATGTGCATATCCATGATAATATCATGGAAGTGGGACCCGCCTTTCCGCCGGCGGTATTTGAACACCATACCGGTAAAATACTGGTGGGCATAGAACAGAAACTCAATGCGGATGATCCGTCGCGGAAAAATGCGCGGCTGCCTTTCATTACTTATGATGGCATCACCACCAACATACTTACAAAAGGCACTGCCGTGAATCCTGATTCGCTTTGCATACAGCAAACGGGTCCCAATTTGTTTGTGAATGTGGATGCCATGAATATGATGTCGAAAAACTGGAAGCCCAGTACCGACATTACACCTTATGTATGTAAATAGTATTTGTATTAAATTTTTTAAGGGAGATGAGGAAGTCCTGCTTATTCGTGATGTGTTTAATATTATGGATCGCCGCCACGCAAAGCTGCCAGCAAAAGCCGGCGCCTGCCGCTACGGCCGGCCCGTTCCAGTTTAAACCGAAATTATCTGATTATGGATTCTTTACCGGCGCGCTTAAAACATTGCAGCCGCGTAAAGGGGTAGTGAACTATGAGCTGGTAACGCCATTGTTCACCGACTATGCGGTAAAAGACCGCTTTATTGCTTTACCCGAAGGGAAAACCGTAAGTTATACGGATCATGGTCCGCTCGATTTCCCCGATTCCACTTTTATCATTAAGAACTTTGCCTACACCAACCCGGCTCATGAAAAGATCATGATAGAAACCCGGTTACTGTTCAAAGACCCGGCAGACCACCAATGGAAAGTGATGAACTACCTGTGGAAAAACGACCAGCAGGACGCAGAGAAATGGATCCTGGGAAAAAAGATCCCCATCACTTTCCTGGACGACAATGGGCGTGAGCACTCCACCATGTACCAGATGCCCAATACGAACGATTGTAAACGTTGCCATATCAATAACAGCGTACTTACACCTATTGGGCCCAAAGCGCGTAATCTTCACTTTGTGCGGCAGGGGCAAACCCAGGATCAGCTGCAGCAATGGGCCACCAATGGGTTGCTGGCCGGCATGCCTTCATTGGATAAAGTACCGCAGTTGCCGGATTGGAAAGACAGCCTCCACTACACCGTGAATGAACGCGCCCGCGCTTACCTGGATGTAAACTGTGCGCACTGCCACACCAAAGGCGGGGATGCATTTAATACAGGTTTATTCCTGGAGTATGAACAAACCGCCCCGGATCACCTGGGCATCATGAAATCGCCCGTATCCGCAGGTGGCGGCGCCGGCGGACTGGACTACGACGTTATTCCCGGCGATCCGCAACACTCCATCCTCGCCTACCGCATGAACAGCGTGGAGCCGGGCACCGCGATGCCGGAACTGGCGCGCACAGTAGTGCATACAGAAGGGGTGGAGCTGATAAGGCAGTGGATCCGCGGAATGAAATAACGCGCGAATTTTGTCTGACTCCGGATTAAACTGATTACGCTGATTTCGCTGATTTGATTACTTGAGATTTAAAAGGATTTGGGGAGATTTAAGCGAAAGCAATCGCTTAAATCTCCCCAAATCTTTTTTAATCATTACAAAATCTAATCAGCGAAATCAGCGTAATCAGTTTAATCCTGAGTCAGACAAAATCCGCTCAAAGGCCGAAGGCCTTTATTTGCACGCGCCCTCCACCAGCGGGATGTTATCGAATTTCAGCGCTGAATTATCGCTGTTGAATATGGGGATGCCCTGGTGGTCCATGCTGTCGGCCAGTGCTTCGTAGGCTTCGTGGTCGGATATTTTGAAGATCACCGGGCGGGCGCTTTCCACGCCTTCACTGTAGAAAACGTATTTGCCCCGGATGATGCCGTTGCTGATAATGCCGTTGAACTGGCCGGTGTTTTTATCTTTCTCAAAAAAATTATACACCAGGGTACCGGTAGCTACACTGTCGTGCATAGTGATCCTGAGCTGGATGGTATCCCTGCCCAGTACTTTCTCGAAGCAATGATTGGATTTCTCTTTTTCCACCACCGGTGGCAGGGAGTCTTGTACAGTATTGGTTTGCTGCTGCGCGCCCTGCTGGTTGCAGGATGCAAGGATGCCTGCGCCGAGCGCCAGTAAAATGTAAGGTGTTTTCATATATTGAAAATAAGAAAAATGGTGCAATTGCCCTGATGCCTGCCTTTTTATTTCCCCGGAAAAAATTGTAATTATGTGGCGCCACCGCCAGGTGTGGTGATATATCTTACAAACAATGAAAAAAAGAAACTCTTTACTGGCCACTGTGTTTTGCCTGCTGGCCATTGGCGCTTCCGCTCAAAGTAATGGAAACAGCACAGAAACGGCTGCCGTAGCCGCATGTAAAAAATGTTTGGTAATAGCGGAGCAATCACAGCACCGGATCGTGATTGCAGCAGTGCCTTCCGGCAAGGTGATCTGGGAGTGGAAACCGGAAAACTCCAATGTACAGCCGGCGCATGTAAAATGGTTCAGCAATCCCAGCGACGCCAAAATGGTGTACAACAATGAATACGTGTTAATGAACGCCTCCGGCGGCGGTGTGGCGCTGATCAGGGTAGCCGATAAGAAAGCGGTGTTCTACGCCTACGCGGGCGGCAATACCCATTCCTCCGAACTATTGCCCGATGGCAATATTGTAAGCGCTTCCAGCACCGGTAATTACCTGATGGTATTTAAAACAGATACCCTTCATTTTCCCGATAACGTATATACGAAAAAGATCCCCATCGATTTCGGGCATAACGTAGTATGGGATGCAAAGCAACAACGGCTGTGGTCTGCTGCCCGGGAACATATGCATTCGTTCCGGTATAATTTTAACTGTAACGCCCCCGACCTGGTAGAGGATACGATTTTTTCCCTTCCCGGCACAGAGGCGCATGACCTGTTTCCCGTGTATGGCGAAAATAATTTATGGCTCACCAATACCACCAATGTATACAAATTTGATCCGGCTACACAAAAGCTGACGCAGGCAGATGTGATACAGAAAAATATCAAAAGCGTTTCTTCCGCAGGAGATGGGCTACCCACCATTGTTGTGCTGCCAAAAGTATCGTGGTGGACCGATGAGATAATAGATGCCAAAGGGAAGCGACTGTTCATCCAAAAAGGCTGGAAGATCTACAAAGCAAGATGGGTGGCGCCCAATACATTTAGCTACCCGGCGGGCGATCAGATGCATTTGTGCAGGTAAAACCCTTTAATCTTCGTACTTTTGCGGCAAATGCAAAAAGAAAAGTACGCAATAGGTAATATCCTTACCAATCTCAAGATCGATTCACTCAATGAAATGCAGCAGGCATCAGTGGACGCGAACAAGCATCACCATGATGTAATCCTGTTGTCGGCTACCGGTTCCGGTAAAACGCTGGCATTCCTGCTGCCCATCCTGGAGCGGCTCGATCCTGCCAATAAAAATACCCAGGCCCTCATTGTGGTGCCTTCCCGTGAGCTGGCCTTACAGATAGAGAAAGTGTTTAAGCAGATGGGCACCGGGTATAAGATCACCGCCTGCTATGGCGGACACCTGCGGGAAACAGAGGAAAATAACCTGATACAGCCTCCTGCAGTGATTGTAGGTACACCAGGCCGGCTGGGAGATCATATCCGCAGGGAAAATATTACCACCGCGGCCATTGAAACCCTGGTACTCGACGAATTTGATAAAACCCTGGAACTGGGCTTCCAGGAGGAAGTGTCTTTCATCGTGGAATCACTGCCGAATATCAAAAAGCGCGTGCTTACGTCCGCTACCGAATCAGTGGAGATCCCTGATTTCCTGGCGCTGAACAATCCGGAAAAACTGGACTTCCTGCCAGAAGAAGGCACACCCGCCGCCCGCTTAACGATTAAGGAAGTATTATCGCCCGAAAATGATAAGGTGGATACCCTGTTCCGCCTCATTTGTTACCTGGGTAACCGCTCTACTATTGTGTTCTGTAACCATCGCGAAGCAGTGGAGCGCACCAGCAAAATGCTGTCTGAAAAAAGTATTATCAACACCTTCTATCATGGCGCCATGGAGCAGCGGGAGCGGGATGCCGCCCTCTGCAAGTTCCGCAACGGATCTGTAAATGTACTCGTTACTACAGACCTGGCCGCCCGTGGGCTTGACATCCCCAATATCCGCTATATCATTCATTTCCATCTGCCGCATACGGAAGACAGCTGGACGCACCGTAATGGCCGTACCGCCCGGATGGAAGCCAGCGGAACCGCCATCCTCATACTGGCGCCCGATGAAAAACGGATGCCTTACCTGGCGGATGAAGTGATAGAAAATATTGAACTGCCCGCTACTGCCACATTACCGGAGAAGCCCAAATGGACCACTATCTTCATTGGCGCCGGTAAAAAAGATAAAGTGAATAAAGTAGATATCGTTGGGTTCCTGGCAAAACAGGCGCATCTAAAAAAAGAAGATATCGGCTTAATAGAAGTGAAGGATTTCTTTTCTTTTGTAGCAGTAGTGAAATCGAAAGTGCAGCATGCACTGGAAGCGGTGAAGAATGAGAAGATCAAGAATAAGAAAGTGAAGATTGATATAGCGAAGTAGGGATTTTGTAAGATGATTTAAAGAGGCGTCTCAATGTTTTGAGGCGCCTTTTTAGTTTGGGTAGTTTGTTAACAGGATGACGCTATAACAACCAATTATTTTACTGTATATTAACAGGCAATTGTTTTTTTGATACAGGATAAATTCAACTTCCACTTATGTCAATAAAAACCAAACGACTACCTCCTGTAATTTTATTGATCTTTGTAACAATATTTATACAGCCAACCAGTGCCATGCCGCCACTGCTGAAAGACACCAGCGCTTTTAGCAAAAGTATAGAAGACTACTGCCGGTTACTGCATCTGCCGGCACTGGCGGTGGGCGTCGCTGAGGGCGATAGCCTTATTTATTTCAAAAGTGTAGGCGCTGTTGGTGCTGATGACATTTTCCCTATTGCCTCTCTGACGAAAAGCTTTACCGCCGTTGCCCTGAAGCAAATGGAAGGGGAAGGGAAATTATCGCTACAGGACCCCATCTCAAAGTACCCCAACCAATATTTTACGCCCGACCGATGGACGCCGCAAACCACGCTGGACCATCTTATCAGCCATACTTCAGAAAGCAACCCGCCTGGCAGCCAGTTTATTTACAATGGCAGTAAATTCAATATAGTGTTCAATGCTTTCAGCACTATCAATAAAACAAGGGATTCCAATGACATGACAAGACCTTTCACTGAGGAGATACAAGACCGGATATTAACGCCCCTGAAAATGACACATACCCTGCTGCGGTTTTCGGAAAATGAGCATGGGCATTTAAGAAAATGGCTTGTACCGGTCTATCATCTTGACGAGACAACCGGAAAATTCCAGTCGGCCGGTCTTAATCCTGTTGGTATGCAAAGCGGTCCCGGCTTCGGTATGATGAGTACTGTAAATGACCTGGTAAAATACAGTTCAGCGCTCAGCCGGCATAAATTACTAACGGACCGGCAATACCGGCAGCTCACCACGGCCTTTTATCCGGGGAGTCCCTATGGCGAGGGATGGTTTACCACCCGCTTTGAAGGTATAGACATTCACTGGGCCTATGGATACGGCGGTAATGATGCTGCCTTGCTGTTACGCGTACCCTCAAAAAATCTCACGCTGGTCATGCTCGCTCCCTGCTCCCTGCCATCAGCCACAACAAGACTCGGCTATGGCAATCCCTTTAATGCGATGCTGGTATGCGCATTCTTCAGAAATTTTATACCGGAAAAAACAAAAAGTCCCGGGTTCACTGTCCAGGAAAAATTTGCCAGGTTGGCCACCCTGTCATTTTCGCCCACATGCTTTCATCCTGATACCGTAAAAACGCAGGAACTTTTGCTGGAGCTGATGACAGGATTTCCATCTGATGCTATCTGGCAAACCCCGACAGCCTTTGAACTGGTAAGCAACTCCTGGAATCCCGCAATTTTGGACTTCGGATTAAAGATGGCTGATCAATACGCCAGGTCTGCGAAACCCCACCCGGCAAAAGCATGGTATGCAGGGCTTATTTATCAGAAAAAAGGCAGACCTGAAAAAGCTGTCAGCTGCTATGAGTGGCTGGCCGGCGGTGATCAGTATAATGAGCAGTCGTATAAGTTCGATGCCATGATGGAACTTGCCAAATGGTACAAGGATACCAATACATTGTATTGCCGGCAAATTCTTCAGCGCATGATCCGCTTTAAAGAATACATCAACATAAACGACCGGCAATATTCAACTGCTAAAGAAATGCTGGCGCAACTAACGCAGCGTTAACCACGCACCACCCAGTGTAAAGCAGCGGTGAAGCTGCTGTGGTCCGGCCGCCTGGGCGGAAATCTTTTCCAGCCGGATTGTTCAATCAATACCAGTTCATCTGGTCCTACGGGGCGATACAAGGTGGTTAACTCCATTGGTAATATTTAGCTATTTTTAGAAGACGAATATAGATAAATGGCAACGAAAACCAAGCTCAGCATACCACAATATGTATTAAATGATTTCCGTCACCTGCACCGTGAAGAGGGCGATATATCCAGCTTTGGCTATAGTAACCTGGATCCGGCAAAGAAGATTGCCGGTATGGAAATATATTCCAGTGAAGGATTGCGGCCGGCGGTAGGGCCTTTAAAATCCGATTTTTACCGGATCAGTATTACACTCAGGGGAAGCGTGGATGTACAGCTGGGACTGGAGCAGTTTAAGCACCGGCCTGGTACCTTAAGTTTTACT
Source organism: Chitinophaga sp. (assembly GCA_039593235.1). Taxonomy (GTDB): domain Bacteria; phylum Bacteroidota; class Bacteroidia; order Chitinophagales; family Chitinophagaceae; genus Chitinophaga. Next base: position 16,726 of record JBCNPS010000004.1, on the reverse strand, counting down.
TTCCCGGGGCAGGTGTTCAGTAAAAGCAATATCAGTGCGGATACTTTCGGATATTATATTTTGTTTAATACAGATTTTCTGCAGGAAATTATCCCGGGAGATGAGGTGCAAACAACGTTTCCGTTCTTCGATTATACAGGCGTGCCCTTTATACAGTTAATGGAGGCGGAAATAACAGCGGTGGCTGACTTCTGCGGAAAGATCAACGAAGAGCTGCAGCAACACCGGCCGGGATGTGAGAAAGCGGTGAAGATGTATCTCTATTTACTATTGCTGGAAGTAAAAAGAAGTTATATGGCGCAACAGCTCCATTTAACGGCTACGGATACACGTGGCACTTACCTGGTGCCCCGGTTCAAAAAGCTGGTAAGCCAGCATTTTCTCTCTAAAAAAAGAGTATCGGATTATGCTGCGCTGCTGGGCGTAACCCCTAATCATCTTAACCGCACGGTGAAGGAAGTAACCGGCCGCACCGCTTCAGACGCCATTGCGGAAATGCTGGTGCAGGAAGCCAAAGCAGTGTTACGGTACACAGATACTTCTGTTGCGGAAATTTCCTACCAGCTTAACTTCAGCGACCCCGCAGGATTTAACCGCTTCTTCCGGGAACAAACCGGGCAAACGCCGCTGGCGTTCCGTAAAAATGCATGATCGGGTTAATACGATGCATGATCACGGTAACAACCTGCACCACTTTCTGCCCCAACTTTGCAGGTATAAATAACAACAATATGTCGGATTCATTTGAAAGTAAGAAAGTAATTATTGCCGGCGGCTCGTCTGGAATAGGATTGGCCACTGCCGCTAAACTGGCCGGGGAAAAAGCACATGTAACGGTTACCGGCCGTTCTGCAGCGCGACTGGCAGATGCGGCGAAATACACGCCTGGTATTCAAACCGCTGTGGTGGACAGCTGCAACCGGAAAGACCTGAATGCCTTCTTTGATGCACGGGGAAATTTTGACCACCTGGTGATTGCAGTAAGCGGATCCAAAGGGGCGGGTAAATTTGCAGATCTCTCGTTAAAAGAACTGAGGGAAGGTTTTGAAAGTAAGTTCTGGGCCCAGCTGAACACCCTGCAGGCAGCGTTGCCTTATGTGAACAAAGGAGGCAGCATCACTCTTATTACTGCCATTTCCGCTATCAGCCGGGCGCCGGGCGTATCCGGGCTGGCAGCTATTAACGGTGCGCTGGAGCTGATGATCCCTTCCCTGGCAAAGGAAATACAACCCTTACGTATCAACGCAGTTTCTCCCGGTGTGGTGAATACGCCCTGGTGGGACTTCCTCCCGGCGGATGCAAAAGACGATACTTTCGGGCAGTATGCGGCACAACTGCCGGTAGGCAGGATAGGAGAACCGGATGATATAGCAGATGCCATCCTTTTCCTGATGCGTAATGGCAATATAACGGGAACGGTAATACGCTGCGACGGCGGTTTGAGTTTATAGATCGCTTATACCCGCAATGCCCTCATGGTGCGCTGAAAGGCCTGCTGCAGCAGTTCATCGCTCAGCGTAAAAGGAATACCTGATATAGCATGTTGATCCAGGTGAAATTTAACGAGCGTGTAAAACGGACCATAGGCAATGGCCCAGAATACTTCCCGCGGCAGGCGTACTATTTCGCCTTTTTCTTCAGCATTTGCCACAAACTGTTGCATGGCCCTCTTGAAAACAACTTCCGGCGCATCATCCTGCTTTTTTATCAGCGGGGAATTGCGGAACTGTTCCGAGAAATGGTACTGCAGCGGGTACTTGAGAATATAGGCATACCTGTTTTTCCATTGCAGCCACAGGCCGGCTTCGAAGTCCATATCCGGATCGAAGCCGGCCATGGTATGTTGCACAAAGGTTTCCACCACAGCCGCGTATAACTGGTTCAGCAGGTCTTCCCGGTTCCTGAAATAAATATAAATGGTAGACACGGAAATTTTGGCGGCCCTGGCAAGTTTATGCATACTCAATCCGTCAAAGCCCTCATGAACAATCATTTCTATGGCCTTTTCCCGGATGGTCCATTCCTTATTTTCATCTTTTGCCCGCATGGGGCAAAGATAAAAGAATGATTGTTCTTTTAAAATTATAAATTAAGAATATTGCAGATCACAAAATTGCCAGGCGCCTCAAAAACACTATTTTTATTTTTTACAATTTTCCGGGTATTGATATTTAAACCGTTAACCGAAATGAGGAGTATATTAATGATTGGCCTGTTGGCGCTTTCTCTTCCTGTTCTTGCCCAGCCGGCAAAGGCGATCGAATACCGCATTAACTTTGAAGTAGGAGCTGCCAGCTTTGAATGTTTTGTAAATGATATACCGGTAGAACAGTATTTCGGGGAAGGAAACGGCACATTAAATACTTCCACACCCATCAACGACGCCATTTTGAAATCCGGTACCCAACACTGGAAGCTGGTACTGTATTCTTCGTTCAAAGACGGAAAGCAGCTGCCTGCGCTGCCCGAAAAAATAAAAGTGGTGGCTGAAGTGGAAGGAATACGAAAAAGCGATGGTAAGCAGGTAAGCAATGTGGGATTGGTGCATATCGATGGAGATCATCTCAATGCTTCTAAAACGGAGGTAGTATACGAAGGTTCCTTTGAAGCAAAGGTACCGTATCAGCTTACGGGGTGGAGCAAAAGTGTAAACCTGCAACAGGAAGATGAAAAGGCCCTGCTGGCGGAATTGCTGGCTGCCTATGAAAGTTATGCCGGTTGTTTCCGGAAGAAGGATGCAGGAGCGCTGCACCGGTTTATACAGCGAAAAGAGGAGGAAATGGTGAAGTTCTTCTACCTGGATAAGGAAGAAGCAGCGGCGCATTTAAGTGAATATGCAGACGATTTCAAACTGGATTATACTGTGCTTCCCATCGAAAAATACCGGTTGCGGTTTTATGGGAACGGGAAAATAGCTACGCTGGAGCGTACGGACTATCCCAATATCGGCGAACCGGTGGTGAGATATACTGTTAAAGGGCCGAAGGGCGTGGAAACGGTATATATGTATGCCTATTTCCATCGCCCCGGGCCAGGCGCAAAGCTGGAAATGATCCGTTAAGGAAATCATTATTTCAGATGAGCCAGGGAACTGCCTGCGGGCAGTTCATAAGGATCTTTTCCCGCTTCAAAGATCCTGGCGCTAAGCGTGCCTTCCAGGGTTAAAGCATCGTTGTGCGCATAGATCCAGCTGCCTTCCCTTAACCCCAGTACCGGCGTGGTATTTTGCGTATGATATTCCCTGATGCGGGTTTCGCGGGTTTCGCCCATATGCTGTGAACCTGGCTGCGGATCGAGGTAGTGAGGGTTGAGATTAAAAGGGATCAGCCCCATTGTTTCAAAGCTGGGTGGGTATACAATGGGCATATCGTTGGTATTTTGCATGGTAACCCCGCCAATGTTACTGCCTGCACTGCATCCCATGTAAGGAGCGCCATTGTTCACTGCATCGCGGAGTGGGAGCATCAGTCCCTGTTCATGTAATTGTTTCACCAGCAGGAAGGTATTACCACCCCCTGTAAAAAAGCCCCTGGCATTTTTAATGGCGGCAGCCGGATCGCTGAAGGTATGGAGTCCGCGTACGCGGATGCCTGCTTCCCCAAACGCCTCCGCAGCCCTGCCGGTATAATCATCGTGCGAAATGCCGCCGGGGCGGGCATACGGCACAAACACAATTTCTTCCACGCCTGCATACAATGTTTTCATAGCAGGTTGCAGGTACGCCAGGTAGGCTTCGCCAAACAAAGTAGAGGTACTTGCCAGTATAAAATGCTTCATAATGCTAAAAATTAAGCAAAGGTAAAACTAATCTTCTTCCGGCGATTGCCCGTTATCCAGGAAGAGGGAGCGGCAGTTTTCCGCCGGGCAGATATAGGTATAGCTATGATGCCGGTTGTACAGGTAAAAATAAGCGCCGGCGTTGATCGTATAATGGTAAGTGTCTTTATTGATCATCACCTCTCCCTTTATTTCGCATTCCAGGGTATTGTACCTGTAATGGATAGTTGGACCGTCGGTAGGCTGGCTGTTCCGGAAGATCTTCTCAATATCGGCATTGCTAAGTTTCCATGATCTGAACTCCGGTTCATCATGACGGGAAGTAACCACTTTACTGGCCGTAAGTACACGGATCTCCGCATCAGCAGGGATGAACAGGCTGTCTTCCTCAATATCCACCGGCAGCGAATCTGCCGGCATTACCATATGCTGCTCCGAGGGGGCAATGACTGCTGTTGCCATAGTATCTTTTGTTACTGTTTTTTCTCCGGGAGATGGGGAAGGCATGCAGCTTGCAATAAATAACAAACAAAAGAACATTTGTTCCTGGTTGGTGAGTGGCATAAATAAATGATTACGCTGTATTTTCAGCAAATATCGAGATTCCATGGAGAATTATTGAAAACAATAACTAAAATACGCACAGGTATCTACAGCAAAATCTCAAAAATCACAATATATCCAATCAAACAAATCAGTATAATCAGCGTAACCCTGTTCCAGGACAAATTACGCCGCCGCAAGCGGCGCCCTCTAAAAATATTCTTCGCGGAAATGAGCCACAGAAAGCAACCCCGGCGGCTTTAAATGTTTTTTTTACACTTTTAATTGTAAATGTGACAATTATTTTGTTCTTTTGAATTGCCGCAGCAAAACAGTGCTGTGATACTTGATTTTTAAAACCTCGTTATGAAGAAACAATATCGTTATATCCGTACGGGTATCCTGGGCATGTTGCTTTCCACGCAAGCCTTACAGGCGCAGAATACAGTGACCTTTCGTACGGATGCGCCCACTCAGACCATCAACCGTAACATTTATGGCCATTTCGCAGAACACCTGGGAAACTGCATCTATGGCGGGTTTTATGTGGGAGACACTTCACACATCCCTAATACCGCCGGCGTACGTAAAGATGTGATTGCCGCATTGCGTAAAATGAAGATCCCTAATCTCCGCTGGCCGGGCGGCTGTTTTGCAGATACCTACCACTGGAAAGACGGGATCGGACCAAAGGATAAAAGACCTGCCATCGTGAACACCTGGTGGGGGAATGTAACGGAAGATAACAGTTTTGGTACGCACGATTTCCTCAACATGTGCGAAGAGCTGGGCGCAGAGCCTTACCTGTCCGGCAACGTGGGCAGTGGTACTGCACAGGAGCTGGCCGACTGGGTACAGTACACCAACTTTTCCGGTAAAAGCCCTATGTCCGACCTGCGCCAGCAGAACGGCCGCAAGGAGCCATGGAAGGTACGGTACTGGGGTGTGGGTAATGAAGCCTGGGGCTGCGGTGGTAACATGCGCCCTGAATACTATGCCGATCTTTACCGCAAATTTGCCACCTTCATGCAAGGCAACCTGTTTCGTATTGCTTCCGGCGCCAGTGATGGCGATTATCACTGGACAGAAGTGCTCATGAAAAACATTCCCGCCAACCTGCTCGATGGTGTGGCCCTGCACCACTATTCAACGGTTGAATGGAACCATAAAGGCGATGCGGTTGATTTCAACGAGAAACAATATTTCGCTACCATGAAATCGGCCCTGCTGATGGATACCCTGATCAGCAGGCATACGGCCATCATGGATAAATATGACCCGAAGAAAAAAATAGCGCTCCTGGTAGACGAATGGGGAGCATGGTATAACGTAGAGAAAGGAACAAATCCCGGTTTCCTCTTTCAGCAGAACACCATGCGCGATGCCATGATTGCCGGCGCCACATTGAATATCTTTAATAACCATTCCGACCGGGTACGCATGGCCAACCTCGCGCAGGCTATTAACGTACTGCAATCCGTTATCCTTACCAAAGGCGACGTGATGGTGCTTACGCCTACCTATCATGTAATGGAGATGTATAACGTTCACCAGGATGCTACACTGATCCCGGTAGATATTCACTCCAACGACTATACGTTCGAAAACCAGCAACTGCCGGCAGTTTCTGCCTCCGCTTCCAAAGATAAGAACGGCGTTACACATATTTCCCTCGTAAATATCGACGCCCATAAAACACAGGAAGTAACGCTGGACACCCGTAGCGAAGCCTATAAATCAATCAGCGGTAAATTGCTGGCTTCCGCAAAACTGCAGGACTATAACAGCTTTACAAAGCCGGATCTTATTAAACCGGTGGATTTTAAAGGCGCATCGCTTAAGAAGAATACGATCAGTGTAAAGCTGCCGCCATTTTCCGTAGTAGTGCTGGAATTAAAATAACGGATAGCGGCAGGGTGGTGTTGGCCGAACTGGAATCCGGTCTGTATACCACCCGCCGTCGTTCGTATTTTTTTACCTTATTCAATAAGTGTCAATACAACATTAAATATGACTTCATCCTGGGTAATAGGGGTAGACTATGGTACTGATTCGGTACGTTCTATCATTGTAGATGTACATAACGGGAATGAAATTGCCTCGGCTGTTTTTTATTACCCGCGCTGGAAAGACGGCCTGTACTGCAATGCAGCCCAGAGCCGCTTCCGCCAGCACCCGCTGGATTATGTGGAAGGACTGGAAACTACCATCCGTCAGTGTCTCCAACAGGCGGGGCCCGGCGCTGCCGCCAATATTAAAGCCATTTCGGTTGATACCACCGGCTCCACCCCGGTAGCTGTAGACGAAACAGGTACGCCACTGGCGCTCACCCCGGCCTTCCGTGAAAACCCGAACGCTATGTTCGTGTTATGGAAAGACCATACCGCGCTGAAAGAAGCCGCCGCCATCAACACTACCGCCGCCACTTTCGGGGAAAATTACCTCCGCTTTGTAGGAGGCATCTATTCCTCTGAATGGTTCTGGGCCAAACTGCTGCATATTCTTCGTACAGACGAAGCCGTTAGGAACGCCACTTACTCATGGGTAGAGCATTGCGACTGGATACCGTTCCTGCTTTCAGGAGGCAAACATATCAGCCAGCTGAAACGGGGCGTTTGCAGCGCCGGGCATAAAGCGCTGTTTGCAGAAGAATTTGGTGGCCTGCCCCCGGATGCTTTCTTCACCGCCATCGATCCTTTGCTGCAGGGATTCACCCAACGGCTGTTTACAAAAACATATACCTCCGGCGAAGCCGCCGGTAACCTTTGCCCCGAATGGGCGGAACGGCTGGGCCTCCCCACAAGCGTGGTGATAGGCATTGGCGCGTTTGATGCACATATGGGCGCCGTAGGCGGACAAATAGAACCTTATCATCTCAGCAAAGTAATGGGCACCTCTACCTGCGATATGCTGGTAGCGCCCATGGATGAAATGAAACATAAACTGGTGAAAGGTATCTGCGGACAGGTACCCGGTTCCGTGATCCCCGGCATGATGGGCATGGAAGCAGGGCAGTCGGCTTTCGGCGACGCTTACGCCTGGTTCAGCAACGTACTGGCGTGGCCGTTACATCAGCTCCTGCCGTCGTCCTCTCTCATTGATGCAGAAACCGCCGCCAAACTGGCGCAGGAAACCTCCGGCAGGCTCATTGCAGAACTCTCCAAACAGGCGGCGCAGATCCCGCCGGAAGAACACAGCGAGCTGGGGATCGACTGGCTCAACGGCCGCCGTACACCGGATGCGGACCAATCGCTGAAAGGCGCCCTCACCGGCCTGAACCTGGCTACAGACGCTCCCCGCATTTTCCGCACCGTGGCGGAGTCTACCTGCTTTGGTGCTAAAGCCATCGTGGAAAGGTTTGAAAGGGAAGGAGTGCCGGTAAAAGGATTGATAGGCATCGGGGGCGTAGCCAAAAAATCGGCTTTCATCATGCAGATGATGGCCGATGTAATGAATATGCCTATCCGTATTCACCGCTCCGAACAAACCTGCGCACTGGGCGCGGCCATGTTTGCCGCTACCGCAGCCGGGTTATTCAGCAGGGTGGAACACGCCATGGAAGCAATGGGACAGGGATTTGAAGTAACCTACCACCCGGATACCCAACGCGCAGGCATATACGAAAACAGGTACCAGAAGTATAAAGCATTAGGCGCATTTACCTCCGCCATCACTATTGACTAATTCAGTATGCAACAGTATCAACATATCCGGCAGGCGGCATATGAAGCCAATATGCAGCTGCCCGCGCTGGGACTGGTGATCTTCACCTTCGGGAATGTAAGCGCGGCCGACCGGCAGCTGGGCGTGTTTGCCATCAAACCAAGCGGCGTGCCCTATGCGGAACTATCTCCTGAAAAAATGGTGATCGTGGACTTTGACGGTAAAACGGTTGACGGGCAGTTACGCCCCTCCTCCGATACCCTCACCCACGCCGTGTTGTATAAACACTGGGAACATATAGGGGGCATTGTGCATACCCATTCCACCTACGCTACCGCATGGGCCCAAAGCCAGCGCGATATCCCCATTTACGGCACTACACATGCCGATCATAACACCGTGGATATTCCCTGCGCCCCGCCCATGTCCGACGAGATGATTGCCGGCGACTATGAATACCAAACCGGCTTCCAGATCATGAACACACTAACGGAAAGAGGACTCTCCTACGAAGAAATTGAAATGATCCTGGTAGGAAACCATGCACCCTTCACCTGGGCGAAAACTCCTGCCAAAGCAGTATACAACAGCGCCGTACTGGAATCGGTGGCTCAAATGGCGTATCTCACGGAGTCGATCAACGGCAATGCACCGCGACTGAAAGATGCGCTGATCCGGAAACATTTTGAACGTAAACATGGCCCCAATTCCTATTACGGGCAATAAACCAAGCAACATGATTAATCTGAAAAATTTCGAGATCTGGTTTGTAACCGGCAGCCAACACCTGTACGGAGAAGAAACATTGAAACAGGTGGCCGCACACAGCCAGGAAATTGCCGCTTCACTGAACGGAGATACACGTATACCCGTTACCATTGTATACAAACCCACTGTAAAAACACCGGATGAGATCTATGCCGTGTGCATGGAAGCGAATGCTGCTCCCAACTGTATCGGCGTAGTTACCTGGATGCATACTTTCTCCCCGGCCAAAATGTGGATCCGCGGTCTGAAAGCATTGTCCAAACCCATTTGCCACCTGCATACACAATTCAACCGCGATATCCCCTGGAGCGAAATAGATATGGACTTTATGAACCTGAACCAGAGCGCACACGGCGACCGCGAGTTCGGATTCATGATGAGCCGCATGCGCATGAACCGTAAAGTGATCACCGGCCACTGGCAGGATCCGGAAGTACTGGACGAACTGGGGGCATGGGCCAGGGTAGCCGCCGGCTGGCACGACTGGCAAGGTGCGCGCTTTGTACGCTTCGGCGATAATATGCGCTTCGTGGCCGTTACCGATGGAGATAAAGTAGAAGCAGAATCCGTATTCGGTTTTTCCTGCAATACCCATGGTATAGGCGATCTCGTTAGTGTGATCAACGGCATCTCCGATGCGGCAGTGGCCTCGCTCGTGAAAGAATACGGCGACGCATACACGATATCTTCCGCACTCCTGCAAGACCCCGCCCTGAAAGATGCAGCACGCATTGAGCTGGGCCTGAAAGCCTTCCTGGAAGCCGGGAACTTCAAAGGCTTCTCCGATACCTTTGAAGATCTTCACGGTATGATACAACTGCCGGGTATTGCGGTACAACGCCTCATGAAAGCGGGTTACGGCTTTGCCGGGGAGGGCGACTGGAAAACAGCCGCACTGGTACGGGCCATGAAAGTAATGGGCAGCGGCTTACCCGGCGGTAACTCCTTCATGGAAGATTATACCTATCACTTTGATCCGGCTAACCCAATGGTGCTGGGCTCCCATATGCTGGAGATCTGTGAATCCATTGCCAGTGGCAAGCCATCGTGTGAAAAACACCCGCTGGGCATAGGCGGAAAAGCCGACCCGGTACGACTGGTATTCAACGCTGCCGGCGGGCCAGCCATCAACGCCTCTATTGTAGATATGGGCAACCGTTTCCGTCTGCTCGTAAATGAAGTGGAAGCCGTGGAACCGCCACAGGACCTGCCTAAACTGCCGGTGGCCCGCGTGCTCTGGAAACCATACCCCGATATGAAAAAAGGCTGCACCGCCTGGATCCTTGCAGGAGGCGCACACCATACCTGCTACAGCCAGAACCTTACCTCCGCACATATGCAGGACTTTGCAGAAATGGCAGGTATTGAACTGGCACTGATAGGAAAGCATACCGACCTGCGCGAATTTAAAAATGAGCTGCGCTGGAACGATGTTGCTTTTAAATAATTCCATCCGCCGGCGGGCAATTCAATCACATGTTTGAAACGCCCGCCGGTTGCTTTATCATCAGCCAACTTCCTAAAGCAAAAGATAATAAACTGCCCGTTATGCAAAACATCCTTTCCACCGGCGATGTACTCGTCTTCATTACTTATTTCATTGTGGTTGCTGTATATGGTTACTGGATATACAGGAAGAAAAAGAAGAAGGAAACAGATACCAAAGATTTCTTCCTGGCAGAAGGTTCCCTTACCTGGTGGGCAATCGGCGCTTCGCTGATTGCATCAAATATTTCTGCGGAGCAGTTTATCGGCATGAGCGGCGATGGCTTCTTCGTGGGTATCGCCGTTGCCGCCTATGAATGGATTGCCGCTATTGCCCTTATCATTATTGCAGTATGGTTTATTCCCATCTACCTGAAGAATAAAATTTATACCATGCCGCAGTTCCTGAAAACGCGCTACAACGAAACAGTGGCGCTGATCATGGCTGTTTTCTGGTTATTTCTCTACGTGTTTGTTAACCTCACCTCTATTCTTTACCTCGGCGCATTGGCCATCAACGGTCTGTTGGGAGGAGAATACCTGCATGTGGTGATGATCGCGCTTTCTGTATTTGCTATTATTATTACGCTTGGCGGTATGAAAGTGATCGGTTATACAGATGTGATCCAGGTTGGCGTATTGATCATTGGCGGACTGGCCACCACTTATATGGCGTTAACGCTGGTAAGTGAGAAGTTTGGCCTGGGACATAATGCACTGGCGGGTTTCAACGCCCTCATGAAAGATGCACCGGATCATTTCCACATGATCCTCGCAAAACCGGATGCTACTTCTTCACAGGAGTATATCAATAAATACCTGGTGCTTCCCGGTATCCTGATGTATGCGGCAGGGCAGTGGATCGTGAACCTTAACTACTGGGGTTGCAACCAGTACATTACACAACGCGCACTGGGCGCGGATCTGCAAACGGCCCGTAATGGTATCCTCTTTGCCGGTTTACTGAAAATCATGATGCCTATTATTGTAATGCTGCCGGGTATTGCCGCCTATGTACTACAGAAAAACGGACATCTGCCCAACCTGGCCAGCAAAGACGGCGCTTATACCGCTATCCTCGGCTTCCTGCCATCAGGATTGAAAGGCTTGTCTATCGCCGCTTTAACAGCGGCTATCGTTGCCTCTCTTGCAGGTAAGGCCAATAGTATCTCCACTATCTTTACACTGGACGTATACCGTAAATATATTAAGAAGGATGCCTCTGAAACAAAACTGGTATGGACCGGTCGCATCACCGTTGTTGCCGCCATGTTACTGGGCATCCTCTTCACCTGGAACGACCTGCTGGGTATTGGCGGTGAAGGCGGATTTACGTTCATCCAGAAATATACCGGCTTTATCAGCCCGGGCGTATTCGCCATGTTCCTGCTGGGAATGTTCTGGAAGCGTACTACCGGCGCCGCCGCAGTAGCGGGTATCATCACAGGTTTCACGCTCTGCGTGTTCTTTAACCAGTTTGCGCCTGCTGTACTGGGCCATGAAACAATTTTCTATACCGCTTACCCTAATGGCAAAGGCGGTTACGAAATTCCATTCCTCATCTGTATGGGACTGGCCTTTATGTTCACCATGATCGTGATGATAGCGATCAGCTTTGCAGGACCAAAAGTAAACCCGAAAGCCTTTGTACTGGATAAATCCATGTTTAAGATCAGCCCTACTACTACCGTAATGATAGTAATAACACTGCTGCTCTTATCCGCGTTGTACATCCGCTTCTGGTAACGCGGATTTTGTCTGACGCTGGATTTTTATGATTACGCTGATTACACTGATTTTATTTTTTGGGATTTTAGATGATTTTTAGGAGATTTTATAAAAAGAATGGAAGTGAATCAAGGTAAATCTAAAAAACAAAATCAGTGTAATCAGCGTAATCAGTTTAATCCAGCGTCAGACAAAAGACAAAAAATAAAATCAGTGTAATCAGCGTAATCATAAAAATCCAGCGTCAGACAAAATTCGCGTATGAAAAGATATTCGCAGCAGACCCGGTTATTATTTGCCGTTGACTGTATCATATTTGGGTTCGATGGCCAGGAACTGAAACTGCTGCTGATACAGAGGGGATTTGAACCCTGTAAGGGCCAGTGGAGCCTGGTAGGGGGCTTTATACAGGAAGAGGAAAGCGCTGAAGATGCCGCCAGCAGGGTACTAAAAAACCTCAGCGGGCTGGATGGTATTTACATGGAACAGCTCCATACCTTCAGTTCCCCTTCCCGTGACACCGTGGAGCGTACTGTATCGGTGGCCTATACTGCTTTGATCGATATCCAGAAATACAAACAGCAATTGAATGAAGATTTTCATGCTGTATGGTTTCCGATCAATCATCACCCCGAGCTTATTTTTGATCATAAGGCTATGGTAGATCTTGCGAAAGAGAAGCTGCGGTATAAAGCGGCATTGCACCCGCTGCTGCTGGAGTTGTTGCCGGGTAAGTTCACCATCCCGCAGTTGCAGCACCTGTATGAATCTGTTTACAATATCTCTTTTGATAAAGGTAATTTCAGCCGCAAGATCCTGTCTACCAAATTATTGGTAAAGCTTACAGACAAGGATAAGCTAAGCTCGAAGAAAGGCGCTTTTTATTACAAGATAGACCGGAAGAAGTACAATGCCAATTTCCATGCCTTCCTGAACTTTGTTCCAGACCCGCATATGCTCCAACATAATGGCGCTGCAGTCTGGAACCCAAAAAAACGGTATAATCACATATGAGAACACAACGTTTTATTACAGCGCTTGCATTGCTAACGGGCGTGTATACGATCCCGTTAGCTGCGCAACAGCCGTTGAATTTTACTGTAAAGGCCGGTGAGGTGAAAACACCGGTATCACCCAACATGTGGGGTATTTTCTTTGAAGACATTAATCTCAGTGCTGACGGAGGGATTTATGCAGAGCTGGTAAAGAACCGTTCTTTTGAGTTCAGTTCACCGCTGATGGGATGGAAGGTTCCGAAAGACGCTGTATCCAACGGGCAGATACTGGTGGTGAACCGCAAGGATGATCATCCTTCCAATCCCCGTTTTGCAAGGATAACGATGCCGGCTACACGTAGCTTTGAGATCGTGAACGAAGGCTTCCGCGGCATGGGGATCAAAGCAGGGGAGCAGTACAATTTTTCCGTGTATGCCCGCCAGCAGCAAGGCAGTGCGGTAAAGCTCACCGTAACCCTGTTGGATGAAGCGGGGAAAGCCATTGGCAGTACTACTGTAACACCGGAAGGCGGCAACTGGCAGCAATATAAAGCCAGCTTCACCGCTAATGCTACCGTACCTAAAGGCAAGCTGAAAGTAGCTTTCGAGGGCAACGGGGTGATAGATATAGACATGATCTCCCTGTTTCCGCAACATACCTGGAAGGAACGGAGCAATGGGCTGCGCGCCGACCTCGTGCAACTGCTGGCCGATATGCATCCGGGTTTCGTACGTTTTCCGGGCGGCTGTATTGTAGAAGGGCGCGAGCTGACGAACCGTTATCAATGGAAAAAAACAGTAGGGGATGTGAACGACCGCGAAGTGATCATGAACCGGTGGAACAATGAATTTGCACACCGCGCTACGCCTGACTATTTCCAGTCGTTCGGACTGGGCTTCTTTGAATATTTCCAGCTGGCGGAAGATATAGGCGCTTCGCCTTTGCCTATCCTCAACTGTGGCATGGCCTGCCAGTTCAACAGTGCGGAAATAGTTGCCGTGAACGAACTGGATCCTTATATCCAGGATGCACTGGACCTGGTGGAGTTTGCTAACGGGGATGTAAGTACGAAATGGGGCGCCCTGCGTGCAAAAATGGGTCACCCGGCGCCTTTTAACCTGAAAATGATGGGAGTGGGTAACGAGCAGTGGGGGCCGCAATACGTAGAACGTTATACCCTTTTTGCAAAGGCCATTAAAGATAAATACCCTGACATTAAACTGGTGAATAGTCTTGGCCCTGGCCCCGACGGCGATAAATTTACCTTCCTCAACGATACCCTCCGCAAACTGAACGCAGATATCCTTGATGAGCATTATTACAGTTCCCCGGAATGGTTCCTCAGTAATGCAGCGCGTTATGATTCTTACGACCGTAAAGGCCCTAAGATCTTCGCCGGCGAATATGCCGCACACAGTAAAAAAGGAGGTAACGGTAACGATAATAAGAACAGCTGGCTGTGCGCATTGGCGGAAGCCGCCTTTATGACCGGCCTGGAACGTAATACAGATATAGTTGTGATGGCATCCTATGCGCCATTGCTGGCCCATGTGGATGGATGGCAATGGACGCCGGACCTTATCTGGTTCGATAACCTGCGCTCTTATGGCACCCCTAATTACTATGTACAAAAACTTTACGGCAACCACAAAGGCACTGCTGTAGTACCCATATTAAAAGGTAATGAGGTGATCAGCGGACAGGATAGCGTATATGCATCTACGGTAGTAGATGATGCAACAGGTGAGCTGGTGATTAAACTGGTGAATACGGCGGCTACGCCTAAACCGGTAGCTGTGGCTGTACAAGGGGTAAGAGGGCTGGCTTCCAGAGGGCGTTTGATTATGCTGGGGAGCGATAATCTTTTGAAGCTTAATTCACTGGATGAGCCTACTCGCATTTCTCCCCAGGAGAAAAGCATTGCGATCAAAGGAAAAACGATCCGTACGGAAATAGCGCCATGGTCGTTTTATGTGATCCGGGCAAAAATTAGCAAATAGCTGTTTGACAAGTATTGACCGGCGGCGGGAAAACGTTTTCCTGCCGCCGGTTTTTTATTATTCTTTTACCATCCTGCAACCATACAGCGGCCCGGCGCTGTTATTGGCTTTGGGTACAAAGCGGATGTTTACACTTTGCTTTCCTTTGGTAAGATGCCCGGGAATAGCGTACGAGATGGAATAGAACCGGCTTTCTTTAAACTTGTTGATATCTTCCGTAGCAATGGTGGTACCATCTACAACGATGTCAAAAGTGCGGCCCCGGTTATCCATACCCCAGTAAGTGCATTGCAGGGAGTGGCGGGAGTTGGGATCTACCTTCATGTTAAAGGAGAAATATCCTCCCGGCCAGGCGATGCGCCATTTACGGCCATGTTCTTCTTCTGTGCTGGTTTTTTCGCCGGTAAAATCATGATCCCGTTCCGGCTGCATTTCCCCCGGGCGGAGAATGTCGGTGGTACGTGCATCCAGTTCCTGCTGCGCTTTTTTTGCGGCGGCGTATTTCACCTGTTGTTCCTGCCAGCTTTGTGGGGTGAACACATCCCAGTATACCGTGTAGTATTCATTACGGGTTTGATAAAAAGGAGTGAGGGTAACTTCCTTTGGTTGCGCGGTGCCGGCAGTGCGGAACAGCAGGGAGTTGGGATCTTCCGTGCGGCTGATCCATGTACCGGGTTGCTGGTTGGCTGCCACCAGCACAGGTACGCCGCTTACCGGGTCGGGTTCTTTTTCTCCCAGGATGCCTGACAACAATACCGGGCCATAGAATAATGCCTGCCTGTTGGGATTATCCGGAAGCGCTTCTGTATATACATCTGCAGGGAGGGTAAGCGTTACCTGGTTGTTGTTCTTCCAATTGCGGGTAACCATAAGGTAGCCGCTTTCATCTGTTTGCAGTGGTTGTTCCGCACCATTTACTTTAAGACTTATACCATCCCTGGCCCATGCGGGTTTACGGACGCGTATGGTGAACGGCGCTGTTTTCTTTGTGCTAACGGTGAGGGTTACACGATTATTGGCAGGGAGGTTGTTTTCCTGTTTGATGGTAACGCCTTTTTCTTTCCATTCCAGTACGGAAGGAATGAACAGGTTTACGAACAGGCTGCCGTCGGCGCCGCGATAATAAATGCTTTCCCCGTATTTTACGTGATTTTCCATCCCTGATCCCACGCAGCAGGTGAAGGTTTCAAACTCATCGCTGTATTCTTTATGACCGCCCATACGGAGCGGCACAAAGTAACACATCATACCGGTTTCATGGTTTTGCGAGGCGAGAATATGATTGTATAATGCTTTCTCGTAGTAGTCCATCAGGTGCGCCTGCGGGTCCAGCGCAAACAGGTGCCTGGTGAGCTTAAGCATATTATAGGTATTGCATGTTTCGGTGGTATTGTCGGTGAGCGCTTCATTGAGCTGTCTTGCAGGGCCGAAGTATTCGTAGTTGCTGTTGCCGCCGTTGGCGTAGGAGTGATCCCTGGTAACCACTTCCCAGAAGTACTTTGCAATAGCCGCGTCTTTGGGGTCTTTATTCAGCTCATATCTCCGGATGCTGGCAATGGCTTTGGGGATCTGTGTATTGGAGTGCTTACCCGGAAGTATATCTTTCCCGATAGCCAGGGAATCCAGGATGCGTTTATCATAAAAGCGGTAGGAGAGATCCAGGTATTTTTTATCGCCGCTTAAGGCGTAGGTATTCACCAGTGTTTCGGCCATGCCACCGTACTCGCAGATCAGCATTTTCTGCATATGTTCTTCCGACAGGTTTT
>JBCNPS010000399.1:0-7102 GCA_039593235.1 Chitinophaga sp. | reverse complement strand
GTTTAGGGGATCGTTAATTATGTAAGTGTCAGATTGAATGTCCTGCCAGGAGGAACAGTTCCCTCAGTTTTCAAAAATTGGTTTTTGTATTAAGACTTTTCTGACCACCATTGGTTCAGATTTTGGTTGAAAAAGAAAGGGGCTGTTTTCACAGCCCCATATTTTTTCCGGTGATTTTATTTTTAATGTTGATGTCCAGGTTTTTCCAGCTTCGCTGTATCCTCATCATAATACACAAAGAAGTAAAGGTAAATAGCTCTCGATAAGCGCATCAGCCATGGCTGTATTAACAGTAGCAACACACCGTTCACACCAAGCCATATAAAAATGCTGTTATCCCGCCAGGTTAATCCAAAAAATAACCAGAACCAGATCAGGTTAAATACGCTGAAAGCTACCGACAACGCATAGCTAACATAGCCTGTACCGAACCAGAAGCCTGTTTCCAGCTCGTATTTTTGTCCGCATACAGGGCAGTTATCGTACATATTGAAGATCTTCGAGAACCTGAGATGAAACGGGTTTTGATCCCTGAACATATCTCCTTTCCTGCATTTTGGACATTTCATCGTCAGCATGCTGACAAAATAATTAGGGCGCCTGGGCTGTTGTGTACTCATCTTACAAAATTAATCAATACTTTTTAGTCACACAAAGTAGTCGCCTACACGGCTTCTACTTTACGTTCGCCTATCTGTTGTCTCCACATGGCATAATAGAGGCCCTTTTCAGCTACCAGGTCCTCATGTTTGCCTACTTCCACAATATGCCCTTTTTCCAGTACATAAATACGGTCGGCATGCATAATAGTGCTGAGGCGGTGCGCAATCATCACGGTAATATGCTGCTTGGTGGCAGTTACTTCGCGTACTGTTTTGGTAATTTCTTCTTCTGTAATAGAGTCCAGCGCCGATGTAGCTTCATCAAATACCAGCAGGCGCGGTTTACGCAGCAGCGCCCTGGCAATGGATAAACGTTGTTTTTCACCACCGGAAATTTTAATGCCGCCTTCACCAATTACTGTTTCAAGTCCTTTGTCGGCCCTGGCCAGTAAGGAATAGCAGGAGGCTTTGTCCAGCGCTTCCATCACGTCTGCATCGCTGGCGCCGGGGTTCACAAATAACAGGTTTTCACGGATGGTGCCCGCAAAAAGCTGGGTATCCTGTGTAACAAAACCCACCTGGTGGCGCAGGTCTTCCATGTCTACCTCGTTGGCATCAACCCCGTTATAGTAAATATGACCTTCGTTTGGTTTGTATAATCCTACCAACAGCTTTACCAGCGTGGTTTTGCCAGATCCGGAGGGTCCTACGAAGGCAATGGTTTCCCCAACATTTACGGAGAAGTTCACCTTATCCAGTGCTTTGGTGGCCGCAGTCAGGTGTTTAAACCCTACCTGTTTGAATTGCAGTTCATCAATATGCGTCACCTTTACCGGGTTGGCGGGCATTTCCTCTACCGGTGTATTCAGGATGCTCTGGAAATTCAGCAGCGATACCTGTGCTTCGCGGTAATTCAGGATAATGTTGCCAAGCTCCTGCAACGGCCCGAAAATGAAGAAGGAATACAACTGTAATGTCATCAGTTGCCCTATACTCACTACATCCCGGTAAATGTAAAACAGGAGCAGGAACAGGATGGAGGAGCGCATCAGGTTTACAAAGGTGCCTTGTACAAAACTGATACTGCGGATACTCCGCACTTTTTTCAGTTCCAGCATCAGGATCTTCATGGTAGTGGAATTTAAGCGCCTGATCTCCTGGTTGGAAAGGCCCAAACTCTTTACCAGCTCAATGTTCCGGAGTGATTCCGTGGTAGATCCTGCCAGCGCGGTGGTTTCCTTTACGATCGTTTTCTGTATTACCTTGATTTTCCTGCTGAGTAAACTCATCAGGATAGTAAGCAAAATACAGCCCGTAAGGTAGACGAAGGGCAGGCTCCAATGTACAGTGGTGGCATATACCATCACAAACAACACACCTATCAGTGATACGAAAAGCACGTTCACAAAGGCGGTAATGAACTTTTCACAGTCCACCCGCACTTTCTGGAGAATAGCCAGCGTTTCACCGCTGCGCTGGTCTTCAAACTGCTGGTAAGGCAGGCGGAGTGAGTGTTTCAGACCATCGGTATACACCTGGGCGCCGAATTTCTGCACAATAACATTCACAAAGTAATCCTGGAATGCCTTGGCTATCCTGGATACCATTGCCACGCCTATGGCTGCGGCCACCAGTAACAATACACCTGTAAGGTATTCGTTCTCCGGCCGGAATATAGTGCCACCTTTAAAAGTTTTTGGATGAGAAGCGAACCTGTCAATGATCCATCCGAAGATCATCGGGTCCATCAGTGAGAAAAGCTGGTTAATACTGGCCAGAGCCATTGCTAATACGACCAACCATTTATATCTCTTCAAATAATGCAGTAATAGTTTCATATGTCCGTTTTCCTGAGGTGCAAAGTTACTGCATGTTGCCACATATTCCGGGGAAAAGTACTGGCTATTTTAGTCAAAAAACGTTAACTTAATAGTAAGTTCTTTGTAAAGACACAGGTGAGATATCTATTATCTAAATAAATCTCCACATATGAAAACGTATGATGAAAAACATATTAAAAACATCGTACTGTTAGGTGCACCCAAAAGCGGCAAAACTACCCTCTCCGAAACCATGTTATTTGAAGCCGGCATCATCAGTAAACGAGGCTCAATAGAAGAGAAAAATACCGTGTCCGACTACCACGATATTGAGCATGAACGGGGAAACTCCGTATATGCTACCCTGATGCACACCGAATGGAAAGATTATAAGATCAATATTATAGACACCCCCGGACTGGAAGATTTTATCGGGGAAGTAATTGCCGCCATCCGCGTATCCGACACGGCTGTTCTCCTGCTCAATGCCCAATATGGGGTAGAGGTGGGAACGGAACTGGTGTGGGACTATGTGGATAAGTACCGGAAACCGACCATACTGGCCATTAACCAGCTGGATGCGGAACTCGCCAACTTTAATAAAACAGTGGAGGATGCCGTTCGGGTACTGGGTAGCCCTGTTACCATTATGCAGTATCCTGTAAATACCGGTCCCGGGTTCAATGCCATTATCGATCTCCTGAAAATGACCATGTACCGCTTCCCGGAAGGCGGTGGGAAACCCGAAAAGCTCCCCATCCCCGACAGTGAAAAAGAAAAGGCCGACCGGCTGCACAACGAACTGGTGGAGAAAGCTGCCGAAAATGATGATACCCTGATGGAGCTGTATTTTGAAAAAGGTAGCCTGGATGAAGATGAACTTCGCCAGGGTATCAAGATCGGTATGCTCAATCATCATGTGTTCCCCCTGTTCTGCTTATCCGCTAAAAATAATATGGGCAGCGGCCGCCTCATGGGATTTATTGATAATGTGGCCCCCAGTGCCGTGGAAATGCCTGCGGAAACCACTGCCGGAGGCAAATCTGTTCCCTGTGATCCTGCCGGTCCGGCAGGATTATTTGTTTTTAAAACTTTGCAGGAGCCGCATATCGGCAGGCTTACGTATTTTAAAGTAATGTCGGGAGAAGTAAAAGGCGGTATGGAGCTGATCAACGAAGAAAGCAATACTACCGAGCGTATCAGCCAGCTGTTTATTGCCGACGGGAAAAACCGCAATAATATAGAACGCCTCCAGGCAGGAGATATCGGCTGCACACTGAAAATGAAAAATACGGTCACCAATCAGACACTGGCAGAGAAAAGCTTCCCCGGTTCAATTACTCCCATCGATTTTCCTACCCCTAAAGTACGTGTAGCCATTGAAGCGAAGAACAAAGCCGACGATGAAAAGCTCAGCGAAGTACTGGGGGAAATTCACATGGAAGATCCTACCCTTCTCGTGGAGTTTAATCGCGAACTGAAACAGGTGATCCTGCACGGACAGGGAGAACTGCATTTGCTCGTTACCAGGTGGCGGCTCGAAAATATCTATAAAATGCAGGTGGCATTCCATGCTGCCAAAATACCCTATCGTGAAACCATCCAGAAACCGGCCCAGGCTTCCTACCGTCACAAAAAGCAATCCGGTGGCGCAGGACAGTTCGGGGAGGTATTTATGAAGATAGAACCCTGGTATGAGGGTATGCCGCCCTATAAAGAACACACAGTGCGCGATTCTGAAGAAATAGCGCTGAACTGGGGCGGCAAACTGGTATTCAACAATTGTATTGTTGGCGGTGCTATTGATAGCCGCTTCCTGCCGTCCATCCTCAAAGGCGTCATGGAAAAAATGCAGGAAGGACCACTCACCGGATCGTATGTGCGCGATATACGTGTAAGCGTATATGATGGTAAAATGCACCCGGTAGACAGTAACGATATCTCCTTTAAAATAGCCGGTATGATGGCTTTCCGTGAGGCGTTCCACCAGGCGGCCCCACAGCTGCTGGAGCCGGTTTTTGACCTGGAAGCAGTAGCCCCCGATGTAATGATGGGCGATATTATGAGCGAACTGCAAACGCATCGCAGCGTTATAACGGGAATGGATACCCTGAATGGCTACCAGGTTATCAAGGCCCGCACGCCACAGGCAGAAATAGATAAGCTGTTTGCTGCCCTGCGTAATGTTACCCAGGGCAAGGCCAAGCTAAAGTCCCGGTTCGCCGAATACGCACCTGTTCCCGCGGAAATGCAGCGGAAACTGAGTGAAAGCTATAAAGAAGATCTGGGGGTGTAACTGCTGTAGATGATGGACTTCATTTCAACAGTAACAACTTCCTGTAAAGAAGCCCCGGGCGTGTAACCGCCGCCCTGGTTGCCATGGAAAAATTATCAGTTCCCCCAGTTCTCCCTGTCGAGGCTCCTGAACTGTATGGCTTCCGCCATATGCACAGGCTCTACACTGTGGCTTCCTTCAAGGTCGGCAATTGTTCTGCTTACCTTCAGTATCCGGTCGTAAGCACGGGCAGATAACTTTAGTTTCTGCATCGCCTGCCCCAGTTGCTCCCTGCATTTATCACTGATTACACACACCATTGCCAGCAGGCGACTATGCATCTGCGCATTGCAGTAGATCCCCTCATAAGCGGCAAACCTGCCGGCCTGGATGGACCTTGCCGCAATCACACGGTCACGTATATACGTACTTCGCTCTGCGGCATTGGTCGATGAAAGGTCGGCAAACTTTACCGGCGTTACTTCTACATGGAGGTCTATACGATCCAGCAGCGGGCCGGATACTTTATTGAGGTATTCCTGTACCTGTCCCGGCGCGCAGGAACAATCCTTATCCGGATGATTGAAATATCCGCAGGGACATGGGTTCATAGAAGCCAGTAACATAAAGCTGGCGGGAAAATCGATAGCTGTTCTTGCCCGGGAAATGGTTACTCTTCTCTCTTCTACCGGTTGCCGCATTACTTCCAGCACTTTGCGTTTAAACTCCGGCAATTCATCCAGGAACAGCACGCCGTGATGCGCCAGTGAAATCTCTCCCGGCTGCGGAATACTGCCGCCGCCTACCAGTGCGGCATCGCTGATGGTATGATGCGGGGAACGGAACGGGCGATGCGTGATCAGTGAAGCATGCTGTGGCAGCTTTCCCGCCACAGAGTGAATTTTAGTGGTTTCCAGCGCCTCCTGTAAAGTAAGCGGTGGCAGTATGGTAGGCAACCGTTTTGCCAGCATGGTTTTCCCTGCCCCGGGCGGGCCTATCAATATTGCATTGTGACCGCCGGCTGCGGCAATTTCAAGAGCGCGCTTGATCTGCTGCTGGCCTTTAACTTCACTGAAATCAATGCCAAAATCGGTTTGCGCGGAATAAAATGCATCACGCCGCGCCGAAACTGGAGCGAGACTACCAGGGTCATTTAAGAAATGAATGGCTTCGGAAATATGTGAGATGCCATATACTTTCAAACCATCTACCATAGCAGCTTCCAGTGCATTCTGTTTAGGCAGTATAAAACCCCTGAAACCGTCTTTCAATGCCTGCATGGCTATGGGCAGTGCGCCTTTAACAGGCTGGATGGTACCATCCAGCGATAGTTCTCCCATAAGTACATAGTGCTCCAGGTGCATGGGCGATACCTGTCCGGAAGCGGCGATAATGCCGGCGGCAATGGGCAGATCGTACGCTGCGCCGGCCTTGCGGATATCGGCGGGCGCCATATTTACCACGGTCCGCGTTCTGGGCATACGTAGTCCCATACACTGTATAGTGGATTCAATACGGCGCTCGCTTTCCTTTACAGCATTGTCCGGCAGCCCAACAATGAATAACTTATTGCCTTTGGAAGATACATTTACCTCTATGGTAATGGTAATGGCATTTACGCCAAGGATGGCGCTGCCGTAGGTTTTAACAATCATATGGATATCTGGGTTAACAGGTACGAATATAAGCATTTAACTGCTGGAAAACGTGGTTAAGCTCCCGGCAGTTAAATGCTTCCTGTTTACTTTATCTGCGTAAGCAGTTCCAGCACCTTCTCTCTTTTCAGGATCAGGTAACCAATCTTTTCTTTGGCAATTCCATCTTTCAGTAAATAAGTAAAATGAAGGTCATCATCAATAACGGTCGACTCAAAATATTTAAACTGGATACGTTTTTCATTGATCAGTTCATCGGCCACTTCATAAAGATGCGTGGAAAGGATAAACAGGCAGTTGGTACTTTGCAGGAAACCCCGGATCACGGCCAGGGAGCAATTCCTGGCGTCTTCCACATTAGTGCCTTTGAACATTTCATCGATCAGTACCAGCCAGTTCTTACCGTTGCTGATCTGTAATATGGTATTCTTGATGCGTTGTACTTCACTGTAGAAATAACTTTCTCCCTTGAAAATGTTATCCTGTACCTGGATGTTACTGAAGATGCCGTGAAAGAAACTCAGCTCCATATCCTGCGCAGGCACGCCCATGCCTATATGCGCCAGGAACACAGCCACACCTACTGCCTTGATAAAAGTGGTTTTACCAGCCATGTTGGCGCCGGTAAGGAACATGAAATGGGCGGTTTCATCAAGATTTACATCGTATGCCACCGGCTCGGAAAGGATAATATGATAAAGTTGTGTGGCCTTAATAACCGGCCTGCTGCTGCCGGAAAAAACAGGGAAC
>JBCNPS010000398.1:0-7180 GCA_039593235.1 Chitinophaga sp. | reverse complement strand
AGCCGCCGGACAGCGCGCCGGTGAGCTGGTTGGCGCGGGTCTCCAGCGAGCCAGGCGCATTTCAGTCGCACATAAATATCCGCGGCTTGGGCGAACCCCTTATTGTAATTGATGGAGTGACCAGCGACATGGGCACCTTCAACAGGTTGTCCGCATCGGACATTGAATCCGTAAGTGTGTTGAAAGACGCTTCTGCCGCCATTTATGGCGTGCAGGCCGGTAACGGCGTGGTATTGGTGACTACCCGTATCGGCAATGCCGAAGGGAAAGCCAGTATACAATACCAGGGTACTTTTGGGTTAACCGCCCTGGGCAAGCTCCCCGAGCGGATGAGCGCCTATGACTGGGCGTTAATGCAAAACGAAGTGGCCGCTGCTGAATTTGTACCCCGTCCGGCTCCGTATTCAGCTGCGCAGCTGGAGAAGTTCAAAAGCACTCCGGGCCTCGATCTCCAGGATGCCTATATGCGTCCGCTGGCGCCTCAGCAGAACCACCAGTTGAATATATCCGGCAGCACCGGTAAAAATAATGATATCAGCTATTTCTTATCAGGGAGCATATTTAAAGATAATGGGAATTACCGTTCGGGTGACCTGAACTATAAGCGTTATAATTTCCGGTCCAATATTTCCGCAAAGCTGGCGCATGGGCTATCTGCTGATGTAAAGGCCAGCTATATGGCCGATGTGAGGAATACACCCGACCAGGCGGCCTGGAACATGATGAAATATTTATGGACTACCCAGCCGGTGAACCCGCGTACCGGGGAAGTAATTACCTCCCTGTATGCTAACGGCAATCCGAAATATCCACTTGATCTGGGTACTGAATTTAACCCGCTTGTAAATACCTACTCCAATAATGGCGGTGGTTATCATAAATGGAACCAATACCAAACACAGGGCCAGGTGGCGCTCAACTGGGAAGTGCCTTTTGTAGACGGACTGAAAGCCCGTGCCATGTACAATTACCAACGGAATAATATGGAGCATAAGGGGCTGAGTCCTGTGTATCTTTTATATACCTATAATGAAGCCACCGGGCAGTATTCCGGCAGGATCCCTTTTGGCAGCGTGAACCAGCTTACGCAGAATCATGATTATACCACGCAGTATGGTTACCAGGCTTCCCTGGATTATGACCGCACCTTTGCCAAACACCATGTAAAGGGAATGGTATTGTTTGAGCAGATCGAATCTGAAAACGGAGGGTTTGCTGTTGGCAGACAGCTCGTGTTGCCTACGCTCGATGAACTGGCGGCAGGAGAGGCCGACAAAACGCAGGTAATAGGAGCGGCCTATCCTGCAGAATATGCTTCACAGGGATTCGTAGGCAGGTTTAATTATGATTTCGCCGGTAAGTACCTGGCGGAATTTAATTTCCGGTATGGCGGTTCTTCCAAATATGCACCTGGCAGCCGTTGGGGATTATTTCCCGGTGGCTCCCTTGGATGGCGTATCTCCGAAGAGAAATTCTTTAAGAATATAAAAGCGCTGTCGCTGATAGATAACCTCAAGTTCAGGGCCTCTTACGGGGTACTGGGCGACGACAGGGGCGCCGCTTACCAGTGGGCGCAGGGGTATGTATACCCGGCAAGCACCTATTATTTTGGCAGCACTAAAGTAAACGGCTTAACAGACAGGGGAGCGGTGAACCCGGATTTTACCTGGTATAAAGATAAGATGACCGATATAGGCGTAGACCTGGATATGTGGCATGGATTGCTGGGGGGAAGCTTTGATTATTTCCGGCGTACCCGTACCGGTCTTCCTGCCAAACGGGTGCTGACCATACCCGGTACCACCGGCGTGGGCCTGCCGGATGAAAACCTGAACAGCGACCAAACCACCGGTTTCGATTTCCAGGTAAATCATACCAACAGGCTGGGAGCGTTCACTTACAGTGTTACAGGTAATTTTGTTTACAGCGCATCAAAAACATTACACGCGGAAAGGGCAGGTTCCCACAGCTCATATGATAACTGGCGCAACAATCCTTCAGACCGCACACAGGGAGTATGGTGGACCATGCAGAACGAAGGTTTCATTACACCCGGAACAAACATCATAGGGCTGCCTAATGAAGAAGGTGCCTACCAGAACTCCCTGTTCACACCGGGTGATTATCATCATAAAGATCTCAATGGAGATGGGTATGTTGATGGAAACGATGTAGCGCCTTCATCTTCCATTGTATTAACATCCGCTCCCCTGATACAATACGGGTTTACGATAGACCTTAACTGGAAAGGGATTAACCTGAACCTGCATTTTATGGGCGCCGCGAAGAAGTATGTTAACTACATGGAATTTCTGAAAACGCCTTATGTATTCAGCGGGGCAGCGGGTTCACTGGCTTTTCATACCGACAGATGGCGGCAGGATGAAAACGGCAACTGGATTGCCGGTGCAGAACATCGTTACCGCAACAATTTTACCCCTAATGAAAGGGATGATGACATGACCATAAGGAATGCTTCTTACCTCAGATTAAAAAGCGCAGAGATAGGTTATAATTTCCCGGGAAAACTGATTAAAACAGTGGGTCTGCAAAATGCGCGCATTTATGTGAATGGCTTTAACCTGCTAACGTTTACCGGTTTGAAATTTATCGATCCGGAAAATCCGGGTATCACCAACCTGAACTGGGGTAACGGGCAGGGCGACGATACCACCTGGGGATACATTTATCCCATGACCCGTAACTATAACATAGGTATTAGTATTACTTTCTAAACGCAGTCTTACCATGATCAGCATCATAAAGAAAACTTCCTTTTTATTTATCAGTATATTCCTGTTGTACTCCTGTTCAAGTGTACTGGATCGTACACCACCGAATATCATTTCCGAAGAGGAAGCATTTAAAACATCGGCAGGTGTAATGGCTGCCTTATCCAAATTGTATAGTGAAGCGCCATTTGAAGACTTCCTGTTTGGACAGGGAGCGGGTGACCTTGGATTTCCGGGCAAGGAACAGGAAACACTCACCGGCTATGCGTTGCATGTGCCCAACAACGATGCAGGGTCTGCATTTATAAACGGCAATGGCGATATGGGAGATTCCTGGTTCAACTACAGCGCTATCCGTAATATCAATAAATTCATTGCCAATATAGATAAGTATTCCGCCAACTTCGACGCTTCACAGGTGAGCGGGTGGAAGGGCGAAGCGCTGGTATTGCGCGCCTGGGGCTATTATGCCATGGCCAAAAGATATGGCGGCGTGCCTATTGTGGATAAGGTAATTGATTACGATGCTTCCGGTGATATTACCGCGCTCCAGATACCCCGGAACAGTGAAAAGGAAACCTGGGACTTTGTACTGAATGACCTGGATGCAGCGATCGCCATTTTGCCGGGAAGTATTGGCGACGGCCGTGTGAACCGTTATGTGGCCTTAACCCTTAAAGCCCGCACTGCACTGTATGCAGCCAGCATAGCCCGGTTTAACACGATTGTGAAAACCGATAACAAAACAAATAAACAGTTGCAGGGCATACCATCGTCTGAAGATGCTGCCTATTACACTACCGCACTGAAAGCAGCGCAGGAGGTGATCAGTAAAGGAGGTTACAGCCTGGTTACCAGTGAAAGCGATGATCCGCAGGCGCAGTCTGAAAGCTACCGCAAAATGTTCCTCAATCCCCAATCGAACAATGAAGACATCATGGTGAAATATTATAACTATCCCGACTATACGCATGGTTATGATGTGGCGCATACCCCCTGGGGACGTTTTAAAGGAGGCTGCGGCAGTCCTACTGTAGACCTGCTGGAATTGTATGAATACCTCGACGGACGGCCTGGTACGGTGAATATCCCTGTTGTGGGCCAGTATTCTGCATTGTATGAAAAGAGAAAAGATTTTTTTGCAGGACGTGATTATCGTATGGCCGCCACCGTTATGTATCCCGGCGACGACTTCCAGAGTGTGGATCAAACCGTCACCGATTTTGATATAAAGGCGGGAGAAATAGAAAACGGCACCGGCAAGGAACTCACCGATATCAATTACAGAGGCGTTTGGGGAATGGGCGCCAATGATCAAACCCAAACCGGGATGCTTCTTAAAAAATACCTGGATGATACGCGGCTGCATTCTCCCGCAGCAATGGAAAGCGCACAACCCTGGATCGTGATGCGGTATGCCGAAGTACTGCTGATAGCCGCTGAAGCAGCAATGGAAACCGGCGACCTGCCAACAGCATTGCCGCTTATCAATAAAATACGGACCAGGGCCGGTTTGAAAGCACTACCGGGTCCTGCCAGCGTAACACGGGAGGAAGTGCGCCGTCAATGGACAGTGGAGCTGGCATTCGAAAACCAAAACCTCTGGCAGATGCGCCGCTGGCGTACCTATTTGCCAAAAATGAGTTCCACGTTCCGCGAACGCGCTGTGCAGCCAATGCTTGATCAGGCCACCGGTAAATGGAAATTTAAAGTAGCGCTGACCGGTAAGGGGAAATTATTTCAACCTATTTACTATTACAACGCCATTCCTTCCGGTGAAATTCAAAAGAACCCTAACCTGATACAAAACCTGGGTTATAACTAACCGCCACACCAATTAAAACGAAACTAACATGAAGCAATTACTATATCATAGCAGGCTTATTTTCTTTTCCATCTTACTTACTGCTACAGCGTGCCAGAAAGGAGATAACTATCCGGGGCCTAATGCCAATATACAGGGCGCATTGCTGGATGCCGTTACAGGAGAGCCTTTCCAGTCGGAGCAACCCAATGGTTTCCGCATGAAATGGACAGAACTTAGTTATGGCAGCAATGTGCAGCCGGATTATTTCTGGGGTATGCAGGATGGCCGGTTTAACTGGAATTATGCTTTTGGATATGCTGGTTCAAAGTATGAGATCGTTCCTGTTGAAGGGGCGTTTGTAACACCGGAGCCACAAACCTTTAGTCTTGCAGCAGGAGAAAATGCAAAGCTGGATTTTAAAGTGATCCCGCTGCTGCATATACAGGAAACATACACGCTGTCAGGTACGGAGTTAACGGTAAATTATATGGTTACCCGCCCTGAAGGTAGTGGTAATGGCGCTCTGCAAACCTCGCGGGTATTAATTTCCGACAAAACCACTTACATTGGGATCGCCAATCAGGGCGGATTTGTAGATGCGTTAAGCAGTCCTCAGCACCCGCTTGCAGAAGAAGAACTGGGAAAAACACTCACAGAAAAAATTACCCTGCAAAGCGGCAAAACGTATTATATGCGGGTAGCCGCCAGTGTGGTAAACCCGTCCGGAAGAACAAATTATACGCCTGTTGTAACCATCACAGTGCCTTAATGCCCCGGGTGAATTGCTTTTTGAACGGTTTATCCATATTTTACTTACTATTAGCGCCGGTGCGCATAACGAGGTAATTGCGCGGATATGAAAAAGTACACTTTCGCATTATTATTCAGCTGCCTGTTGTGTATATACCTGTTTCCTGTTACCGGAGCAGCGGAAGACATATATACCATCAGCCAGATCGATCACCGGAACGGGTTGTCTAACAGTTCCGTTAACAGCCTGTTTGAAGACAGGGACCATATCCTGTGGATAGCCACCTGGGACGGGCTGAATATGTATGATGGATCGGAGTGCAGGGTGTTCAATTACAGTAAGCGGAATAACGGTAACAGTATTGGCAATAATGTAACGCGGCAGGTGGAGGAAGACGGCCGGGGAGATATCTGGATCTCTACGATGGAAGGAATATCGCGTTATGATAAGTCGTCCGGCAAATTCTCCAATTATTTTTATCGTGATAGCCGGTTTGGGAATGTATCGGAAAAAGATTTCAGGCTGCTGGTCAACAGGAAAGGCGCCTTGTATTCCGTTTCCAGGAAACTGGGATTAAGCCGTTACGACTCCACCAGCGACCGGTTTATTGATATCAGGCTGGGTAGATCTCCCGGCGATATAAGCGTGGCCATATTTGACGACGACAACAGGTTATGGATACTGGATTATAACAGTAACCTGGATGTTTATGTGCCGGTGGAAGGCGGTTACCGTAAAATTAAAACGATCCGGCAACGGGGAATATACAAACTCTTTTATGTGGCAGGCCGCCTGTTTTTCATTGCAAACGGCAAAGACCTTTACCGTGTAAATGACAATTTGCAGGAAGAGCAGGTGGTTACCTTGCAGAGCCCTGTTTTTCATATGGCCTATTATAAGAAACAGTATGTATTCGGTAATACCGATAAAGGCTACCAGGTATATGACCGGGATTTTAAACCTTCCGGTATGCTGGACTCCATTATGCGGCCTATGAAGGAAATGACGATCAATACGCTTTGCGCCTCCGGTGAACTGTTGTGGTGTGGTATTGATGGCAGCGGTATTATACGTATTACTGCAAGGAACCGGCTGTTTTATGGCTGGCCGCTTCATAACGGGAATAATAATGAGGGATTGCACCTCGTAAGAGCTTTCTGCCAGGTGAACGATGATCTGTGGGTAGGTACAAAGGGAAACGGGATCATCACGCTGAAAGGTTTTTTCAGCAATATGGATAATCCTGTTTATGGCAGCCCTATCACCGCTCCGGCATCTATCAGCAATAATTATGTATTTGCTATTGTAAAAGGCCCGGACAGCCTGGTGTATATAGGTACAGATGGGCGCGGCCTTTGCCTTTATGATATGCGGGACAGGAAATTTGTGCGTTGGGAAAATATTGAAGGCGCCACAAAAGCATCACCGTTCAAATTCGTATATGCTATACTGTTTGATACAGATGGTTCTGCATGGGTGGGTACCAACGGGGAAGGGCTTGTTCACCTGAAAATAGTGCGTAAGCCCGGCGGAGGCTATGCGCTGCAATCCTTCCGGCGGTATCTCTTCAATGGAACTGCAGAGGGGCCAGCCAACGATGTTATCTATTCCCTGGCGAAAGGGCCTGGTAATGACCTGTGGGTAGCCTGCAGGTATGGAGGCTTAAACCTGTTGGATAAAACAACCGGCCACTTCAGGCTATTTAAGGCATTCACCTATGAAAATAGTCTCTCGCACAATGATGTATTGTCGCTGTATAAAGATGGCACCGGCCGTTTGTGGATAGGCACCAGCTACGGACTTAACTGGATGATGGAAAAGGATGCTGCATTGCAGGAACCTGTATTCCATAAGTTCACCAGCGACGATGGCCTGCCCAATAACACGATC
>JBCNPS010000397.1:0-7222 GCA_039593235.1 Chitinophaga sp. | reverse complement strand
CTCATCTTATGTACTATCGGTATTGTTTGCGGCATGAAGGGCGGAACTGCCGGCAATGATTCCCTGAGCGCCAGGTTTCTTTTAAAAAGATTGCTCACTTTCCCCCCGTTTCTCGGCTGCATACTGGCCCTCTTGCTCACCAGGATCACCGATCTTTCTGTTGCCGAACCGTTTTTTGATAAGCTGGTAGCCACCGTAGCGCCGCTGGCGCTGTTTTCCATCGGTCTCCAGTTAAAATTCAACGGCTGGAGAAAGGAGATCTCCCAGGTGTCGGTGGTGCTGCTATACAAGCTGCTCCTGGCGCCTGCATTGGTGGTGGTCATGGCACTGTTGCTCAAAGCGCAGGGCGATGTGGCAAAGATCAGCATTTTTGAGGCAGCTATGCCCACGTTGGTCACCTCCGGTGTAATAGCCGAGCAATTCAGGCTGAATACGAGGGTGATCAATTTAATTATCGGCATCAGTATTATAACGGGCTTTCTTACCACCGCCGCCTGGTTTGAAATATTAATGCATGCCTTTTAAGCCCCCACCGGCAAACAAGCGCCATTTACACCGCACAATGAGACTTTCCAGTGAAGGAATGAGATGTTTTATCGAAAAAACATCCGTGTAACCTTCTATTTTTGTTCCCACCGGTTTCCCACCCACGTTAGCCGGCTATTCCATAAATGAGATAAAGATGAGATGTAAACTTCCGGCACTGGCCTTATTCGCTTTTCTATCAGGTGTTCAACCTTCCACGGCCCAGCAGGTGCGGGCCAATATTCCCGGCGACTTTGCAGATCCTTCCATTATCCGGCAAGGAAACAGCTACTATGCCATAGGCACCTCCAGTGAGTGGGGGCCTCATTTCCCGATTTTCAAATCGGCAAACCTGCAGCAATGGGAACAAACAGGGTTCTTATTTGATAAAGCCCCATCCTGGACCACCGCCTCCTTCTGGGCGCCTGAATACTACTATCACCATAACACCTACTATGTTTACTATACCGCGAAAAGAAAGTCGGATGGCGTTTCCTGCATAGGCGTAGCCACCTCTTCTTATCCTGATCGTGGCTTCAAAGACCATGGCATCATCATAGCCTATGGCAAGGAAGCTATCGATGCCTTTGTGTACAACGACAACGGGCAATTATACATCACCTGGAAAGCCTATGGCCTCGATAACAGGCCCATTGAAATACTGGGCAGCAAACTTTCTGACGACGGGCTTTCACTTGTTGGCGAGCCCTTTACTTTACTGAAGGATAATGCCCGCAATGGCATGGAAGGACAAAGTATCTTAAAAAAAGATGGCTATTATTATCTCTTTTATTCTGTGGGCAACTGCTGTGGCGTATCCTGCAGTTACCAGGTGCGGGTAGCGCGGGCAACATCCATTACGGGGCCTTACCTGGAAGAGGGTGCGAACAACCCGGTGCTTACCGATAACGGCAACTGGAAATGCCCGGGGCATGGTACTTTTGTACAGGATAAAGCCGGTAATAACTTCTATATTTATCATGCTTATAATAAAGCCAGCAATGTATTCACTGGCAGGGAGGCGCTGATCGCGTCGCTGTTGTGGAAGCCCAACAAGTGGCCGGAACTGCGTCCTGTTCCTGTTAGCGGAAGCAATAAAGAAAATATTCATCTCCATTACGACTTTTCCAAAACCAACGGAAAAATTTTCTGGCAATGGGATTTCAAGAATATGAAGCCGGAATACCGTCAAAAAGATGGAGCGCTGCAGTTGTCAGGAACATACAGCAGTGATCATCCTGCCGGTATAGCCCTGGCGCTCCGGCCTTATGCAGCGGCTTATGAAATAAGTACTGCTGTTACGAATAATAACAACGCCGGTAAGGGACTGATTATTTATGGAGATGTATCTGCCGCTGCAGGCATCGCTGTGCGTAATGATACCGTAGCGTTCTGGGTAATAAAAAATGGCAAAAGGAATGTACTTGGCGAGCAGAAAATCCCTGCAGCCAATGCTCCCGTATACCTTAAAATGGCCATGCTGCCCGATTTCACCTGCAGGGTATACTGGAAGCAACAGGGCGAATGGGAAGAACTTACCCCGGGTAAAAAAGCATATAATATCAGTTTCCTTCCACCCTGGGACCGCAGTCCACGGCCGGGATTGAACTTCCAGGGCGCGCCTGGTGAAAATGCCGCCTTCTCCTTTTTTGATATCAGGTACACGAGTGAAATACCGCAATAATATAAATCACACTGGAATGAGAAAACACACTTTAGGCACGTTATTGATTATACTGTTCACTTCCGTTGCGGGTAACAGTCAAACCTATACGAAATACGTAAACACTTTCATAGGCACCGCGCCAATGACGGATCCTAAAATACTGGGATATGAATTACCAAAAGGTTGGAGATCATGGGCGGGACTTACCTTCCCCGGCAGCTCGCTACCTAATGCCATGGTGCAGTTAAGCCCTATGACCGAGTATGGATCCGGCGCAGGTTATGAGTATGAAGACTCCGTGATATATGGCTTCACCCATACCAATAAGGGGCACTGGAACCTATGTAACATTCCCGTGTTACCGGTTTCAAATCCCGGTGAAAAATTCGGCTCCCGCTTCTCCCATAAAAAAGAAAGTGCAGCACCCGGCTTTTACCAGGTATACCTGGATGATTATAATGTGAATGTAAATCTTACTTCCACGTTAAGATGCGGATATCATCAGTATATCTACAAAAATAACAACAACCGGCAGATCCTCTTCGACCTGGCAAGGGCCAATAACCGGGTAAACGGCTGGAACATTGAACAGGTGGGCAATTCAGCCGTACAGGGCTACCAGCAGGCAGGCGGCAGGATCTATTTCTACGCGGTGCTGAACACCCCCATTGAAAAGCTGGAAAAGAAAGCCGAAGGCAAAAGCGATGGCGTTGCGCTGGTGCATGTAGCCAATGGCAGCAAAGGACCGGTAGAACTGAAGATAGGAATATCGTTTGTAAGCACTGAGAATGCCAAAGAAAACCTGGAAAAAGAGATCGGCAATAAGTCTTTCAACGATATCCGTAAAGCAGCTACGCAGCAATGGGAAACGCTGTTGTCGTCCATCCAGGTAAAAGGCGGTACCAGCAAGCAAAAGGAAATATTCTATTCCTGTCTTTACCGCTCTTTCCTGTGGCCCGCATTGCGCAGCGATGTGAACGGCGAATATACAGATGCCAAACACAATGTAGTAAAAGCTGATTTCAATTATTATACCGAGCCTTCCCTGTGGGATACTTACCGGAATAAAGATGTGCTGCTGGGACTTATTTCACCACAGGTTACACTGGATGTTATTAAATCGATGAAAGATGTGGGAGATAAAACAGGCTTTATTCCTACTTTTTTCCATGGGGATCACGGTTCCTCTTCTATTGCAGGGGCGTATCTCAGGGGCATTGATAATTTCGACATAAAGGGAACCTACGAAATACTGCTGAAAAATGCCACGGTAGAAGGCGGCGCGCGGCCGTTTATCAAGGAATATATGGAGAAAGGATTCATAAGCGATCCGGATGTAACTAACCCTCACGTAGAAACGAAAGGCAGGGCTGGCGTATCGAAAACACTGGAATATTCCTACGACGATTACTCCGTTGCGCAGATCGCAAAAAAACTGGGCGATACCGCTAATTACCGGATGCTGATGGCAAGATCGAAGAACTATAAAAATATGTTTGATCCATCTACCCGGTTTATGAGGGGAAAACTGGAGAACGGCGAATGGATTGCGCCTTTCAACCCGCAATATCCTTATTACGAATACATGTACCGGGAAGCCAATGCCTGGCAGGTATCCTTTTTTGCGCCGCATGATATGCCCGGCCTTATAGCGTTGTATGGCGGGCCACAAGGCTTTGAGTCAAAACTGGATTCCCTGTTCACCGTTCCCTGGAACCCCAGCTATATTGCCAGGAACGTGGAAACGATGATAGGCCAGTATTGCCACGGGAATCAGCCGGATCATGAAGCGCCTTTCGCCTATTATTTTATCGGCAAACCTGAAAAATCACAAAAGATCATCGATACTATCTTAAATACTTTATACGGCATCGGCGATAATGGGCTGGCCCTATGCGGGATGGACGATGCAGGGGAGATGTCGTCCTGGTATGTATTCAATGCATTAGGGCTGTATACTTTTTCCGCTACCGATCCGGAATACCTGGTTACCGTTCCGTTGTTTGATGAAGTAAAATGGAGAACCAGCAATGGCAAACTGCTCACTATTTCCAAACCGGGTAAAGGCCGGAACTTAACTGCCATCAAAGTAAATGGCAGGGAAAACAAAGGCTATTTTGTGTCGCACGACCTGTTTAAACAGGGAGGAAAGGTGGAGATTATTACGAAGTAAGTTATTCAACTGTTGCAGCCAGGCCCCCCGTTTACAAAGCAGGGGGCCTGGCTGTTTTATACCGGGAAAAGAAGGTATCAACTTATCTGCCGGGGCGCTGAAGCGGCTACAGTAAAGCATTTTTGCCAAAACCACACGTCAATGAAGAAGATCATTTTTGCAATGGCAATTGTTAGCCTTATTATTGTTTCTACTGTTTCCTGTGAGAAGAAATCCGGGGAGCCCACTCCTTTTGAGAAAGTTTATGCGCGGGTATCAGACCCTGAAAATGAGTATTTCTGGGAACAGTTCCACAGTGGCAATGCGCAGCATGTAACAGAAGTGATCAGCCGTCTTGAAAAGCAATACCAGGAAGACTCCACCAATGTAATTGCTGCGGCGCACCTTGGGTTTGCCCATTTCTGGCTACTGGCCGAAGGCATCCGGCAAGGCGTTCCGGTAGATAACGTTCTCCTTGCGGTTACCAAAGCATATAATTACTTTATGAAAGCCTACCGGTTAAACCCCAACGATAAAAGGGTGCTGGGCTTCCTGGCAGATGCGGAGATGTCGTATGCGGGGGTGATGCAGTCCGGCCCGTTGCTGCAGCAGGGATATGCGAGAGGGCTGCAGTCCATTAACGACTGGCCGGAGTTCAATAAGTTTACCATAGGTACCACCTTTTCCAGCGATGCGCCGGATACGGACTTGTTCAAAACTGCACTGGAATGGCAATGGACTACACTGGAAGACTGCTATACTTCACCCATCGACCGCTCCAACCCTAATATCCAGCAGTTCATCCGTCGCGATATGTCCGGCCACAACCTGGGCCGCGACAGGGCCTGCTACAACAGCTGGATAGCCCCGCACAATATTGAAGGCTATTTCCTGCACATGGGCGACATGATCGTAAAAACCGGGGATTATCAAACCGCCGCAAAAGTATACGGGCTGGCCAAGGCTTCGCCCAATTATGATGCATGGGAATTTAAACCGGTGTTGGAAAAACGGATACAAAACGCGCAACGCAACACACAAACTTTTCTTGATAACAATCAACAGGGAATAGACAATGTGATCATCTCCGTATCCGGCAACCTTTGTATGAGCTGTCATAAAATGAGCACTGCCGACCAATCCCGCTTTAACCAGTTCAATTGGAAAAAGTTCTTTAAAGAAAACGATATCTACTCCGTGAATGGTTTGAAGAACTGACCGGTCATTTCCCCAGCCCCTTAAGCAACCTGTATCAGGAATAGCGGTGCTATTCCTGATACAGGTTGCTTATATTTGTTGCAGTTGTGACCTCTGAACACGGCCTTCAAATTCATTTAACCGATGATATATTCTGCAGGAATTGCTATTTCTCTCTTCTTATTAATTATCCTCATCAGCAAAAAACAAAAAAACAATGCTGATAAAATAATGACAGCATGGTTTTTCTTTGCAGTACTGCACCTGGTATATATCAGCTGGTATGCGCAGGGAGGATACTTCGAAAGGCCTCAACTGATAGGATGGGAGATGCCACTTCCGCTGTTGCACGGCCCTTTTTTATATCTCTATATTGCAAGCCTTACCAATCAAAGGAGCCGTTTTCCGGGTATATTACATTTCCTGCCTTTCCTGCTGGCTTATCTTGTACTGGCCCCTGTGCTCCTCTCGTTGCCTGCGCAAGACTGGCTCAACGAAACAAAAACGCAGCAGTTCCGTCCTTTCTTCAACGGGTTTCTTGTGGTCATTATCGCTTCAGGTGTAATTTATGTGATCCTGTCGCTGATGTTGCTGCACCGGCACAAGAAGAATATTGCCGACCAGTTTTCCAGTACAGATAAAATAACCCTGAACTGGCTGCGCTACCTCATTGCCGGTATAGGAGTGATATGGGGCATTGTGATCTTTTACCGGACGCCGCAAACACTTTATATTTCCGTGGCGTTGTTTATGTTCTTCATCGGTTACTTTGGCATCAAGCAGGTGGGTATTTTTGCTGATCCGCCGCCTGCAGCACCGCTTTCCACGGCCGTTCCTGCCGATGCCCTTCTCACAACGAAAACAACCAGTGAAGCCGGCGGCGTTAAAATGAAGTACGAAAGAACGGGAGTCACTGAAGAAGGGGTTATCAAAATACATGAGGCCCTGATTTGCCTGATGCAGGAAAAACAACTGTATAAAGAACCCGAGCTAACCCTCGGTGACCTGGCAAAGGAATTGCAGATCCATCCCAACATTCTATCGCAGGTCATTAATTCACAGGAGCAGATGAGCTTTTACGATTATATCAATACCCAACGGGTAGCCGCATTCAAACAACTTTTACAACAACCGGAAAGCAGGCAGTTCACTTTGTTATCACTGGCTTTTGAGTGTGGGTTTAATTCCAAATCGAGCTTTAACCGAAACTTTAAAAAGATCACGCAATACTCTCCTACCGATTACCTGAAATTAAATAACATCCAAATGGCCAACCCGGATACAAAGGAAAACCCTGCCGCACGTTAGTAACCGGTTCAGGGTGCAACCCGCGCCGCCTGCGCTTCCATCCTGTTTTTCAAAAATTTCCGGAGCGGTGCATCCAGGTAAACCAGTACCAGGTAAGCGGATAACATCAACAGAGCAGTACCTGTTATCATAATTACAGTCATCTCCCTTAATCCCGGTTTTTCTTTCTCCACATAACTCATAAATAACCATATAAACGGGTAATGGATCATGTAAAGAGGATAAGATAATTCACCGGACCATTTGCATATTCTATGCATAAAGATTCGTTTAACAAATGGGAACCGATTGGCGGCTATGGCTGGGAGAAAACCTGGCGACCACTGGCGGATGATAATTTTCGTCTCGGGCTCGGTTACACCGCAGGCGTGACT
>JBCNPS010000396.1:0-7268 GCA_039593235.1 Chitinophaga sp. | reverse complement strand
TACAAGGTTTACCTGGGCAAATCCACCGATGTGATAACCTAATTTAAACCCGTCCTGGAAACCGGTACCATCCAGCTTTCCGAGATTAGCACCTCCTTTAACACCAAAGCGCAGGAATTTTGACGTTTGTGCATTCACAGTTGACACGGTTGAAACAGCAGCTATCATCAGCACTGCTACGGCGAAAAACAGTTTTTTCATAAAATTACGTATTGTTAGTAATGGTTAAAATATAGACGTCCGGGGCAAAAAATACCCCTATGTTGCAATTACATTTCCCGTAATTACAAATTCCGTGCTACTTGTTAAAGAAATCAAAAACTGTATAAGATCCGGGCCGTGAAATAGCTCATAATGCTTTGATCTGTACCGGTTAAAGGTTTAAACACGGTGTAGGATGGCGCCAGGTTAAGGCGGCCTATAAAATAGGATACACTGGTAGTAATATCAATGGCGCGGGGTTCAAATTCAGTATGGTCTTCAAAATTCAGCTCCTTCCCGGGAAAGTTCCGGAGCTTCATCATTTGCGGCGACCGCGTAAGGTACTGGAATGCCTTGAGGTTACTGTAATAATTAGCCGTTCCCAATGTCATATTCACGGAAGGCGTTACCATCAATACATCAAACCTGCCCACTACCCCTGAAAAAATAAACGGGTGCCTTACCGCTGCAATGATATTGAAATCATTCCCACTCAGGGTTTCTTTAGTATGCAATCCTTCCGACACCTGTTTTCCCCAGCCGTAATCCAGGCTCAAACCGGGTTGCAGCCACCACTTGCGGTAATAGAAATAAGCAAAAAGCTCATTTTTGATAGGCGTGGCAGGAACATCTGAAGAATCGGCAAAAATATATTTCGTATAGGATACACCGGTAAGGAAGTTGCGGTTTTTCGTATAGTCGTAACCGGCGGTGAAGTCCCACTCAAACCAGGGTTTGTTAATGGAGTTGAAAAGATAATAGGCGCTTACAGCTGCATACAACCCGCTTTTATGATAATAACTTAAAGAGGGGGAAACGAATGTTTTTAAAACAATGGGCTGCTCAAAATTGGTCACTTTACTGCCATAAGCGGGGTTATTTCCATATCCTATACCGGCCACAAGTTCGCTTTTCTGCTGTTTCTGCAACAGCGAATCGAGCTGTCGCTCCAGCTCTGCGAGGCTTTGTCCCGATGCTACACGGCTACATAACAACAGGAAGGTAAAGAAGTATAGGCGCATGTTGTAAAAGTACGTCGCTGCAATATAAGCGTAAATAAGAATTGTTTAACCCCACATCCCATGAATAGGATAAATGTGTGGTTAAACAATGCTTTTCTGTCGGTCAGTCCGTACCTGCTGCCTTTATACCAGGTCTATCACCGTAATTTCCGGCAGGATGCCCACTCTCCCCGGGTATCCCAGGAATCCGAAGCCCCTGTTCACATACAGGAACTGCTCCCCTTTCTTATATAAACCGGCCCATTCTTTATAAAAATACTGCGCCGGGCTCCATTTCAGCCCTGGTATTTCCACGCCGAACTGCATGCCATGGGTATGGCCGGCCAACATCAGCGCAATATCCGGATATTCCGTACGTACCTGTGCATCCCAGTGGGTGGGGTCGTGCGACAGCAATATTTTAAACGGTATATGCTCCGCCCCTTCGTAGGCTCTTTTCAGATCGCCGTAGCGGGGAAAGCGTTTAATAGCGCTCCAGTTTTCAATACCTATGAGGGCAATCTGCTCCCCGTTACGATCCAGGATCACATTTTCATTCATCATCAGCTTCCAGCCCAGTTTCCCATGTACA
Organism: Chitinophaga sp.; assembly: GCA_039593235.1. Taxonomy (GTDB): domain Bacteria; phylum Bacteroidota; class Bacteroidia; order Chitinophagales; family Chitinophagaceae; genus Chitinophaga. Next base: position 5,474 of record JBCNPS010000396.1, on the reverse strand, counting down.
GCTTTCAGGTCTTCCAGGTTCTGGTGCTGCAGCGCGCTGTATCCATTGGCGTTTTTATCGGGCCAGGGGTAATAATCGCCATAATCATGGTTTCCGAGGGTAGAATACACGCCCATCGGCGCTTTTACCTGGCGGAACACATCCAGCCACTCCGTCATTTCCACCGCCCGGTCGTTTACCAGGTCGCCGGTGAACAATACCAGGTCCGGTTGCTGGTCATTGATCATTTTAACGCCCTTCATCACCGCTTCCCGGTTGGCAAAGCTGCCTGAATGGATATCGGAGATCTGCACGATCCGCAAGCCCTTAAAGGCGCCGGGCAGGTGTTTGAAAGCCATTTTGATCTTATGTACCCTGTAATTGTATTTGTTGGAGAAGCCGTACATGAGCGTTCCGAAAAAGGCGCCGCCGGTGATGAGGCCCAGGCGGTTAATGAACTGTGACCTGGATAAGCCGCTTACCGCCGGGCTGGCCGCTGCCGCCGACGTACCGCTTACTTTGCGGATCAGCCACAGTATGCCTCTGCGCAGGTCGTCGATCAGCAGGAACACCGTTACCAGCAGCTTGGCCACTACCAGGCCCATGAAAATGGCCATCAGGTACGACTTTAACGTAGGGGGCCAGCTATGCCAGTTGATATATGGCAGCAAAGCGATCATCAGCACAGTGGTAAGGGATATGAACCAGTAAACGGAATAGGTAATATTCCTCACCCTTGGGGTGGACATGTACACCATGGCTCTTACAGCCTGGAAAACATAAATATCCAGTAACAGCAGGAAAACAATAAGTATAATGGAATTAATCCCGGGTCGCATTAGAGAAATTTAATATAGATCTATAATAGTTAAGCAATTTAACACAACTTACCTGGTCTGAAAAGTTAAAAAGGGGAGTTGTATTATTACAAGACGATTAACAACGCCGGGAATTGTATGTTTTTATTTTTTTTTCCGGGAGAAGAGAAACAGTACATTTGCTGGCGACCGGTATACAATAGATAATTTTAATATTTTATTAATATATTAACCTTACCCCTGCTGAAACCGGCTAAAAATTAACCCGTTAACGGGTAATGGGTCCCGTTCTGCGAACAGTTTGTGTATAAATAAATATACTGCAGCACCCGAATTTTAGGTAATCGTTGTATTTTTGTCCGATTACGCTACTTTTAATAAAGTTACTTTTAGATATAGGTGTAGATTAATAACGGATGCCGGAGAATAATCTCCCCTGAAGTTGTCGTGAATTATTCAAATGGACTGATTATGAAGTATACTTGCTATGGACATTCCTGTTTTGCAGTGGAAATTATGGGGAAAACGATCCTTTTTGATCCTTTCATCACCCATAATGAACTGGCGGCTAAAATAGATATCAATGCCATAAAGGCGGATTATATCTTTGTTTCACACGGGCACGAAGATCATACGGCCGACCTGATAGCCCTGGCAAAACGGACCAACGCCACTGTAGTATCTAATTTTGAAATAGTAACCTGGGCGGGTAAACAGGGGATAGAAAAATTACATCCCATGAATACCGGCGGCAAATGGAAGTTTGAGTTCGGAACGGTAAAATGCGTGGTGGCACAACACTCCAGCTGTTTACCCGATGGCACTTACGGAGGTAACCCGATGGGCTTTATATTTATGACGGACGAAGGAAACTTTTATTATTCAGGCGATACGGCGCTTACATTGGATATGGAGCTGATACCGGGTGTTTCCTCCCTGGATTTTGCGGTATTGCCTATCGGTGATAATTTCACAATGGGTATTGAAGATGCCATTTCGGCCGCTGAAATGATAGAATGTGATAAAATAATCGGCGTACACTACAACACTTTCGGCTACGTTAAGATTGATACCAACGAAGCAAAAATGCAGTTTATTGATGCCGGGCTTGAATTGATACTACCCGAAATAGGTAGTACCATAGAGGTTTGAGGAAGAAGTGATCATTGCTGATTTATCCTTTATCCTATAAATAACCTTTGAATTTTTAAATTACACAATGGCTAGAATAATCGCAATCGCTAACCAGAAAGGTGGCGTAGGAAAAACTACAAGTGCAATAAACCTGGCAAGCAGCCTGGCTGTGCTGGAATTTAAGACACTGCTGGTTGACGCCGACCCGCAGGCAAACAGCACCACGGGGCTGGGTTTCGACCTGCGCAATGTGCAGCAGAGCTTGTACGATTGTATGGTGAACGATGTGCAGGCCAAAGATGTGATCCTGGAATCAGATACTCCTAACCTGAAGGTATTGCCTTCTCATATTGACCTTGTAGGCGCTGAACTGGAACTCATCAATCACCCTAACCGGGAAAGAGTGATGAAACAGGTGATCGACTCCGTGGAAGCAGATTACGACTTCGTGATAGTTGACTGCTCCCCTTCCCTGGGCCTCATCACAGTAAACGCCCTGGTGGCATCCAATTCCGTGATCATCCCCGTTCAGTGCGAGTTTTTCGCCCTGGAAGGTCTCGGCAAATTGCTCAATACCATCAAAATTGTGCAAAGCCGCCTGAATATAGAACTGGAAATTGAAGGCATCCTGATGACCATGTACGATGGCCGCCTGCGCCTCAGCAACCAGGTGGTGGATGAAGTAAAACAACACTTTGAAGAAAGCGTGTTCAATACCATCATTCACCGTAACACCAAACTGGGAGAAGCCCCCAGTTTCGGTAAATCCGTTATTATGTACGATGCTGCCAGCACAGGCGCTATCAATTACCTGAACCTGGCCAAAGAAATCCTGCAAAAACATAACTTCACCAAAATTACATCTAAAGACAAAATCCTAGCTATAAACGATGACCAATCCAAGTAAGAAAGAAGCGTTGGGTAAAGGCATCCGCTCTCTGCTTCAAAATATCGATACAGATCTGAAGCACACTGCCGGCGCCCTGGGTGATAAAGTAGTAGCTGCCGCTACAGGCATTGAACGCATATCACTGGATCTGATTGTAACCAATCCGAAACAGCCGCGTCGCGACTTTGATGAAGTTTCCTTACAGGAGTTAAGCCAGTCCATCAAACTGCATGATGTGATCCAGCCCATCACCGTGGCAAGGGTCAACGCCAAAAAATACCAGCTCATTGCCGGGGAAAGACGCCTGAGAGCCAGTAAACTGGCCGGGCTGAAAGATATTCCCGCATACATCCGCCAGGTAAACGACCAGGAACTCCTGGAACTGGCCCTGCTGGAAAACCTGCAAAGGGAAAACCTCAACGCCATTGAGGTGGGTCTCAGCTACAAAAGGCTCATGGATGAATGCACGCTCACCCAGGAACAGGTGGCCGACCGCATGGGCAAAGAAAGAAGCACTGTTACCAACTATATACGCCTGCTCAAACTGCCGCCGGACATCCAGGTAGCCGTTCGCAACGGCCAGCTCAGCATGGGCCATGCCCGTGTACTAACCGGCGTGGAAAATGTGGAAAACCAGCTTTTCCTGTACAATGAGATCCTGAAAAACGGACTATCTGTACGCCAAACAGAAGAACTGGCCCGCAATATTAACCAGGCTGATAAAAATCATCCGCAAAAAGCGGCCAAGGCAAAACTGGCACCTGCTTTTCAGAAAATACAGGACAAACTTGCCTCCCACTTCTCCACCAAAGTAAAACTGGACAGGGGAAAAAGCGGCAAAGGCAGCATTTTAATTGAATTCTATTCGGATGAAGAGCTGGATAGTATCCTGGAAAAAATAGATCTATACGGTGGCTAATAAGGCTCAATACATATTTCATTCACTACGGTATGCTTTATTGTTCTTAGTTGCAGTAGCTATGGCTGCGCCATTACACGCACAACAGGATACCCTGCGCCCGGTGGCCAAAACAATGGATACGCTTATCCGGCCTATTCCCGCGCCTGGTACAGATACGGTAAAAGCAAACAAAGCCATCTTCACAGACAGCGCCTATGTTCCTGATTCCAAACTCCCGCACAGCCCCCGTAAAGCAGCCCTTTACTCTGCTGTGGTGCCGGGCCTCGGACAGGCATACAATAAAGAATACTGGAAAATTCCCATCGCATACGCCGCTATTGGTACCTGTGTTTATTTCTTTGTGGATAACATGAAAACCTACAAGTTGTACCGCGATGCCTACCGCCTCCGGGTAGATGGTAACCCGGATACCAACGATACCAGCCCGGATACCAAACCGTACGATACGGAATCGCTCAAAGTGGGCCGCGACCAGTTCCGGCAGTATGTGGATTATTCCGTGCTGTTCTTTATCCTGGCATACGGCGTAAACATTATAGACGCTACTGTATTTGCCCACCTCCGCAATTTCGATATGTCGGATGATCTCAGTATGCGTGTTTCTCCTACATTGATCAACAACCGTACACTGGGCATCGGCATAAATATTTCCTTCGGCGGCAAAAAGGGAAAAAACCGTTACTTCGCAGGCCGCTGATCTTCACTAACACATCAACTAAAAAATACAACTTTCAAGGTTCATGAAAATAGCGCTCATCGGATATGGTAAAATGGGACAGGCAATAGATGCTATTGCCACTGCCAAAGGTCACGAAATAATACTCCGGGTGGATGTTAACAGCAAGCACCTGCTGGAAAAAGAACACCTTTCACAGGCGGATGTAGCTATCGAGTTCACCACTCCTGAAACAGCCTACCACAATATCCTGAAATGCTTCGAAGCCAATGTGCCGGTAGTATCCGGTACCACCGGCTGGCTGGATAAACTGCCGGAAATAAAGGCGCTTTGCCAGGAAAAGCACCAGGCATTCCTCCATGCCACCAACTTCAGCATCGGGGTAAATATCTTCTTTGAATTGAACAAGAAACTGGCAGCCCTCATGGCCGGCCAGCCGCAATACAACGTGAAGATGGAAGAGATCCATCATACCCAGAAAAAGGATGCGCCCAGCGGTACCGCCCTTACACTGGCAGAACAGGTACTGGCATCAGTAACCCGTAAAACCGGCTGGGTAAACGAGGACAGCGATCAGCCCGAAACACTGCCTATCATCTCCAAAAGGATTGATCCGGCGCCAGGCACACATACCGTTAACTATACTTCCGCTATCGACGATATCACCATCACCCATACCGCCCACTCCCGCGAAGGCTTTGCCGCCGGCGCCGTAGTTGCGGCCGAATGGCTGAAAGGCAAAACCGGCGTGTTCACCATGCGGGATGTGCTGAACCTGGGATAGCAGCAACGATAACTTTTGGCGGCCGGAGCCCTTTCCGGCGGCCAAAAGCCAGCCACTCACTGCTGGCAGCTAAAAACTGCTTATCTTTGCAGGAATATAAAGTTAGCACCGAACTATAAGTTCATCCGTGGAGGGAGGCAAAAAACTCTGTATGTTATCGAAAAAAACGCAATACGCATTTCACGCATTAGTACACCTGGCAGAGAATGTAGATAAGGGGCCCATCCTTATATCCGAGATCGCACAGGAAAAAAATATTTCTATCAAATTCC
>JBCNPS010000395.1:0-7283 GCA_039593235.1 Chitinophaga sp. | reverse complement strand
TACGCTGATTACGCTGATTTGATTACTTTGGATTTAAAATGATTTGGGGAGATTTAAGCGGATACTTTCGCTTAAATCTCCCCAAATCTTTTAAAAATCATTACAAAATCAAATCAGCGTAATCAGTTTAATCCGGAGTCAGACAAAATCCGCGTCGCCGAAGGCGATGTGGAAACGCTACACGATAGCAGTGCCCACTGTCACTTCTTTCCATTGCTCCAGGTCGGCTTCTATGGCCGCTATTTTCTGGTAGGCGAGGTTGTAAGCGTCTTCGCCGAGGAAGAGGTGAAGCGGTGCATTTTCCTCCGCTGTGATGTCGATGATGGCTGCCACCGCTTTTTCAGGATCACCTGGTTGGTTGCCGTTAATTTCATGCTGGTGCGCCTGCTGGGCAGCACGAACAGATTCGTAAGCATTCAGCTGGTTGGCTGGCAAACCGAGGGAGCCGGAAGTAAGGAAGTCGGTTCTGAAATAACCGGGAGACACGATGGTCACCGAAATACCAAATGGTTTTACTTCCGTTGCCAGTGATTCTGATAAACCGTCTACTGCAAATTTGGTAGCGCAATAGATGCCGAAGCCGGGGAAGGTACCGATAAAGCCGGCAATGGAGGAGATATTGAGGATATGTCCACCTTGTTGCGCTCTCATATGCGGCAATACGCTGCGCGTTACATTGAGCAGGCCAAATACGTTCACATCAAAGTTACTGCGTGATTCAGCATCGGATAACTCTTCGATGCCACCTACCTGTCCGTAGCCGGCGTTGTTCACCAGTACATCTATGCGTCCGAAACGGCTGATGGTTTCTTTTACCGCCGCCTGTACACTGCTTTCTGTTTTCAGGTCCATGGCAAGCGGGAGGAAATCATCGCCTGTTGCCACTTTGCGGAGGTCGTTGATACTGCGGGAAGTAGCGGCTACTTTATATCCTTTGCTTAATAACTGTTTTACGAGAGAACGGCCTAATCCTTTAGAGGCGCCGGTTACAAACCATACTTTTTTGTTGTCCATGATCTTGTGTTTTTTGTTCTCACAAAAGTAGACCAGGGATGGCTGCCGGCTGTTACATCCATCAAACCAATAATTGCAAAATTCAAACAATCCGGAAAGCGCCGGGGGTGATACTGGTTTGTTTTTTAAAGAAGTTGCTGAAATGAGCAGGTTCTTCAAATCCGAGGGCATAGCTGATCTCCGCCACATTCCAGCTGGTATGCTTTAACAATGCCTTTGCTTCAGCGGTGATCCGTTCCGCAATGTGTGCGGTGGTGGTTTTGCCGGTAGTGTCACGGATGGCCCGGTTCAGGTGGTTCACATGAACAGAGAGTTGCTTTGCGAAGTCGTTGGCAGAGCGCATTACAAAACGCTGCGACGGCGATTCGATGGGAAATTGCCGCTCCAGCAGGTCCGTGAATACCGCTGTGATACGCGACTTCGCATCTGCGTGCTGGTACAGGGTTTCAGAGGGCTGCATTTTTAAGGCATAATGGATGATCTCTGTGAGATAGCTGCGCAGCAGGTCGTATTTATACACATAGTCCGTATTGATTTCAGCCAGCATCTTTTTAAAGAGCTGGGATACCTCTTTGTCCTGCTCCTTTGTGAGCGGGTAAGAGGGAATGCCGCCGGGCATCAGCATGGGGAGGTCGTGCAGGTTGCCGCGGGTAGTGCCGGTAAAAAAGGATTCCCTGAAAATGCAGAAATAACCGCTGTTATCCGAGAGCGGCTCCCAGCCATACGGCACCTGCGGGTTAAAAAAGACGAGGGTACTGCCTTTTACTTCCGTTGTTTTATCTGCATAATGGTAAACATTGTGTCCTCTCAGCAGGCTTATTTTGTAGAAATCGCGGCGACTGTAGCTAACCGTAGTGCGGCCATCCACCACGCAATCTTCCAGCCGGAATACATTAAAATGCCCGATATCCTGCTGTAACTTATCAGGTACCGCCTGGAACTTATGTTCGTAAAACTCCCGGAGTGATTCTGTTTTATTCATCCCGCAAAGTTACAAAATTCACACTATGAACAGATGATGGTGATTCCCGGGGTAACCACCATCATCATTTAGCAGGCCAGTATCAGATCTTCCGGTTCCCGGAACTTTCTTTCGCTGCTTTTAATAGGTACATCATTAATAGATGCCAGCCGGCGTTGCATCAACCCATCGGCGTTAAACTCCCATAGCTCATTACCGTAGGAGCGGAACCAGTTACCGGCATGATCATGCCATTCATATTCAAAACATACGGCAATGTGGTTGTCTGTAAAGCTCCAGAGTTCTTTTTTGAGGCGATAGTCCAGTTCCTTCTGCCATTTCTTTGTAAGAAACGCCACTACTTCTTCGCGGCCATTAATAAACTGGTCGCGGTTACGCCACACCGTGTCGGGTGTATACACCAGTGACACTTTTTGCGGATCACGGCTGTTCCAGGCGTCTTCTGCCATCTGCACTTTTTGCAGGGCGGTTTCCTTTGTAAATGGCGGGAGGGGGAATTTTTTTTCCATGTTGGCAATATTTGGGTATTTGTGATTAGATAGATCGATCTGTCTATTTATGGTTTAAAAAATATCGCCTTCGGCGATTGTGAAAACCCCGCCGTACTACAGCAACCCCAGCGCCATTTTTTTGGCTTCCTGCACAGGCCACTGGTTCCGGTAAAGCTGGCTTTCCACGATGGCTGATTCGAAGAGTAAGTACACATGGTCCTTTACGGCCTGTTTTTCATTAGTGAGGATCTCCGCAAGGAAAGCACGCAGGTCTTTTTTGTGGTCCTGTATTACATTCAGTACCGCAGTATCCCTGTCTGTTGTTTCCGACAGGATATTCAAAAAGGCACAGCCCCTGAAATACTCCTTCTCATTATTATCAAACAGGAAATCAAATGCCGCCGCAATTTTCTCCTTCGTTTTACTGACTTCGCCGGTATAGCTTTTTAATCCATCCATCCAGTCGATATGGCGCTGATGCAGGAACGCCAGCAGCAAAGACTCCTTCGATTCATAATGCAGGTATAAACTGGCCCTCGCCACGCCGGCCTCTTCAATCACCTGGTTAATGCCCGTGGCATGATAACCCTGGTTATAGAAAAGTGTTGTAGCTGTTTCAAGTAAACGCTGTTTCGGATCGCCTGTCTTTTTCTTCATGAAACAAAGATAAGGAGAAATAGACAGATCGATCTATCTTTTTTTCTGAAAATTTAATAAAACAGGAAAAAAAAGTGAGGCATATTCTATCTTGTTGATAAATAATCAAGCGCTTAGCATGCATTCAATATTCCGGAAACTGTTTATTTATCTGTTCTTTTTATGGCCTGCCGTATCGGTGGGCAAACCTGTTGCATTTGTAAAAACCGGGGGGACTCCTGCCGGTTATTATCTGGCCGGGGCAATTGCCAATGCAAAGGTTACTTTTGCTGATCATTATCCGACAGGAGCAACTGCCAATGCAAAGGTTACTTCTGCCAGTCATCCGGCAAACCTCGCCCAGCCCGCTATAGTTACCGGCCTGAAGTGCGAACACCTGGTAACACCGCTCGGCATCGATGCCGCCCATCCGCGGCTGTCGTGGCAATTAAGCGATAACCGCAACGGCGCCCGCCAAACCGCCTACCGGGTTCGTATAGCCACTGATTCTCTGGCGCTGGATACCCACCCGCTGTGGACTTCCGGCAAAATTAATCGCGCAGATATCATGACCAGCTTCCCGGGAAAAATGCTGCAGCCCTTTACCCGCTACTACTGGAGCGTGGAGGTATGGGACAAAGACGGCGTGAAATCCTCTCCCGGCCGCTCCTGGTTTGAAACCGGCATGTTGCAGCAAAGCAACTGGAAAGGCGCCTGGATCAGCGATGGCACCGATATCCGCCTGAAGCCCGCCGCTAATTTCAGGAAGGTTTTCACCGCCGCTAAACAGGTGAAATCAGCACGCGCCTATATTGCAGCCGCCGGCCTGTATGAACTGTATATCAACGGCGCCAAAGCAGGCAATCACCGCCTCGATCCCATGTACACGCGTTTCGACCGCCGTACCCTCTACGTTACTTATGATGTTACCTCCCTGCTGCAATCCGGCAGGAACGCCATTGGCGTAATGCTGGGCAATGGCTGGTACAATCACCAGTCCACCGCCGTATGGAATTTCCATGAAGCGCCCTGGCGCGGCAGACCCGCTTTTTGCCTCGATCTGCGGGTTACCTATACCGATGGCAGCGTAGAAACCATCAGCTCAGGAAAGGACTGGAAAACAGCATTGGGGCCTATTGTATTTAACAGCATCTACACCGCCGAACATTACGACGCCCGTAAAGAACAACCGGGATGGAATACCGTTAGTTTCGACGACAGCAAATGGAAAGAGGTGATCTATCGCGCAGCGCCTTCACAGCACATTGTTTCACAACAGCTTTATCCTATCGAAAACGTGGAGGAAATTCCCGCTGCCAGCGTTACCCATCCCAACGACAGCACCTGGATATACGACCTCGGCAGAAATATTGCCGGCGTAAGCAGCATCCGCGTAAGCGGCCCCGCAGGCACCGTGCTTAAACTGAAACACGGTGAGCAACTGGATAAAAAAGGCTTTGTAGACCTCTCGAATATTATAGTGCATTACCGCCCTACAGACGATACCGATCCTTTCCAGACGGATATTTTTATCCTTAGCGGCAAGGGCGAGGAAACCTTTATGCCCCGCTTTAACTATAAAGGATTTCAGTATGTGGAGGTAACCAGCAGCCAACCGGTACAGCTCCGCAAAGAAAGCCTGACCGGCTACTTTATGCACAGTAATGTGCCTCCTGCAGGGCATATCCATGGCTCCGATACCATGATCAATAAACTGTTTGCCGCCACCAATAACGCTTATCTCTCCAACCTGTTCGGCTATCCTACAGATTGCCCGCAGCGCGAAAAGAACGGCTGGACCGGGGATGCACAAATTGCCATTGAAACAGGACTGTACAGTTATGATGGTATCACCATATATGAAAAATGGCTGGCAGACCATCGTGATGAACAACAACCCAACGGCGTGCTGCCTTCCATTATTCCCACCGGCGGCTGGGGTTACGAATGGGGTAACGGGCCGGACTGGACCAGCACTATCGCCATCATACCATGGAACATCTATCTTTTTTACGGCGATACTACGCTTCTCTCGGACTCTTATGATAATATGCGCCGGTATGTGGACAGGATCACGGCTATCAGTCCTACAGGACTCACCACCTGGGGGCTGGGCGACTGGGTGCCGGTTAAATCAAAATCGCCGGTGGAGTTTACTTCCTCCGCCTACTACTACGCCGATGCGCTGATATTGGCTAAAGCAGCCAAACTGTTTGGCAAAACAGCCGACTATACGAAATACAGCACGCTGGCTGAGAAGATCAAAACTGCATTTAACGCCAAATACCTCAACAACGAAACAGGGATCTATGGCGAAGGCGTGCAAACAGAACTGAGTGTGGCTCTCTACTGGGGACTGGTACCGGATGCCATGAAAAGTAAGGTAGCCGCTAATCTTGCAAAAAGAGTGGCTGCTGATAACTTCCACCTGGATGTTGGCTTGCTGGGAACAAAGAGTATCCTGAATGCGCTCAGTGAAAACGGATATGCCGATGTAGCCTGGAAGCTGGCCGCCCAACGCACTTTCCCTTCCTGGGGCTGGTGGATCATGAACGGCGCCACTACCCTCTTTGAAAACTGGGATATCAACGCCTCTTCAGATCTTTCCCGCAACCATATTATGTTTGGAGAAATAGGCGCCTGGATGTATAAAGGCGTGGCCGGTATCCGGCCCGATGAAAATGCACCGGGATTTAAGAACATTTTACTGACGCCCAACTTCGTGGAAGGACTGGATCATTTCGAAGGAAGTCATGACAGCCCTTACGGCGCCATCGTTTCTTCCTGGAAAAGGAACGGCACAGCCATCAGCTACCGTGTAACAGTGCCTGCAAATGCCGGGGCAGACATCTTCTTTCACATCTCCCCCACACAAAAAATATATGAAAATGATAAACCCGTGGTTACACAAAACACCAGGAAAGGGTTACTGTATCATGTAACCGCTGGTACGAGAGAGTTTCAGATCAGGTAAGCCGGATCTTTAGGAATAATTTCCACTCCCTTCTTTCCCGCTATGATGGCAGCATGCGCCATATTGTAAAAAAGCGAGGTTTCGAGTACGCCCGGAATCTCCTTTAAACGATGATTGAGGCTGTCTAATGGCGGGAAGGAACGGAACCAGATATCAATGAGCAGATTGCCATGCTCCGTAATTACCGCTCCATCTTTTTTATTGCTGAGCCGCAGCTCAGGGTTTGCGAGCGAAAATATTTTCTTCAGCTGTTTCATCACAAAGGGCGCCGCTTCCGGTATCACTTCTATCACCACGGGAAAAGTAGTGTACAACTGCGTTACGTACTTGGCGCCATCTCCAATCAGCATAAATTTATCAGCCATTGCCGCCAGCAGTTTCTCCTGTGTATGAATACCACCACCGCTTTTCAGGGCATTCAGCTGATGATCGAACTGATCGCATCCATCAAAATAAATATCCAGCCCGGACACATCGCCGGGCTGTTTAATATTGAATCCGTGTTCCCGCAGTTGTTGTAAGGTATTATAGGAAGATGTGACGGTAGTAATGCTTTTAAACAAAACCTCTTCGTCTTTCAGGTAATTTACCAGGTGCGCAATGGTGCTGCCGGCGCCCAGTCCTACGGTTTGGCCGGGTTGTATGTAATTCAATGCTGCCTTTGCAGCCACTTGTTTCAGATCTTCCATATGAATAGTTATGAAAGATAAAGATGCGATTTTTTTGTGTTACCCGGTATACACCGGGCAACACAAAATCCTGTTATCTTATACGGCAATGCGATATTTCATTCCTTTCTTTGTAGCAAAATGCAGCACGCCATCTTTGTACTGATGCGGCACTACCGCTCCGTTACGATCCTTTACCACAGCACTTTCCGGCAGCAGCAGGCGGCATTCCGTACCGATATTGGAAAGCAGGCTGAGTTCCTGCACGGTTTTATTTTTCCAGCTGAAATCCACTACAAAACCATTTACAGCGCAGAGGCCCTGTACCTGGCCGGCAGCAAATTCAGGGTTATCCGGGAGTGCAGGCAGCAGGCGGATCACGTTATCGCCGCCATGACTTTGCAGCAGCATTTCCGCGATACCGGCTACCAGCGAAATGAGTTTGCGTTCCGGCGCCGGGACCTTTGCCAACCTGTTCTGTTCGCATCCGCCTTTCCAGATTGATGGTAACTTAGGCG
>JBCNPS010000394.1:0-7304 GCA_039593235.1 Chitinophaga sp. | reverse complement strand
CGGTGAATGTTCTCTATCGTTACCGTGGCTTCATCTACCAGTATGCCTACCGACAGGGCCAGTCCGCCGAGGGTCATGATATTAACGGTTTGCCCGGCAAGAAATAATAAGGTGGCCGCAGCAAGAAGGGCCAATGGAATGGTGGTAACTACAATCAGCGCACTGCGCCGGTCGCCCAGGAACAGCCATACCATCAAACCTGTAAGAAGGGCGCCCAGTCCGCCTTCAAACAGCACGCTTTTCAGGGAGTTGATCACGTAGCCCGACTGGTCAAATTCGTAGGTTACTTTTATATCTTCAGGAATAGCGGCCTGCATATCCGGCAGTGCAGCTTTTACTTTTTGTACCACCTCCCAGGTGGAGGCATCAGCGCGTTTGGTTACAGGAATATAAACGGAGCGTTTACCGTTTACCAGCGCATAGCTGGTGGTTACATCCGATCCCATGCTAACGTTGGCAATATCTTTTACATATACAGTCGGGCCGGGGCCGGATTGCAATGGCGTATTCTGCAGGTCCTGTAAGGTTTCTATTACGCTGTTCTGCGGCGTGAGGTAAGTGGTATCGCCAATACGCACATTTCCCGCAGGGGAGATGCTGTTGAATTTTGCAATGGTTTGTACTACCTGGTCAGGTGAAAGATTATGCCCGCGCAGTTTCTCCGGGTCCACAGTGATCAGTACGGTTTTCTGGTTACCTCCAAAAGGCGGCGGAGCAGATACACCGGGTAGTGTTGAAAACATAGGTCTTACGCGGAACAACGCCAGGTCTGATATTTCTCCCAACGACCTGCTGTCGGAACTGAATACCAGTTGCCCTACCGGCACGCTGCCGGCATCAAAACGGGTAACAAACGGCGGCACCGTTCCGGGTGGCATAAACGCCCTTGACCTGTTTACATATCCCACTACTTCCGCCATGGCCTGGCTCATATCGGTGCCTTCGTTAAATTCTATTTTGATCAGCGCAGCTCCCTGTATACTTTTAGACTCCACATATTTAACGCCGGTGATATAGAGAAAATGGTATTCGTAATAAGAGGTAACAAAACCTTCCACCTGCTCGGGCGACAGGCCGCCGTAAGGCTGTGCAACGTATACCACGGGCAGTCCGAGCCGCGGGAATATATCCACTTTTGCATTACGGATGGAGAGGTAGGAAAAGAAAAGGATTCCAATAACAGCTACCAGTATGGTGACGGGATGCCGTAATGCCTGAATGATTAGTTTCATAAAGCGTATATCGTTATTTCAGTTTATCTGTAAAAACATCCAGCTGCCCATTTGCTGCGGCCAGTTCCAGCAAAGCATGCCACGCCTGCAGAAATGCACCGGCTTCCCCTGTTTCCGCTTTCAGCAGTTCGTACTGGCCTTGTACCAGGCGGGTAAAATCCACCAGGCCGCTTTCATAGCTGAGCTTTAGTCCATCGAAAGCGTATCGCGCTGCCTGCGATTGTATTAAAGTCTGCTTGGCAATCAGCAGGTTTTGCTGGTAGTTAAACTGGGCAGTTTCCAGTTGTTTTTGCAGGTTCAGTTTTACCTGGTCCAGTTGTGTTTCATCAGATTTTAATAATAAGCGGTATTGTTTTTTCTGGAGACTGACCTGTGAAAACTGCAGGATGGGGAAACTCAGTTGTATGCCTGCGCCATAGTTTTTCCGGGAAAGCGACCAGCCATCTGCTTTGCTGACATTACCTGCAGCATCCACGCCGGAACCGCGGGCATAAGCGTTTGCCCACAGGTCCAGCTTAGGGCGCCATGCGCGTTCGGCTTCCTTTAAGTTCGCTTCACTTACCTCTTTTTTAGTCTGGTAATACTGAAAAGATGGGTGTGCTGTAAAATGGGCAGTGGTATCAGCGCCGGTGGGGAGCAGGTTGATCAGGGAAGTATCAGCCAGTATGATCTCATCCGGTTTACCGGGCAAATCTGCCAGCCGGCTCAGTTCAGTGATCAGGGTATAATATTGCCGTTGCGCCGCCAGCAGGTCTGTTTGCGCCTGCGCCAGTACCGACTGGAACTGCGTGGTATCAATACCGGGGCGTAATCCCTGCTGTGCCAGTACTAATGATTGTTGCAGGCCCGCCTTAGTACGTTCTATATTCATCCGGAAGCTTAGCAGTAATTTTTTGAGGTACACCGCATCCAGGTAGGTGGATATGGCCAGGTACTGCTGGCGGAAGAGCGTTTCATTGTATACGTTGCCGGCCAGTTTGTACTGGGCTGCCGCCTTTTCCACGGCGGCCTGCCGTTGCCCGAAGGTAAGCGGGTTCCATTTTACCAGTGCGGTTAAAGCAGTGCCCGGAACCGGGTCGTAGGTATTGCCTGCAGACGGCGGCCCGCTGATGGGTAAAAACAAGCCGGGATAACTCATGCCCGTTATATTATTGTAGGTGGCATAGCCAGCCTGGTAACCCGCTGTAACCTCCGGCACCAGTGTGTTCCGGGCCATCTTTGTATTGTATTGCGCTGCCTGTGTTTGTTGTTCCGTGGCTTTTACCTGTGGCTGCGATTGCACTAATAACAGAAGGTCTTTGATATGGATAGTTTTCTGCTGCGCTATGCCGGGTAATGACAACATCATAAGGCAACTGCTGATCAGCATCTTTTTATGATAAACGTTCATTGAAGAAACCTGTTTAAAGTATGATATTGGTCGTTCTGCTGGAAGAATATTCCTTTAAGATATTACAATCCCCCGGTATTTTTTAATAGCAGCCCGATACCTGCTGCCACGAGGATAATGATTGGCTCCGGAAGTTTCCTGAACCGCCAAAGCACCACGATAGTGATAACAGCGATACCAATTGTATAGGCATCAGTAAGTGATCTTTTGCCGAGAACGATCACCGCGCCTGAAATAGCGCCGATGGCCGCAGCGGTAACGCCGTCTACAAATGCTTTGATACCGGGGTGTTTCCCGTACTTCCTGAAGTAAGGCGCTGGTATCACCGTAAAAACATAAGAGGGAAAGAAGGTGCCAAAGGCGGCTATACAGGCGCCTGAAAACCCGGCAACGAGAAAGCCGATAAATGCTACGGTGATCACCACCGGGCCGGGAGTGATCATAGCGATAGCCACTGCATCCATGAACTGTTGCTCATTCAGCCAGGCATGTTCTTTTACTACGCCGCCGTAAAGAAAGGGAACAATAGCGAGGCCGCTGCCAAACACAAGTGCACCTGCCTTTGTAAAATACAGCAGGAGTTGCCAGAGGGTATTACCGGCGGGAGAGAGCGGGATATTGGAAAGCAGCGGAAATGATAATGATTTAATAAGATGACCGGCCTTTTTTTCCGGGGATTTCAGCCACCAGTAAATGACCCCTGCACCGAGGAAAAGCCATACATTTTCATTTTCTTTCCAAACGGTGTAGGCGGCAGTAGCGAGATAGATGCCTGCCAGCCACCGGTCTGTACCTATTGATTTACGGGTGAGCTTCCACGCGCTCATGGCAATGATGCCTATTACGGCCGCGCCCACGCCATAGAACACGGCCTGCATCCACGGAATACCCTGCCATTTTGTATAGATGAAACCCAGCAATACTACCATGATGAACGAGGGCAGTACAAATGCCAGCCCTGCAAGCGTTGCGCCTTTCATACGGTAATGGATATACCCGATGTATATGCCCAGTTGTGCGGCCAGTGGTCCGGGCGCCAGTTGCGCCAGGGCAAGACCTTCTTTATAATCTTCTTCGCTGATCCATTTACGTTGCTCTACCAGGTCGCGATGCATATAGCCAGCCAGTGCGGCAGGCCCGCCAAATCCCCAGGCGCCGAGCCTAAGGAAATAAAATACCAGCTGACGAAAGGTGTAAGGTATATTTTGATGATTGTTCATTACTTTCTGATAACTCAGTTTTGCCTGCAAAATGCGGCAACCTGTCACCAAAAAATAGCATGAAAACAAAGGTTTTGTATAGTTTTTACCTTTTCCCTAAACTTTTCCGGTAAGCAGATGGACTTTTCCCGGTATGCGCCTTAAAGATGCGGGTAAAGTGGCTTTGGTCTGAAAAGCCTGTCAGGTAAGCGATTTCGGTGAGCGAGTGACTGGAAGAAAGGAGTTGTATGGCTTTATCTATCCGCAGTTTACGGATATAGTCGCCGAAGGAAAGATCGTCAAAATATTTGGAGAACTCCCTCGATAAATAAGCAGGATGTACCTGCAGCGTTTCAGAAAGTCCTTTCAGGCTTAAATTAAGATTGGTATCAATCTGGTCCTGTATGATCTCTTTCAGTTCCTTTGCCCAGGCAGGGATTTTTTTTGTGTCTTTTTCGCGTTGAAGAAATTTATTGAAGATGTCGAGCAACTGGTTTTCAAAAGGCTGCTGCGTATGTTTAACCTGTTGCAGGTACTTTGCCCAGGCGTACAGCGAGTCGTAGAGCAGCATTCCTTTTTCCAGGAGCTTATTGTCATCCGGTTCATCATATGCCATGCCTGCTGAAATGGCCCACAGGCCGGATGCCTGCGGCGCCAGGTCGTGGCGGTCGGTATCCGCTCCGCGAACAATGGGCGCCATTGCATGTACGGCGGCATCTTCAATACCGTGTTTTTTGATGATGTAATCAAAAGTACACTGGTCGTTGTAATGCGTATATTCCACACCGGCGATATCAAAAGGAATGGCATCCAATTGTGCTGCCATTGGCAGTACATCGTTGAATGGTACATAAATAAATATTGCTTCCTGGTCTACAAACCTTTTAATAAGCCAGGGACAGGCGAGCCTGTCAATTTTAGGACGTTCACGGGTAATCCATTTCATAGCTGGAAAGGTAGGAATAAAAAAGCTGTTCAAATTACTGACCCTATACGGGAACTATCAGTTTTTTACTACTTTTAGCCGCTAATCAACCAATTACTGCCGGGGGAGGCAGGTCTCGGAACATGCAGGAAAATTTGAATACGGAGCGGCAATGGCTGGAGCAGTTAGCCGGGGGAGAGGAGGCGGCGGCGGGTGCGCGAGGAAAGTCTTATCAGGGAATTGTATCCCTTCCGTGAAGACCATAACCCAACAGAGCACCTTTTTTATTTAGCGTATCTATGTTCTTTTTATCTGGCATATGTTAAAAGTACTACGCATATACAATACGTGGTCTCTTTCTATCTTTAAACTATGAATGATGTAGTTAACTCTTTTCAAGTAACTTTTTTACACAAACGTGTTATTGAAGCCGTACATTTAGGTGAGTATCTTGTGGCAAATTAGAGTCATTTAAGTGGAAACCCACTGTTTTTGTTTGTCCTTATTACATCTATTTCGAGTTTTTTTCAAATGCTGTACCATGAAATATTTAATGTTAATCCTTTGTAGTGTCTGTGAAATGCCTGCGTTTGCCCGGTTATGGCCGTATCCGGGAACATGATAAGTAAAAATAAACACGAAATACATACTGTCTGTCTGAATATCAACCGGGAGGTAGTAGTAGCCTGTGTGCTGCTCAATACCGGCGATAAGGCCTGGTAGTGGCGATACGGTCATCAGACAGATTGTGCCGGCCCTATTCATTTTTAACACGCACTCATTTCTCAGGAAAACTGATATCCCTATGAGTAATTCATTAAGAACTGTTCACCTCTTATTTCTTATCATCCTGCTACCGGTGGCAGCTACTGCACAACAGGTGTACAACAACCTGCTTAGGACCAGTCCTGCTTTACAAACGGCATTGATCGATTCGCTGAACAGTAAAATACCACTGGCAGGCATACACCATCCGGGGAAGTTAGGAGCTTATTTAAGCGATACCGCGCGCCAGCTCTTTTACAAACATGTTAATTCCGTGTATGGCCCCAGGCAATTACAACAGCTGAGTCGCAGCTATGGGATGTTTGGCGACTCTGCGAAAATATCTTCCTATGTAGCCGGTAAGCTCAGGGGATTTTATGCACTCAGGAATGAATCCGAAGCAGCTGCTTTTATGAAGGCAGGCGCTTATACCAATCGTTTTAAATTATTGTCGGGCAGTGCTTTTTATGATAACACCCCCGGAGCCGTCCTTAAATCAGGCATGGGCGTACAGCTGGAAAATATGGTAGTAATAGGCAACATCCCGGTGGATATAGTTTATAACAGCCTGGCAGGAACATCGCCGTTTGATAAAGCTTTGATGGGTCAGCAGCTGAAGAAGTTTTCCTTTGATAAAGATGCTTATATGCAAAGGATGAACGGATACCTGAATAAAACATATGATCTCAGGAAGTATTTCCTGGATGATATTGATGTAACAAGTGCTGTTAAATCCTTTGCCTCACAACAGATCACTGATATCCAGAACGAAATGAAGGCAATGACAGACCCGCTGCAGGCATCGGCCTTCAAAAATCTCATCGCTCCGGAGCAATTGATTTACTTCGATAGCAGCCAGATAAGACAACTGCTGTTAAATGATAAGAATCTGCAGCTTACGGAAGAGGACCTGAATGGAGATATTCGTTCCGGTATGGATTCCATATCGGCGCATGGGAAAACCGTAATGGCCGCCCGTCATTACCTGAGCAGGATTGAAACGTTGAAAGCTTCCGTGGCGCAGGGGTTGCAGGCCAGGCAAACATTGTCGGCCCAACACCAGGCTGCAGGAAGTATACAGCAACAGGTAAATGATCCGGAAACGCAGAAAAACAATATTAAGGAGCTGTTGCCGCTTAACTTTCTTCAACGGCTGTTACTCCAGGCAAAGAGCCTGAACATTGGTAACATCGCCGCCAATGGAAGTAAGGGCGGCGTGCAGGATCTTTTTATGTCGGGCGTGCAAGGCTCGTTTCTGAATAAGGATAATTTTCTTATGATGGGACTTGGAACTACCCGGCAGGGGGGAGATCTGAAAGATCAGTCTTTTAATTCTTCTCTTGATCCCGGCGCATATAGCATGCAGTTCCTGCAAATGGGTAAAGGAGATATCAACGAGCCACATAGTCATGTGGCATTAATGAACGCCAATACCAAGAATAAAGACTACCGGCAGTTCAATGCCTCCAGCCTGAAACGGAATATTTTTGTAGGCGCTTTTTCCGAGAAGATGGACTTTGGTGAATACGGAAGCATCACCGCCGATATCTCAAAATCGAACAACGAATTTAATAATGCCGCAACGGGCAACAGCGCTGCACTTTCTTCCAAAACCGCTGCATTTACCCTGCTGAATGATTTCTGGCAAACAGTTTCCGTTGGAATGGACTATAGCGGGGAATGGAAGGCGCAACAGTTATCGCAAAGGGTTTATTTTAACTACTCCGGTCTTGCTTACACCAATCCAGGATCGCCTGGCGGCAGCCGGGGAACGGTACGCTATGGTTTAAATG
>JBCNPS010000393.1:0-7304 GCA_039593235.1 Chitinophaga sp. | reverse complement strand
GCAGGGATAGGAAATAAGGTGGTGATGGGCCGGCTCTGGACAATATAAAATATATCATCCGCCAGGCACCATTCAATATCCTGGGGAGTACCAAAATGCGCTTCGATCTTCCTGCCCAGCTGCTCCAGCTGCAGGATCTGCTCATCTGTGAGGGTTTGTTGCTGCTGCTGTACCGGCGCAATCGCCTGCTCATGCGTACCGCCATCTTTCAAAGCATAAATCGCCAGCTTCTTGGCCGCTATCGTTTTACCGGTAATGTTGCCATTGCTTACTTTATAGTTATCGGCATTCACCAGGCCGGACACCAGGGCTTCGCCCAGCCCGAAGCTGGCGTCGATGGATACTACTTTCCTGTTGGCCGTAAGGGGATCGGCGGTGAACAGGATGCCTGCGGCTTGCGGGAATACCATTTTCTGTATTACCACAGCCAGGTACACCTTACGATGATCGAAGCCGTTCCGGAGCCGGTAAATAACGGCCCTTTCCGTAAACAGGGAGGCCCAGCACTTACTGATATGCTGCAGGATGGCTTCTTTCCCGGTAATGTTCAGCCAGGTATCCTGCTGGCCTGCGAAAGAGGCCGTTGGCAGGTCTTCCGCGGTGGCGCTGGAGCGCACTGCATAGGCATCCTGCGCTCCGATCTTTATAAGATATTCCCCCAACGCTTCGATGATGTTCCCGGGAATGGGGATATTTTCAATGGTGCTGCGGATCTTTGCACTGATGCGGCGGATGGGTTCCCGATCTTCCGCCTTATGCATGGCCAATTCATCCAGCAGGCTGTTAAACGCCGCGTTATTCCCGGTTATGGCCTTATAGGCATCGGTGGTAACGCAAAACCCTTCCGGCACCTGTATGCCGCTGATCCCGGACAATTCGCCCAGGTTGGCGCCTTTGCCACCTACGGCTGCAAGATCTGATCTGTCTGTTTCCCGGAAAGAAAGCAAATATTTGTGCATGATGATGGGTTTTATAGATGAGCAGCGCCAAAAATACAAGGTATCAACTGGGAAAACATCGTTTTTAAACCATATTTTTTTTCGCACAATAATGATAAGAGGAGCGGCGTTTTCTTACAAAATAGTGGTGTTTTATAGTGTTCTTAACCCGTTGCCCCTCCATGATCTTCCTCATACTTTCACCATTTGATTTTTTGTTACATTTGACAACTGGTGACAAATCAATTCAGAAAAAAGAATAAAAGACAAGCAGCAAATGGATGGTAAGTCATTAAACGTAACGGCCGATTTAATAGCAAAGTTAAAAGATATTATCCCCGGCGCTTTTTCGGAGGATAAGCTAAATATAGATCAGTTAAAGCAGCTGTTGGGTGAAAACATCAACCCCGACAGTGAACGTTACCAACTGAACTGGGCCGGTAAAAGCGAAGCGTTTAAATTGCTGCAATTGCCTTCCACCGCTACTTTGGTGCCGGACCTCAACAGGTCAGTGAACTGGAACAAAACAGAAAATATATTCATAGAAGGAGAGAATCTTGAAGTATTGAAAGTGTTGCAGAAATCCTATTATGGAAAAATAAAGGCCATATGTATAGATCCCCCTTATAACACAGGTTCCGATAGCTTCATCTATCCTGATAAATTCTCAGAAACAAAAGAAGCATACTTTAAAAGGATTAAGCAAAAAGATGAAGAAGGCTTCATGATGAAAGAAGGATTGTTCCGTCCAAACAAAAAGGAGAACGGGCAGTTTCACTCCAACTGGTTGTCGATGATGCTTCCCCGGCTTTTCCTGGCAAAGAATCTTTTAAGTGACGATGGTATTATCTTTATCAGTATTGATGATAATGAACTGGCGAACCTTAAGATCTTAATGGATGAAATTTTTGGAGAAGAGAATAAAGAAGCCATCATCACCTGGAGAAGAAGGCATAACCAACCGAATGATAAGTCAAAAATGATTTCGAAGGTAGCCGAGTATATTGTTGTTTATGCTAAAAATTCGGAGATCCTGAAAGAGAAGAATGCCTTTTATGGTATCCCGCTTTCTGAAACAAGAAAGGGAAGTTATTCGAACCCTGATAAGGATCCGATGGGCCCCTGGGATTCCAAGCCCTGGAAAGCGGGATCAGGGCAATCCGGTTCTAAATATACCATCACTACCCCAACAGGTAAGGTATTGGAGGAAGAGTGGATGGGCGCGGAAAGCACTTATAAACAATTGCTGGCAGAAGGGAAAATCTATTTCCCCGGCGGAGGGGATGGCTGGCCGCGTAAAAAAATTTACCTGGGCAGCCGGATGGAGGAAGGACAAAGCGCCCACAATTTCTGGGGGCACCAGGAGTTTGGCAGCAACCAGGAAGGATCTGCAGAGTTAACCGGGATTTTTAACGGTAAAAACGTATTTGATAACCCCAAGCCAACCCGGTTATTAAAAGCATTGATAAAGATCTCCACTTCAAAAGATGATCTTATACTGGACTTTTTCGGTGGCTCAGGCTCTACTGCACATGCCGTATATGAATTAAATAAAGAAGAGGGATCGGATCGTAAGTTTATACTGGTACAGCTTCCTGAAAAGATCGATGCTTCAGATGAAGCATATAAGCTGGGATTTAAAACCATTTCAGAAGTTACCCAAACAAGGCTAAGCAAAATTGCACAATCAATAAACGATCAACCGGGTAAGCACGCCCCGGTTGGCTTCCGTTGTTTCCGGCTTTCGGATTCCAATTTCAAAATATGGAGAGGCGATTTTTTAAAGAACGAAGCCGACATCATAGAACAACTCCGCATATTTGATACGGTAGCAAAAGATAGCGCAACAGGAGAAAAAATGGCCTGGGAAATTGCTGTTAAAAATGGCATCGGGCTTTCTGCCAATGTCAACCTGCTTACTTTCAACGGAAATAACTTTTATTATTTCCCGGAAAGAAAACTGTTGGTGGGCGCCGATGCTATAAGCATTATAGCTGCAAAAGAAATTATAAAGATGAAACCCGGCACTGTGATTTTTATTGACGCTGTTTTTAAAAACAGCGACCAGGATAAAACAAATATTCAGCTTCTTTTTGAAGATGCCGGGATAATTTTTTACACCATCTGATAGGGAACGCCTTTTCGCATGAATTGTTTGATTACTTAATTCAACCTGTACATGAAGCTTAGATTTGATAAAGACCAGCCCCACCAACAGCAGGCGATTCAATCAGTGATAAATTTGTTTGAGGGCCAGCAGCTGAGTCATTCAGATTTTGAGTTTTCTTACATTGATACTGATAACGGCAGCATACAATTTACAGCAACAGGGATAGGGAACCGGCTTACCTTAACGGAAGATGAACTGTTGACCAACCTGAATAAAGTACAACGCGCCAATAATTTAAGGGCGGATGAAATATCTGCCGTGATGGAAAAGCTATGGTACAACGGGGCGGCAGACGGTAAAGAAGATATTCCCCCCGCAGCTGTGGCAACGGATTTTCCCAATTATTCCATAGAAATGGAAACGGGTACAGGTAAAACATACGCATACCTGCGGAGTATTTATGAGTTAAATAAAGTGTATGGCTTTAAGAAATTTGTGATCGTAGTGCCTTCCGTTGCTATCCGCGAAGGCGTATTGAAAAGCCTTTCCATTACCTTCGATCATTTCCGGGATATTTACGAAAATCAGCCTGCTGAATGTAGGGTATATGACTCCGGCCGTTTTTCAGCGCTGGGTAATTTTGCCAAAAGCAATGTGATCCAGGTACTGGTTATCAACATCGATAGTTTTACCAAAGATGCCAATATCATTAACCAGGTCAGGGAAACGGGTATCAAACCAATTGAGTATATCCGGCAATCAAATCCCATTGTGATTATTGATGAACCGCAGAATATGGAAACAGATATCCGTAAGCGGGCCATTGCCAACCTGAATCCCCTGTTTACGCTTCGTTATTCCGCTACGCATAAAAGTTTGTACAATCTTGTTTACAAGCTGGATCCTGTTGAGGCGTACGACCTGGGGCTGGTGAAACAGATAGAAGTAGATTCCGTGGTAGCAAAGCATGACAGCTCCGGCGTATTTATAAGTGTGGACGCCTTTAAAACAGCCAGGCAGTCCGTTACAGCCAGGCTTACCATTTTTGTGAATGAGAGATCAGGCGTGAAGAAAAAACAGGTAACCGCTAAAACAGGGGATGATTTATACCAGCTTTCCGGGGGCTGGGATATTTATAAAGATGGATATGTGATCAATGAACTGGATGCGGAAAAAGGTTCCATAGCGTTTTCGGGTGGTAATGTAGTTTATAGGGGAAGCGCTGTGGGAGGGCTTACGGACCAGATATTAAAAGAAATGATTGATGCCACTGTGGAAAATCATTTTAAGAAGGAGAAAGTATTAAGCGCAAAACGGATTAAGGTATTATCTGTATTTTTTATTGACCGGGTAGCTAATTACCGCAGCTATGATGAGCAGGGCAACGCCATTAAAGGAAAGTTTGCTTTATGGTTTGAAGAAAGTTTTGCCAAATGGCAGCAGGCGCCTGCTTACCGTGGCCTGTATACTTATGATGCGGAAGCCGTACACAACGGGTATTTTAGCCAGCACAAAGGAAAATTTAAGGATTCCAGGGAGGGGAAGTTGTCCAAAGCGGATGATGATGCCTTTAAACTGATCATGCAGGATAAAGAGCGGTTGCTGGATATAGCCACGCCTTTAAGGTTTATTTTTAGTCATTCTGCATTAAGGGAAGGTTGGGATAACCCCAATGTGTTCCAGATATGTACGTTGAATGAAACCAGGTCTGATATGAAGAAACGGCAGGAAATTGGCCGGGGGCTTCGTTTGTGTGTGGATCAGGATGGAGTGCGCAACATGGAACGTTCTGTTAACAGGCTTACGGTGATTGCCAATGAATCCTATGAAGCATTTTCCAAAGCCTTGCAATCAGAAATAGAAGAAGATACCGGCGTTAAGTTTGAGGGCCGGATCAGGGATGCAAGGAAAAGGAGCGTAGTGAAGCTTAAAGCCAAATGGTTTGAGGATGCGCTTTTTTTAGCCCTTTGGGAGAAGATTAAGTTTCGTACCACCTATAAGGTGAATTACAGCACGGAAGACCTGGTTAAAAACTGTGTAGCTGCATTACAGGGAATGCCTGTGACTGAAAAACCGCTTATTTACAGGGAAAGGAATACGGCAAAGTTTGTGAGAAACGGGGAAGGTGAATTGATAGAACTGGGTGGTGAACAAAAAGGTTCCAAAGAAAAGATCGTTAAAGATACCCATTACGATATACCCGACTTTATTGCTTATATCCAATCCAAAACAGCCCTTACAAGGAACACTGTTACCCGCATCATCCTGACATCCGGCAGGTTGAGTGAGATCTTTAATAACCCGCAGTTATTTATGGATACGGTAGTGAAAATTATTAAGGATGAATTGGACCGCATCAGCATACATGGTATTGAGTATGAAAAAATTGCAGGGCAGGCGTACGAAATGAAGTTGTTTGAATCTGCAGAAGTGGAGCAATATACCGATAACCTTATTGAAGTAAGTAACCCGTCAAAAACGTTATACAATTACGTAGAGATAGATTCCCTGGGCGGCCGGGAAAGGAAGTTTGCGGAAGATTGCGACAGCAGGGATGACATCCTGTTTTATGTAAAGCTTCCTCCGGCATTCCAGGTGAAAACTCCTGTAGGAGCTTATAAACCCGGTTGGGCATTGATAAAAAAAGGGGAAGGCGCCGCAAAACTTTTCTTTGTGGTGGAAATAAAAGCGGCAGCGGGCAGGTCGGTTTTAAGGGATAAGGAAAGAATGAAAATTGAATGTGCAGAAAAGCATTTTGCGGTAATGGAGGATGTTAGCTATCGCGTTGTGGAGGCGGTAAGTGATTTAAAGGAATAATCCCCTTTTTTGACATTTATCAAAAAACCCAATCCTTCCCCTTCCGAACTTTGCTGTAAAACAATATCACATGCGACTTACAGCAATTGAACATCCCAAAGGTCTTATCCTGAAACTTTTTTACTGGATCAGTAAAAGGCAGTATGGTAAGGTACTGGTAGTACTGAAAGTAATTTATGCCCGTAGTAAACCGGTTTTATTTGCGTCCATGAAAATATTATCTACCGATAATAAACTTTCACTTCCCAAAGAGACCCGGATACTGATCCGCTATTTTACTTCCCATTTGAACAACTGTGCTTTTTGCGCCAACGCCATGCGCTACCAGGCACATAAAGCGGGCATCGACAGGGCAAAGCTGAAAGAGGTGCTGCAGTTTGAAACAAGTGAGCTCTTCACTGATAAGGAAAAAGCGGTGCTGGCATATGTGAAGGGAGTAACCATCAACAAAACCACTACCGACGAAGTTTTTCAACACCTCCAACGCTTCTGTACCGGCCAGGAGATTATAGAGATCACCTGGGTAAATGCATCAGAGAATTATTTTAATTTGATGGCCAAACCAATGGGGCTTGAATCTGATGACCTGAAAGCCAGGTCTGTACAGCAGGCTGCCAAACAGGTTCAGGAAACTGTTGCCGGAAGAAAAACCGCGAATGTTTAAAATGAACAGCTCCTGTATCAAAACCGAACATATGATAATTTAAGTTATATTTATATGGCTGGTTTTAATTGTTGTGTTTAAATGGCATTTTATCTGTTTAGAGGAAAGCCGTACTAATTAGCTAATAGCCATGTTCAGAAATTATCTGCTGACTGCATTCAGGAACCTGTTGCATAATAACGGTGGAATAACACCATCCGCGTTAAAAATAAGTTATTAATCAACGCATTGAGTGAAATCGTAATTATCCATACTATCTTAGCGAGCCATAGGAAAACCTGATCATCGGCACATACCTGTTATTTTTTAGTGTCGGATGAACAACCATATCATTTCCCGTGTTAGAAAATATCGTTTTCCGCGCCACCGGATGTTTAGCATTATACCTGCAGAAGAGCATGTGAAGGAGATGCCGTGCTTTACCCGGTAGCGCCGCTTTAATCATTAAAAACTTAAAACTTAAACCAATGAGCACAATCAAAGTAAAAGACGGTACGGAGATCTATTACAAGGACTGGGGCACCGGGCAGCCGGTTGTTTTTCATCATGGCTGGCCTTTATCCGGTGACGACTGGGACGGGCAGATGATATTTTTCCTGCAACAGGGATTCAGGGTAATTGCGCATGACCGGAGAGGACATGGAAGATCTACCCAAACATCCAAAGGCCATGATATGGACACCTATGCGGCAGATGTGGCGGAACTGGCCCAGGCGCTTGATTTAAAGGATGCCATCCATGTAGGGCATTCAACAGGCGGGGGAGAAGTGATCCG
>JBCNPS010000392.1:0-7329 GCA_039593235.1 Chitinophaga sp. | reverse complement strand
CCCACAACGCGCCTGGTGGGATGTGACGAACTACGACCTGCATGTGCAGGTAAACCCGGACGACAGCACCTTCAGCGGGTTTAATACCATTACTTATAAAGTACTGAAACCTGATTCCGTAATGCAGATAGATCTGCAGGCGCCCATGGTAATTGACAGTGTGGTGCAGGATAAAAAGTCGCTGCCCGTTACCCGCGACGGCAATGCCTGGTTTATCAGGATAGCAGCCCCGCAGGCAAAAGATAAATCCAAAAAGATCACGGTATTTTACAGCGGCAAACCCCGCAAAGCAGCGAAAGCCCCCTGGGATGGCGGCGTAGTTTGGGCCAAAGACGAGAAAGGCCGTCCATGGATAGCCACTGCCTGCCAGGGCCTTGGCGCCAGCATCTGGTGGCCGAACAAAGACACGCAAAGCGATGAACCGGAAGATATGACCATCAGTGTTACCGTTCCTTCCGACCTCACGGATGTATCCAACGGCCGTTTAAAAAAGACCATCGACAACCCGGACGGCACCAAAACCTTTGTATGGTACGTGAGCAACCCTATCAATAATTATGATGTAGCGGTGAACATAGGTAACTATATAGAAATGAAGGATACCTATTCCGGCGAAGGCGGCAAGCTGGACCTGGGTTTCTGGGTACTGGATTATAATGAAGACAAAGCGCGGGAACATTTCAAAGTAGTAAAGCCCATGCTGAAATGCTTTGAGTACTGGTTTGGAAAGTATCCTTTTTATAAAGACAGCTACAAACTGATAGAGGCGCCGTTCCTGGGAATGGAGCACCAGAGCGGTGTGGCGTATGGCAACAAATACCAGATGGGCTATTCCGGCAGGGATCTTTCCGGTACGGGCTGGGGCCTGAAGTGGGACTTCCTCATTATCCATGAAAGCGGCCACGAATGGTTTGGCAACAGCATCACCAGCAAAGACCTGGCAGATATGTGGATCCACGAATCCTTCACCAACTATTCCGAAACCCTTTATACCGAATGCCAGTACGGGCGTAAGGCCGCAGATGAATATGTACAGGGCATCCGCAAGAATATCTTAAATGATAAACCTATTATTGCCCCCTATGGCGTAAATGCCGAAGGAAGCGGTGATATGTATTATAAAGGAGCCAACATGCTGCATAACATCCGGCAGATCATGGAAAACGATGAGGCTTTCCGACAGCTGCTGCGGGGACTGAACAAAACATTCTATCATCAAACCGTGACCACCCGCGACATTGAAGACTATATGAGCCAGGTAGTAGGCATGAACCTGGATAAAGTATTTGACCAGTACCTGCGTCATACTACCATCCCTACGCTGGAGTACCGTTTCAACGGGCAGCAGCTGCAGTACCGCTGGGTGTCTGATGTGAGGGACTTTAATATGCCGGTGAAAGTGAAGCTGAGCGATAACGGTTATAAGCTGATATACCCTGGCACATTGTGGCGTAGCTCCAATATTACTTTAACTGATCTGAAGAATTTTGAGGTAGATAAGAACTTCTACATAAATTCAAAACAGGTAAAATAAAATAGGCGCTGAGCGAAAAGTGAACACCAGCGCCTATATTTCGGTGGTGGTAATACCAAATTTTTGTTTGAATTTAAAATAAAAATGAGACAGATTTTCAAAACCTAAATCGAGGTAAAAGTCTGACGGCTTTTCTTTTTTTTGCTTGATGCGATACATTGCTTCATCTAACCTTCTTTCTCTCAACCATTGTTTGGGTGTGGTATCGAATACCTTCGCAAAATCACGCTTAAATCCTGAAATACTTCTTCCTGTCAGTTTTGCAAATACTTCCACAGAAACATTGAACATATAATGCTGACTCATAAATTCTTCCAAATCTATTTTGTAAGGTTCGGAGAAGTCGAATAAAACATTTTTTAAATCAGGGTTGCTTTGAAGGATTAATTCAATTGCTTCCCTGATTTTTAAGTTTGCCAGTTTGGGTGTAGCTTCTTTGGTTTTATTTATATAAGGACTGAGTGAAAAAAAATAAGCGGTCAGAAACTCATCCGGTTCAAAAAACAGTTTTTGTTTGTTCCCATTACCGTTTGCCACGATTATTTTATGCTCCAGGGCATATTGACGAAGGGTTCCCTTGTCCAGTGTGATTGAAATGAACTGATATTTTCCCGACTTCCCGGGATACTTCACCGTTCGGATGAGTTGATTTTTTTTAACCAAAACAATTTGATTCTCTGTAATAACCGTATTGCCATCTGCATAAAAGGCATGGGTTTCACCTGACAGCTGAAATCCTAAAAAATGTTCCGGTATAAACTCTTCATCTCCCCTGTATTTTTCAAATGCACAGGAATACACCAATTTATCAAATATGATTTCATTTTTTTCTCCCATTGTACAAATATCTCCAAAATTAACAAAGGGCTTTCGCTCCCGCCTCGCAAATTTCCTTATCCTGCTCAGTGGTACCACCCGAAATGCCTATCGCTCCCAGGATACTCCCATCAGCGTTTTTTATTACGGCGCCCCCGGGAATAGTAAGTAGTCCTCCATTGGAATTGAGCATTCCGTATCCATGCATTTGCGCTCCGGCAATGATGGCGCCCATTACATCGCTGTCAACGCCAAACATTACAGCGGTTCTTGCTTTTTTTACAGCAAAGTCTGTTACCCCGTATACACTATCCAGCCGGGCCATTGCCATCAAATGTCCCCCGGTATCCACTACTGCTATACTTACGGGTATCTTCAGGTTTCTTGCTTTTTCTATCGAAGCATTCAGCGCTTTTGTTGCTTCACTATAAGTTATACTCATAATGGGTTAGTTTAGTTTTCTTAAAGAAGCACAGATTTACACCTTTGCTCCGGTTCCATTCTTCAGCTTTTTACCGTCCAGGCTTCAGCCTGTAGTTGTTTTACAAAATCTTCTGTTTCTTTTGGATGAACATTTCTGAAATAGCAATTATCGTCCAATGCAACATTTACAATCGTATCTGCCATAGACTGCGGATCTAACTGGTTTTTCAATGAATCAGCAGCTCCGTCAAATGCGGCAGGCGGCGTAAAATTTTTCGCCGGGTCGTACCAGCGGAAAATGGAATCCACCCCGCGATCATTGAACCCTGTACCAAAAACCCCCGGATTACAGGTGGCAATTTTGATGTTGAACGCCGCCAGTTCTGTTTTCAAGCCTTCGGCAATTGCTTCCATGGCATGTTTGGAGGCACAATAAGCCGCTACATAAGGTACTGTCCAAAGACCGCCCATTGAGGTGGTGAATACAATTTTGGCTGCTTTTTTATTATCGATCCATTTTTTGATAAATCCCTGTGATAATTTCAGTCCTCCGAAAACGTTTACATCAAACATATAGCGGATTAAGTCCAGGGGCTGCTCAGCGATCGGGCCGCCTTCCATAATTCCCGCGTTGCTTATCAGCAAATCAATATAATATTTATTGATAATATATTCGATATCATGCGAATTTGTTATGTCCAGTTTATCTGCGGTCAATTCGATGCCCGCTTCTTTTGCTTCCCGGATCAGATCGCTCATTTGAGGATAAACCTCCGCTGTGGCAATGACTTTATGTCCTTTTTTCGCCAGGTCAAATGCAGCGATTTTCCCGAAACCGCTTGCAGCTCCTGTAATTAGAATTGTTTTGCTCATGTTACATTGATTTAAAAGTATAGAGCAAAGTTGAACTTATTGGGATTGCTTTTTGTTGCTGGAAAGTTCAAATAATTATTGCTGAAACGTTCTTTCTTATTTGCCGGCGTCCTGAAATCACGGCATTATAAGCGTATCACTATTTCTGAAGGAGGAAGGTACATGGGAAGTCATAAGCAATATTTCCGGCTCATTGGCATAGGTGGGCGCTATTTTGTTCACCGTTTTAATAATTTGAAGGCATGCCCGGAACTATCGTTCAGGAAACCCCAGGCGGACCATAAAATAGAGAGCGGTTCTATGCTGCGGCTCATTTCTATTCTTCCCATATCCGCCACATCGAGCCAGCCTATCTGGTGCAGGAGGTTCACCACTTCCCTTTTAGCATCATTATTATTACCGGCAATAAACATAGTGGGTGCGCCTTCCTTGAAATCGGGCAGCAACATCTTTTCATGGCCAATACAGCTGAGCGCCTTTACCACATTGGCATCCGGGGGCAGCCAGGCTTGTATTTGTTCCCCGGCGGAGTTGGTATGCCCAATGGTGAAGGTGAGGCGTCCGTTTTCATCGGGGCCTTTGCCATCGAGGGGATTGGTAACATCCACCACTGTTTTGGATTTGAAGTTCCATATACCTGCTGCTTCAATGGCTTTTTTGGTGCCTGCCCAACTGGTACAGATCAGCAGCAGCTCCCCAAATTCGGCGGCCTGCCTGAAAGTGCCGGCCATGGCCTGCTTTCCTTGCTTCTTTATCCATTGTTGCAGGGCTTCCCTGGAGGGATTACGGGTACCGATTGTAACTTGATGACCTGTTTGAATGAGCCCTTTACCAAGAGTTAAACCAACAGGTCCGCTTCCAAGGATACCGATTTTCATGAGCGAAGATTAATTTAAGCAGATAATAGTGCGAACTATGAAGATACTTAAAAAAGTGCGGATTTTGCCTGATGCGGATTTTGTCTGACTCAGGATTAAACTGATTATACTGATTACCTTGATTAGATCTTGTAATGATTAAAAATGATTTGGGGAGATTTAAGCGAAAGTATCCGCTTAAATCTCCCCAAATCTTTTAATCATTATAAAATCTAAAAAATTAAATCAGGGTAATCAGTTTAATCAGTTTAATCCTGAGTCGGACAAACTCCGCGTATGCTTTGCATACGCGGAGCACTGGCTTTACCCATGCTCAGGGAATGGACATTACGCGGACAAGAGGTGGACTTGATCATGCAACCCTCTCCTGTAGCAGGTATCCGAGGAATTTTTGCATTCCTTGCCGCTTCGCCGGCGTGAGCGGGTAGCTGATGTTATGGACATAGTAAGTAGTAAGATCGTACACTGCATAAGGGTTTTCGGCCACTACAGCAGGTATGTTCTGTGTACCGATGCCGGTAGCGTTGTTGAATTGCTTTATAAATTCGGCCGGCAGCGGCTTGTTACTGATCCAGGCGGCGAATATGAAGGGCAGGCTGGTAAAACGCATCCAATGCTCTGCCAGGTCATAAATATACGGAGAAATTTTGCGTTGTTCAAGGGCCCGGTCGCCGATCACCAGGCCGGCATCGGTTCCTTTGATCTTATCCTGGTAGGTACCGCTGGTATCTACAAATTCCACATCCAGCTTCCAGTACTCGCGTACCAGCACTTTCAGCAGTGCTACCGAAGTACGGCTCTGGTAATCCAGGTAAATACGTTTGATCTCGTTCAGGGGCACATCGCTGTATAAACATACGGAGGCTACTGGTCCTTCGGCTCCGATACAATAATCTGCTATGATATGATACTCCTTCAGTTTAGGAATAATAGCTACCGGTACCAGCGCTACATCCACCTCTCCATCTATCAGCTGCTGGGCTATTTTAGCGGGATAATCCATCGATAATTCCATCATGTCCATCACCGGATGATTCCTGAATCCATACAATAAAGGCTTCGTATTCAAATAACTTACAGCCGCAACTTTTACTTTCCGTTCCAATTTCAGTAATTTTGAAGCTGCAAAAGTAATTAAATCCCGGTTAACAAGTTCCAAATGAATAATTGTGGTCCTGTAAATCAGGATTTAGGGAGAACTTGCAGCCATTCAAACATGTTAATAGTAATACTGGAATACATACATTATGCAACTACAACCTTTAACTGCCATTTCTCCGCTGGACGGGCGCTATCGCAAGCAACTGGACGAGCTGGCCAATTATTTTTCTGAATTTGCGTTGATCCGTTACCGTGTGATGGTAGAGGTGGAATATTTTATTGCGCTTTCAGAGCAGAAGCTGTTTACCCTGCCTAAAGCCAAGTTTCCCGCCCTGCGTAAAATTTACCAGGAGTTCAGCATCGAGAACGCACAACTGATCAAAGACACAGAGAAAATTACCAACCACGACGTAAAGGCAGTTGAATATTTTCTGAAGAATGAACTGAAAAACCTGGGCCTGGAAGATAAACTGGAATGGGTGCATTTCGGTCTTACTTCACAGGACGTAAACAATACCGCTACCCCCCTGCTCTGGAAAGACGCCGTGGAACAGGTATACATGCCTGCCCTGGCCAACCTGATCCTGGAGCTGAAGAAACTTGGACAGTCGTGGATGAAAGTGCCGATGCTGGCCCGTACCCACGGTCAGCCTGCTTCTCCTACCATTCTGGGTAAAGAGATCCTGGTGTTCGTAGAACGGCTGGAAGGACAGGTGAACCTGCTTGGCCACATTCCTTTTGCAGCAAAATTTGGCGGCGCTACCGGCAACTTCAATGCACATCACGTGGCTTTCCCGAAGATCAACTGGGAAAAATTCGGTGAGAAATTCGTGAACACCACGCTGGGCCTGCAACGTATGAAGTATACCACGCAGATCGAGCATTATGATAACATTGCTGCACAGTTTGATGCCCTGAAACGGATCAATACTATATTACTGGACTTCTGCCGCGACGTATGGACCTACATCTCCATGGATTACTTCAAACAAAAGATCAAGAAAAATGAAGTGGGTTCCTCTGCCATGCCGCATAAAGTGAACCCGATCGATTTTGAAAACGCAGAAGGTAACCTCGGACTGGCTAACGCATTGTTTGAACACCTGAGCGCCAAACTGCCCATTTCCCGCCTGCAACGCGATCTGACCGATTCCACTGTATTGCGCAACCTGGGCGTTCCGTTCGGACATACCCTGCTGGCTACTAAATCTATCGGGAAAGGATTGGGCAAACTGATCCTCAATGAAGCGAAGCTGAAAGACGACCTGGAAAATAACTGGGCAGTAGTAGCAGAAGCCATTCAAACCGTATTACGCCGTGAAAACTATCCGCAGCCATACGAGGCTCTGAAAGAGCTGACCCGCGGCGGAGAACAGATCACACAGAAAAGCATGCATAAATTTGTGGACGGCCTGAAGATCAGCGCAGCCCTCAAAAAAGAACTGAAAGCCATTACGCCGCATAACTACACCGGTTTGTGGTAAACCTAAAAACAGAAAAAGCTCCGTCCCAAAAGACGGAGCTTTTTTTTGACTCCCGAAAGCAATTAATTAACTGCGATCAATGCGTTAGTAGCGTAATAGCCGCGGTTAAACAAACGCTGTTCAATGTGTATTAATTTCTATTCCCCTCTTTCTTTTGTTATAGGTGATCGCCGGGTATATCCACGCCATGCGTGGATGACGGAATGATCGGTTGTGCGGT
>JBCNPS010000391.1:0-7341 GCA_039593235.1 Chitinophaga sp. | reverse complement strand
GTATGTTGCACTCCAATAATGTTTCATATAAAAAGTTTACAGGATCAAAAATCAGGGGACTACCTGAATAAGCGGTCCCGTTAAGCAAGCGTCGCAAGAACTTCAACTAATGTTCTATCTCAATTTGAATTTACCGGACTGCCTGGAAAAGCTGTCCGTTCTCGTGTAGTACTATCACCCCATGTGAAAGTATTTGATTGGTTAACTGTAGCCGGGAACAAACAATGAATACCGTAGCTGCAAGTGTGCATGCCGTTCCCTTACAGGTAAACCGGTAATACCAGGTCTGACCAGTTGCCGGCTTGTTAATGCCGGCCCGCACATTGATTCCTATGCCTGTCTGTTTTATCGTCTGATCAGGACCTGGCACGCCGGAAGCAACAGTTGTTCTGCTAATTCAACACGAAAGAAAATAACTGGTAATGATAATGTCCCAGAAATGTGCATGTTTGACAATGCCTGTTGAACAAAAAAGATTGCATTTGGGTTAATTTTCGTTATCAATAAATAATACATGGAATAGCCAACTATTTAGCGGCACCAGTAATGGTTGAATAACCTGTATTTAGCAGCCGGGTTAACTGGCCAATAAGGTTATAATAATGCTCAGGACAAAAAAAACAGATTTTCGGTAATTGCATTCAACGATATGTTCATCGTGATAATGCAAAGATAGGTTGCTATCATTCCCCGAAAACAGGTTCTGCCTCCATTATGAGAATGAACAATTCTGAACGGCACAAAAAAATGCTGAATAAAATGAACAATGGCAATTAAAAAAAATTGTTGTATAAATATCATGTTCCGGTTGTCAGAATAATGAATCAACCGTATATTCATCACCATATTTACATACATCCTTTAACGTTAGTTATTCTATCTTATGCAGCAACAAATTACAGGCGCTTTTTACGGTATCGCTATTGGTGATGCGCTGGGCGTACCGGTAGAATTTAAAACACGCAGTTATCTCTCAGAAAATCCCATTACCACGCTCACCGGATACGGATGCTGGAACCAGCCACCGGGAACATTTTCAGATGATTCTTCCCTTACTTTCTGCACAGCCGAAAGTCTCATTGCAGGTTATAATCTCCAAAACATGGCGAATACATTTGTTCGCTGGTCATCGGAAGGTTACTGGGGCGCACATAATGAAGTATTTGATATCGGCCATACCACCCGCCGGGCACTGCAACGGTGCGCCACAGGCACTTCACCGCTGGTAAGCGGCGGCTTCGAGGAATTTGAAAACGGCAACGGGTCCCTCATGCGGGTAATGCCGCTCGCTCTTTTTCTTCTCAATGAAAATGATATTCATGCCCGCTACCAGGTTACCAGGGAAGTATCCGGCATTACGCACCAGCATTTCCGGTCGGTACTGGGTTGTTTTATTTATGTTGAGTTCCTGCGTGCACTGCTGTCTGTAAAAAATCTCCGGGAAGCCTATTTACAGATGCAACGGAGTGTAAATGCCTACCTCGACACCCAGCCTTTCAACCCTGCAGAAATAAAGCTCTATGAGCGTGTTTTACAGCAAAATATAGCCGAAATACAGGAACAGCAGATTATCAGCTCCGGCTACGTGGTTTATACCCTGGAAAGCGCGCTCTGGTGCCTTCTAAATACATCAAACTACCAGGATTGTGTGCTCAGCGCCGTAAACCTCGGCGGAGATACCGACACCACCGGTGCTGTGGCCGGCGCCGCAGCGGGCCTCCATTATGGTTTTGACCAGCTCCCCGCCCGATGGGTCAGCCAGGTCGTAAAATCGGCAGAAATAGGAAATCTTGCCAACCGGTTTATGGCCGCCATCAATACCGCCAGCACCCAATAGCCGTTCCTGTAAACCGGCCGCATTTTTGCATTATATGGTATTATAGTTAAACTTCAGCCTCCCTTTACCGTCTAAATAAGTGACAGAAAAGAGATACTGAAGAGACGATTACCAAATGTTAAAGAAATGAAAAACAGATTTTATATACTGTTTGTGCTGGTTGGCCTGCTGGGCACATTTACAGTAAATAATGCCAATGCGCAGCGTGTTAGTTCAGGCCAGGGCGGAAGCCGTGGAGGCGGCGCCCACTTCAGCAGAGGCGGAGGGTTCCATTCCGGTAGCAGCGGCAGGGTGTATACATCTCCCCGTTTATATTCCCCCCGCGTAGTGGCTCCGGTTAACAGGGGCTATTATCACGGTTACTACCGTCCCGGACATGTTTATTACAGACGCCCCTGGTACCGCCCATACTACAACCCATTCTTTCCTCCATTAGGATTATATGTTTCCTCCCTGCCTTTCGGTTACTTTAGTCTTGGCGCCTCCTTTGGCCCCATGTACTATTACGGGGGAACGTATTACCAGTCTACCGGCGATTCCAAAGGCTATAAAGTAGTGGAAGCTCCACTTGGCGCTGCAGTACCGGATCTGCCGGAAGGCGCACAGGAAATACAGGTAGATGGAAACACCTACTATGAACTGAATGGCACCTATTACCAGGAGTCTATGACAGATAACGGCAGACGTTATATAGTTGTGGGCAAAAATGGTAAAATAGGCGACAAAACAGTGACCATCACCGATGACCAGGGAAATAACAACAACCCCGACAACGGAACCGGTAACACAGACATGATTTCACAGTTGCCGGATAACTGCCGTACCGTGAATATCAACGGTCAGCAGTACTTTTTATCACCAGACGGCATGTACTACCAGTCTGTTCTGAACAGCGATAATTCTATCGCAGGATATAAAGTGGTTGGTAAGATGAATGCCGATAATTAAAACAATATAGTTATTCAGTTTAACACGGAGCCGGTTTTACACCGGCTCTTTTTTATTTCCGGAACAGCGATCACCAGCTGCTGCTGGCGCCCCCTCCCCCCGAAGATCCGCCACCCCAGCTGGAAGAAGAGGAGGAAGAAGACGAAAAGGAACTACCGGATGAGGAAGAGGAAGAAGATTTGGATATTTTCGGGATAATAAACTGGTAATCATGTGCATAAGCACAGAATGCGCATACATACTCCCTGATTCCCCATCCCTCCGATGAAGTAGTGGCGCGCTGTTTAGTCACCGTTTTTTTGCATTTATAAGTCTTATGCTTACAGGAAGGACAATCTGTAAGCCCCGATCTCATATTGGTGTAATTCAATACTGTTTGAGTATTACAGGCATCGCAGCGCCACACGTCATAATCTACAGATTCCAGCTTTTCCTCCATCACCTGCCCTTTATCCAGGTAGGTGTTATCCGCAGTTTCGTCCAGTTTATGCATGGGATGCGAGCATTGCGGGCAGTCGTACACATCATTCCGCAAATGATTGAGCCGGTATTGCAGCCATTTCAGGTAGAACCATAAATACGGTACAGGGAACACATAACCCGCAATCCGTAAATCACGGCGTAACACCTCCAGCCGCAGCCATTTCAGATGCCGGTCATCATTCCTCAGCATCATGGCCGAACGGGCGGCAATCAGCAACACCGCTACATGCATAAATGCCAGCCATACCAGGTAATAGATCAGGAATACTTTCAGGAAACCTACGTCTGTATGCCGCTTTGTAGTTATGTAATAAATGATATAAAATGCAACAGCATGAATAATGATCAGTCCTGTCCAGCGGGGACGTAGGAACTCATTGGGGATGGCCGACATTTTCAATGGTTCCGCATCCGTGTCATTCTCCTTCCTTTTGACTTTCTTCCCAAAAAAAACATGCATCATCGCCGCCGAAGCGAATAACCAGAATATTACGGACGGGATGGAAAAATCCCCGGTATAATCGTTAGACGCAGAATTGGTGGGAATATCTGTTTGAGCGAACGACTGCGGCGCTATATCTATTGCGTCTGCCGGCGCCGTAGCCATGTCACTGGCTACATCCGGTATATCGCTGGTCGCAACAGGTGTATCAGCCACCGCGTATGCTCCGGCCCCCGGCACTTCCGGGTTGTTGGCCGCCATCATAGAAACATCGGGCGGTGCAAGATCCGGCAGCTTGTCGTACGCGTAGTTGCCGTTATTGAACAGGGAGGCCACAGACCTTATGCCATCTGTAAACGCGGCATCATAGTTATGCTCCTTTATACGCGGGATCATATATTCCTGCTGGATGCGGAAACAAATAATATCGGGCATATCGGCTTCCAGTCCGTACCCGGTTTCAAACTCCAGCCGGCGGGCATCTTCCACCATCAATACCAACAACCCGTTATTCTTCTCCTTATTCCCGATTTTCCAGTAATTAAACAGCTTATGGGCAAAATCCCTCGATTCATTATCACCGATACTATGGAGTATTACCACCGCTACCTGCGCTTTGCCGGCGTTATCCAGTACCGATAACTTTTCATTCAGCTCAGTTACCGCCGCCTCAGAAATAAGATGATCGGGATTGCTTACATAGCCACCACCGGATTTTTTAGGATCCGGTACATCTTCCACACTGAACTTTGCTTTTTTACTTTGATCACATGAGGCCAGGAAACCGGTTAACAGTACCAGCAACAAACATCTGAATAAAAACGATTTATACTTCATCAGGATATTTTCTGTGCCGAAGATATGTTTATTTAGTTTTTCCTTTCAACAGAAAAAAGTATTTTAACCGTTGATGAAACCTGTTATAAGTATAGGGTTAATGCTATCCTGCCTTGCGGCTACCCGCAGTTTTGCCCAAACCAAACCTGCCGATACTGCCGTGAAACCGCCTGTACAACTGAAAACGGTAAATATTGTCCGCTATAATTTTTTTAAAGATTCCGCCGCCTTCCGGGAAGAGTACAGCAAAGAGATCACCTTCCGCCGTCCCAAATGGTATGAAGTTTACAAGATCACCGCAGTGGATATTCATAAGCTATACCAGGTAACCCAGTTTAAGAAAAATAAAAAGAAGATCGCCTTCCGGCATATGTTGCACGACAAAGAACAGGAAATGTATGTAAACAGCGTGTATACCCCATCGCTGGTAAATAAAGTAACCCGGCTTGATGGCGACAGCCTCCAACTTTTTATGCGGTACTACCAGCCGGATTATTCGTTTATCAAATCGGCGTCGGATTATGACCTCTATGCGGAAATAAAAAAGCAGTACGGGGCATTTACCAAAGGCCGCGACAGCCTGGTGGCACGGCCATAGCACAGGATGGATATGGACGCCCCCCGGCTGCCCGGATGTATGAGCGGTCCTTTTCCTGCAGGCGGCGCCACCTGGCTATAAACAGGCAGATCTTTGGGACCCGCTGCCGCTAAAAATACTATATTTCAGTATCCATACGTTTTACTATTTCCCGCTATTATTGCGGTAATGGTAACTGCTGTGGCAAAGATTACATAAATTAGTGATCTCAAACCAGTTAACGTTGTTAGTTTTAAAGATTCTCAATACAGCTCACATGAAAAGGTTTTTCATATTGGTTGCCCTCTTCGTTCCGGTAGTACTTACCGCGCAAACGAAACTCAGTCAGAATGTTGCAGACGATTTCTCCGCACGGGTAGCCGCTCATTACCAGCTGCCGCACGACTCCATTACGGGGTATATTGCCGAACAGCTCACCCGCAGCGGTAATGCCGGCCTGGATATCGACTCTACTGTTTTTGACCTGAAAAAAGACCCGGTAGCCCTGGACGCTGCACTGAAATATCTCTACCAATACAGTGACTGCAACCGGCAGCGGTTTATTGCCAACCTGCGCAGTATGGGGCTTGAAACCAACAGCGTATTCCCCCTTGCCACCTACACCGCCAACAAATACAAGGGCGATGTAAAAGCCCTCCTGGAAGATAAAAAGGATTTCCTTACCACCTATACAGGACCGGTAACCGGTAAAAAGCCACCTGCTACTATTGCAGAAGTTGCTGCCGCCAACCAGGCTGCAGCCAGCGCACCCGCCGGTACCTCCAGCGGTAATGAAAGCGCCGCCACTACGGCAACAGGCAGCACTGACACCGCTACCCCGGCTGCTCCGGCTGCGGATACACGAAACTGGGAAGTACGCCCGTTGTTCCAGGTACGCACGCCTGAACAACTGGTGGAAATGTACGGCGCTAACAATGTTACCCAGCATGATGCCATTAACCTCTCCGGCGAAAAAGACGGCGAAGCCTACGTGATCTACCCGGATACGGATAACGAACTTGAAGTGCAGTTTGACGGCGAAAATGGTAATATCCTTACTTTTTCCCATTACCCCTCCAAATGGAAATCACCTTATGGCATTAAAGCCGGTGATCCGCTGGATAAACTCATCAAGGTAAACGGCCGGCCTTTTAAACTGAATGCTTTCGAATGGACTAACGGCGGTATGGTAACCAGCTGGAACGGCGGCGCACTGGAAGGCAAAAGCGTGATCATAGTGCTGAAAGCCAATAACACCGGTGATCCCAAACAATACGACCAGGCCACCGGCGACAAGATACTCCGCTCTGATATGCCGGCCCTGAAAAAGCTGGATGTAATCATCGAATCCGTAGCATTTAAAGCCGCGAATTAAGATACCGCTGAAAGTGCAGGCGGGAACTGACTTACGGCCGGGTTCACCGGCAGGACAGTTTCCGCTTGCACTTTTCATTTGCACTGATTATCTTGTTTGTATGAAAAAATTTATATTATCCGGCAGCCTCCTTTTACTGGCGCTTACCAGTATTTCTATTCACATGAACGGACAAACGAAAAAGTACCCATCGCTGAACCACATGGCACTGTATGTAGTGGACCTGAAAATAAGCACTGAGTTTTACAGGGATATTATCGGGCTGGAACAAATGGAAGAACCCTTCAAAGATGGCAGACACAGTTGGTTTAAAGTAGGCCCGCACAGCCATGTACACGTAATTTCCGGTGCAGCTAAAGCCACCACTCACGATAAGAACACCCATCTTTGCTTCAGTGTGCCCGATATGCAGGCATTCGTGAATGAACTGAAAAAACACAATATTGCCTTTGAAGACTGGCCAGGTAAAGCCGGCACTATCACCAAAAGGGTAGACGGCGTGCAGCAGATCTATCTGCGCGACCCGGATGGCTACTGGCTGGAGATCAATGATGATAAATATTGATCATACTATAATTGCTGCAGCTCCGCCACCAACGTTTGCACATATCCGTTAAGTAATCATGAACAGGCTTCTAAATTCCCCTTTTTTTCCTTAAATTCATTAAAGAGAGTCTTTAGTCATACCCTGCTTTTTATGTCATTACTACTGAATGTTCCCAACACGGAAAAAGAGCATGCTGCATCTATGGGCGCCCAATGGGACCAGGTAGCAAATGCCTGGTATTTGCCGGAAGACCGGTACGATCGGCTGATAGACATAGCCCGTTGGATACCGGAAA
>JBCNPS010000390.1:0-7374 GCA_039593235.1 Chitinophaga sp. | reverse complement strand
GCTCAGCCATATGACAGTGTAAAGTAAAATCAGGATTTGTATGACAGACTGTAAAACAATTTCAGGATTATTTATTCACCTGTATAGCTATATCAGGACGAGACAAAGCATGGGGAGAGCATTGGGAGTGTATGGGGAGTGTATGGGGAGTGTATGGGGAGTGTATGAAGAGTGTATGAGAAGTGTATAAGGAGTACTACACATATACGACTCCTAAGTATCCGGGAAGTATGGGACAAGTATCTGATACATATCCTCCATTGATTTATGGAATTTCCTTCCCGTTGCATCTTTTCCTGAAAACACTGGGCTTTGCTATTATTTTACCTGGGCTGCGGCAGTATTTTCTTATTGGCATTTATCCTGCTGAGCAATGTAACGGGAATAAACACCGCCGCCAACCGGTGGATGGGAGTTTTCTATCTTTTTGCAGGCTTTGCCATGCTGGGATTTATTGCCGGCCAAACCAATGTGGGCAGTCAGTGGCCGCTCCTGGTTCCTGTAATGGAATCGACCCGGTTTGCCATGGCGCCGGCGCTTTATTTTGCCATTATGCATTATACCAGTGTCCGCTACCATTTCCGGAAAAATGACCTGGTTCATTTTATCCCGGCATTACTTTTTCTTCCCATACTCTTTGGGGCAAGCAAGTACCTGCCTCCATGGATGGGCATTGTAGTGGCGCTTGGCATAAAATTGCAGATCATCCTGTACTGGATTTCCGGCTACCTGCGGCTCCGGAAACATCGGCAGCACATCGTAAATTTCACGGCAAATACTGCCCCGTCGGATCTTTCCTGGCTAAAAAACCTGCTATTGCTCACCGGCATTATGATCATTAACCAGCTGTTATCTTCCTATTTCCGGTATGCTGCCGGCGCTTCTTTTTCCTATGTCATTTACCTGGCGGCCATTTATCTCTCCTGCTATTATGCGCTCAAACAGGGCAATATATTTCCACCGTTTACTACTGCGGAATCGTTTTCCGCTGATACCTGTACCGCACAGCCACGGCTACACGAAAATGAAACAATGGCGCTGAAAGAACAATTGGATAAACTGATGCAGGATGAAAAACTGTATACCGACCAGGAACTTTCGTTACCACTGCTTGCAGAAAAACTGAACCTCTCACTGCACGAATTATCATGGTTACTGAACAAGGAAATAGGGAAAAACTTCTATCAATACATAAACCAATTCCGGGTAGAGCAGGCAAAACAATTGCTGCAATCACCCTCACACCTGCATTTAAGCATCCTGGCCATCGGCTTTGATGCAGGTTTCAATTCCAAAACAACCTTCAATAGTACTTTCAAAAAAATGGTAGGCATGACACCCCGGGAGTTTAGGGATTTAGTGGTACGGATGGATGCAGACGGGCAGTAAACCCCGGTCCTGTACTTAGTATTGCAAAAAACGCAATACTATGAAGCAACTAAAATTTGGCCCGGCTATGCTGGCTGCCACACTCACCGGATTCATCGCCTGTTTTGTATTGTACCGCATGATGGCCCGTTACACATCAGGCTGGGTGCCTACCCCCCTCATATGGCTACTGTCTTTCCTGATGCTGCCGGCGGCCCTGTCTTACGCAATCATTTGTTATTTCCAGTACCGGAAAACGGAAAACAACACCAGCAGGATAATAGGCACTTTTAATGTGATCATTGCCTTCTTCCTTGCCTTCGACCTCTATTCTTTCGGCTGGCAAAAGATCTTCCATCTTCAGATGGTAGTACCTCTTGGAATACTTGATCTCCCCTTCAACAATCTTGATGGAGAAACCCTCACCTGGGCGTATTTCAGAAGGTCTTACCCGTTTACAGTTACCATTGCCCTTGCGCAGATATCGGAGTCCGCTCTGCTGTTATTCAAACGTACCCGCCTGCTGGGACTGATTATGCTGGTGCCTGTATTAGTTAATATCATCCTGATCGATATCTACTACCATCTCCACACATGGGTATTAGTACATGCCATTGTTCTTATGTCAGGAATTATTTACCTGCTATATCAATATAAAACCGTGTTAATAGCATTTTTCTTTCACCTCTCTCCGGATATATTAAAATGGAATACCGGGAGAAAAACACAATGGGCCGTCAGCGTTATCATCCTGTTGCTTCCGCTTATCCTGTTACTAACCTATCATTCTCCTGATAAGCATCCCCGGTTTACAGGCAAATACAAGGTCAATGATCTCTATGTTAATAATATTCCCCA
The DNA here is from genome assembly GCA_039593235.1 of Chitinophaga sp. Lineage (GTDB taxonomy): Bacteria > Bacteroidota > Bacteroidia > Chitinophagales > Chitinophagaceae > Chitinophaga. The sequence goes on along the minus strand of JBCNPS010000390.1, from coordinate 5,148 downwards.
ACAAGCGGGCAACTTCAGAGACAGTGTGCTTACTACCATATACATGGATCTGCAGGATGATATGGTACTGGAGTTCAATCACTATAACAACCGGTATATAGGCACCTACCATTACGACCCCGGAACACAGCGTATCAGCGCCAAATGGCGTTACCCGGCCAGTTTCAAACTCCCGTTTGAAGGTACCTTACTCCCCATGGAACACAGTCATGATTTCCGGTTTAAGGGATTACTGGGAAAAGACAGCATACAAATGCAGCTTATTCATATTCCGGAGCCGCGCTAAACAGCCGCGGATCATAAAAGCGCGCGGGGTGCAATCCCTGCGCGCTTAAACGGCCGTATCCTTTACAAATCCGTGTAATGTATAAATCTTCCCCTAAGATGTAAAAGTGGATACCTGAAAACAACCCGAGCTTTGTGTCATAAAATTGATATTATGAACACAGCTAATGAAAAAGTGGCCCTGATCACCGGCGGTAGCCAGGGTATCGGTAAAAGCATAGCCCTGAATGCGGCTAAACGCGGGATAGGCATAATACTTACTTATAACAATCACCCTGAAGCAGGAGCAGCAGTAGCCGATGAGATCAACGCAAACGGCGGCAAAGCCGTTGCCATGAAATGGGACTCCGCCCATGTAGCCTCATTCGGCGATTTCGCCACCCAGGTACAGGAAACCCTTAAAAAAGAATGGAACCGGGATCACTTCGATTACCTGGTGAACAATGCAGGAATAGCCCAGCGCACCCTTATCAGGGACACCACCGAAGAGATCTTTGATCAATTGGTGAATGTAAACTTCAAGGGCGTATTCTTCCTCTCACAAAAGCTGATCCCGCTGATAGCCGATGGCGGGCAGATCATTAATATCTCCTCCGGGCTGGCGAGGTTCGCGTTTCCGGGCGTGGCAGTGTATGGTGCACTTAAATCTGCCGTGGAAGGATTAACCAGGTACTTTGCCAAAGAGTATGCCGACCGGAAGATCCGGGTGAATACAGTGGCGCCGGGTGCTATTGACACCACATTTGGCGGAGGCAAGGGGGACGAAAGCCACCGGCAGCAAATTGCGGATACAACAGCCCTCGGCCGCCTCGGTGAAGCAGAAGATGTTGGTCTTTTTGTGGCCTCGCTCCTTTCAGACGACAGCCGTTTTGTGAATGCACAACGTATAGAAGTAAGCGGCGGTATCTTAATCTGATCAAACACAGCCGGCAATTGCATGCTCGGCTTTTCAAAAAGCGTTAAATTAACAGGGCAAATCTGCTGCAACTATGAACTATATAGATATTCCATCCATTTCAGCACTGCATGATTTCTTTCGCTGCGAAAAGCCGGTGCATCCTTTGATCAGCATTGTTGATCTTGCTAAAGTAGACCGCTCCCACAGGCAACCCGGCGATGCCTACCGCCTGAACCTGTACTCCGTTTCCTGCAAAATAATAAAAGGACACTTCGGGTACGGCCGTACCAACTACGATTTCTCTGAAGGATCGCTGATGTTCACAGGTCCTTACCAGGCGCTGTCTCCCGATCCGGATATTAAGGTAACAGAAGGCTGGGGCCTGTATATTCATCCCGACTTTTTAAATGCAGATGCAAGGGGACACAAACTGACAGCACTTTCCTTTTTTGGGTATGATGCCAATGAAGCATTACATATTTCAGATGCGGAAAAAACGATCCTGGAAGATTGTATCAAAAATATACAGCGGGAAATTGCATTGAACCTTGACAAACATTCTTACCATCTTATTATCAGCAACCTGGAGCTGTTCTTTGCGTATTGCACCCGCTTCTACGACCGGCAGTTCCTGACAAGAACGAAGCCGGGGAATGATATTGTACAGCAATTCGACAGGCTGCTAACAGATTATTTTAACAGGGAATCACTAATTGAAAACGGCTTGCCGGATGTAAAATATTTCGCGTCACAGCTTAACCTGTCTGCGAATTACCTGTCGGACCTGCTGAACAAGTACACCGGCAACACCACCCAGGAACATATTTACTTCAAACTTATCGATAAAGCAAAAACATTATTGTGGAGCACTGAAAAACCCATCAGTGAAATTGCCTATGATCTTGGTTTTGCACATCCTTCGCACTTTACCAAGCTGTTTAAAAATAAAACAGGACTTTCACCAAAGCATTTCAGAAACCAGAATTAATACATTTATCCGGCAATACTAATACTACATATGAAACACATTGAACTTATGCCCGTCCGGATCTGCAAACACAAAGCCGTTGTAGCCATCCCTGGACGCTTCCTGTTTTGACACTATAGTTCCGCCTGCCTGCTGCACCTCTTTTTCCCAGCCATCCACCTCTTCCTTGCTATCTGCTGAAAGGGTAAATATAATTTCATTCCCCGTTTTGGTATCAGTTATCTGCCCGTTCATGGCCGTTGCAAGTATAGACTTCAAAAAGAAATGGATAATAAAATTATCATCTCCAAAAAAGAAGCTGGTCAGCTGATCCGACGCCCCGTTCTGTTTAAAGCCAAGTTCTTTATAAAATTTGGTGGTTCGTTCTAAATCCTGTACACCGAAATTGGCCCATATTTTTTTTGTTTTCATAACTAAAGATTTTACAGTTAATAGCCGCTCATTTCTGATACGCTGATCAGATCTCAAAAATAGGTTATAAACTTATCAAACAGGGAGGCCGTTTGTGCATTTCTCCGGGGGGATTTCTGCCATTCCTGAAGTACAAAAACCTTATTCCTTTCTTTCTTTGGCTATTTCAGGCGACAGGGTGCCAAATATCCTGTCCCACAGCACTGTATAAAAACCGTAGTTATAATGTGGCAGCTTATGATGGTCATTGTGGAAGCGGGTGGTGCCTAAAAAGCCCGACTGCAATAAAGCAGAAAATCTTTTTGGTAAGATCTCTTTGTCTAAATGCCCTATGGTGCCCCAAAGCAAATTAATAAACAGGTAAAACGCGATAGCCAGGTAAGAGAATGGATAAATAAAAAGCACCAGCACAAACAATCCTCCAAAGCCCAGCGCTTCAACAGGATGAAGCACAAATAAACTGATAGCATTGGTAGATTCATGCCGATGATGCCTCAGGTGGAAAAGTTTATAAAATAAAGGGAGATGTGCGGCCCGGTGGAAAACATACATTAAGAAGTCCATCGCTATAACAAGAAAAACCACCTCAGCAGCTATCAACAATACATTCGTTGTATCCTGTACGCTCAGCAGATCATTTTGCCAGAAGGAAAAACCTGCAATAAATACCAGGGCGTTACACCCGGTAACCAGCACCGATTGCCAGATATCCTTGCTGGTGAGCTGCTGCGGCGCGCTTTGCAAACTTTTGTTCCGGCTAAACCGGCTGAATATCGTATAACAACCAACGGATATGAAAAACAGCAATACATTTATCCCGATGCTGAGTAGTATAAGTGCTGTAACGTTTATCTGCTTTAATTCTTCCATCATATTCATATCACTGCCTGGGCTTTATACCTGTTCCTGTATTCAACCGGCGTTGAACCTGTAATTCTTTTAAATATTGTCCGGAAGGTTTTTAAATCGTTATACCCCACCCTGTATGTGATAGCGGCAATATTCGTTTCCCCGTCTTCAAAAGCTTTTTTCGCGGCTTCCACTTTTATTCGCTGGATAAATTCAATAGGGCTCAACGAGGTGGCATTCTTAAACCGGCGGATAAAGTTCCGTTTACTCATATTCACCTGTCGCGCAATTTGCTCTACCGAAATATCCGTTTCAAACTGTTTTTCAATATAACGCTGGGCCTCATGTATTTCATCGTCATTGTGCAGGCGCCGTCCTGAAAACACGGTAAAGATACTTTGTGTAGTGCGTCCGTAGTCCAGTGCATAAATTTTACTTAGTTCTATGGAGATGTCTTTCCCACAGTTCTTCTCTATAAAATACAGCAAGGCATTTAATGATGAAAACCCGCCGCCACCGGTAACAATGGCCTCTGAATAGGTAACTACATGGTCTGCTTTAAAATCTATTAAAGGATATCTTTTCTGCAGGTCTTCTATAGCGCCCCAATGGGAGGTAGCCGCCCTTCCGTTCAGCAAACCGCACTCCGCCAGGAAATAGGCTCCTGTGCAAAGACTCATCACCTGCGCTTTTGCATCGTACTGTTTCTTTATCCAGCCAAGTAGCCGGGTATTTTTGGAAAACAATGCATCGATGTTATCCGGGGCGGTGCTCATAGGTGGAACGATCACAATATCCGTATCAAAATTATCCGAGATGGTTTTGCTGCAATAAAACTGCACGGGTGTACCTGGTTGTACATTTTTGCCCTTCACTCCAATCAGCTCTACCTGGAAAGGGGCAGGGCGACCTCTTTTTACAACGGCATCATTGGCGCTCATCAATAGGGCCGTAGTGTTGGAAACCGCCGTTGGCAACACATCTTCATAAATTATTATCGAAATATGTTTCATACCTGTTCCTGCATTGCTTCATCAAAAATATACAAAAAAATGGCACAAAATGCACCGCTCAATGTCACGTTTGCACAGTGACCGTCTTTCAGACCCATCCTACTTTTACATCAGCAACAAGAAAAAAAAGTTATGAAAACTATATTCGACAACGCAACAAGAGAAGAAATTATCAGCAGGATTAACACACTGACCAATGAGCACACTGCGCAATGGGGTAAAATGAATGTTTACCAAATGACGAAACATTGCACCATATGGAATAACTGGATGCTGGGGAAAGGGCATACTACCTATACACAGGGATTCCTGGGATGGATCTTTGGCAAAATGGCCCTAAAAGGTACAGTAAACAACAACAGGCCAATGAAAAAAGGCATGCCATCGGGGGCTGCCTTTCTTACCAAAGAAAAAACGGGAGATATAGAGCCCCAGAAAAAGATTTGGGCAGAACAGGTGGCAGCATACGGGCACTACTCAAATCCAAACTTTATCCACGACTTCTTTGGTAAAATGAAAGTGGATGAAATCGGCATCTTTGTATACAAACACTTCGATCATCACCTGAGGCAGTTTAATGTGTAGCCTCAAACCAGCTACAGGAGGCTATCTTGGGGCGCCTCCTGCGCTGTCATTAAGCAAACCGCTTATTTCCGCCAGTATTCCTGCAAGCTTACCGGGTTGCGATAAAAAAGGTGAGTGTC
>JBCNPS010000039.1:0-22502 GCA_039593235.1 Chitinophaga sp. | reverse complement strand
TGCTGAACCTGTTCAATTGGAACATGGGCGACCGCTACAATGGAGACGGACAGGTGGTGGTAGTGGGATATGGCACTTCGAAGCGATTGAAGGCATCTGCGGCAAGGGCAGGGAATGCACCTGTTATGCAGGAAATGGCCATGGCTCCTGCACCGGCAGCAATAGCTGATGATGCAAGGTTGGCTGATACAGCTGTGGGTAACAAGGCCGGCGGTGAAGAAACACCAACAGGCGAAAAAGAACCTGCAACGCCTTCCATCCGTAAAAATTTCCAGGAAACTGCTTTCTTTTTCCCGGATCTCCGCACTGATAAAGACGGCAATATTACCTTTCAGTTCACTGTTCCGGAAGCGCTTACCAAATGGAACTTCCAGGGCCTCGCGCACACCAAAGACCTGGCTTTCGGCTACACCAGCGCCAGCATCGTTACACAAAAAGTGCTGATGGTGCAACCTAATACGCCACGGTTTGTACGCGAAGGAGATAAAATGCAATTCACTGCTAAAGTGAGTAACCTGTCGGATTCGCAACTGATAGGCCAGGCGCACCTGGAACTGCTGGATGCCACTACCATGCAGCCGGTAGACGGATGGTTCCAGAATATTTTCCCGTTGCAGCATTTCACCGCCCAGGCAGGACAAAGCGCCGTACTGAGCTTCCCCATCCAGATCCCGCACGGGTTCCAGAGCGCGCTCATTTACCGGGTAACTGCACAGGCAGGGAATTTCAGCGATGGGGAAGAAAATGCGTTGCCGGTGTTAACCAACCGGATGCTGGTAACGGAATCGCTTCCTTTGCCGGTTCGGGGCGATGGCAAACATGATTTTACTTTTGATAAATTATTGCACAGCGATTCTTCACAAACTATTATTCAACACGGCCTTACTGTTGAATATACCAGCAATCCCGCCTGGTATGCCGTTCAGGCATTGCCTTACCTGATGGAATTTCCATACGAATGCGCGGAGCAGGTGTTTAACCGCTATTACGCCAACGCATTGGCTACCCATATTACCAACGCTACACCCGGGTTAAAAAACATTTTCGATAAATGGAAAATTACCGATACGGCGGCACTGGAAAGCAACCTGGCAAAAAATGAAGAACTGAAGTCGGTGTTGCTGCAGCAAACGCCATGGGTATTAGAGGCAAAGAATGAAGCGCAGCAGAAAAAAAATATCGCCCTGCTGTTCGATCTGCAACGGATGCAGAAGGAACGGAAATCAACGTTGAACAAGCTAACCGCCCAGCAGTTGCCGGATGGCGCATTTCCGTGGTTTACCGGTATGTGGAAAGACAGGTTCCTAACACAGTATATCGTAGCGGGTATAGGTCATTTGCAACAGCTCACCGGGGAAAAAGATCCTGCTGCTACTGCCATGGCAATGAAAGCGATCGATTACCTGGATAAGGAACTGGATGCAGATTACTACAGGTTGCTGAAAGCAAAGGCCAATATGAAAGAACAGCAGATTGACCAGATGCAGATCCACTACCTGTACGCCCGCAGCTTCTTCGACAAACCGGTGCCCGCCGCCATGAAGAAATCATTTGATTTCTACTATGCACAGCAACAAAAATACTGGGCAAAACAAAGTCGCTATGCACAGGGCATGATCGCCTTATCGCAGTTTAAAAAGAACGACCAGGTAACGCCGGCGGCTATACTGAAATCGCTGAAGGAAAACGCGATGAACAGCAAAGAAATGGGTATGTACTGGAAAGATGTAACCAGTGGTTACAACTGGTACCAGGCGCCTGTTGAAACACAGTCGCTGCTGATAGAAGCCTTCCAGGTGGCAGGTAAAGATGCCGCCGCTGTGGCGGATATGAAGACCTGGCTGCTGAAGAATAAACAAACCAATAACTGGCGCACCACCAAAGCTACTGCAGACGCCTGCTATGCCATGCTGCTCCAGGGCGACAACTGGCTGGCCGCTTCTCCCGAAGTAAACATACAACTTGGAGCCACCCCGGTGAAACCAGCTGCACAGGAAGCCGGTACAGGTTATTTTAAAGAAAAGATAGCAGAGAAAGCAGTGAAGCCGGAGATGGGTAATATCAGCGTAACCGTGAGCAACAGCAAGGGGCAGCCATCCTGGGGAGCTGTGTACTGGCAGTACTTTGAAGATCTGGATAAAATCACCGCTGCAGCTACGCCACTGGTACTGGAAAAAGAACTGTTTAAAGAAGTGAACGGCGACAAAGGTCCCGTACTCACTAAGATCAGCGAAGGCAATGAGCTGAAAGTAGGCGACAAAGTGAAGGTGAGAATAGTACTGCGGGCCGACAGGCAAATGGAATACATCCACCTGAAAGACATGCGGGCGGCTTGTTTTGAGCCAACCAATGTAATCAGCGCCAGCAAATGGCAGGGTGGATTAAGCTACTATGAAAGCACCCGGGATGCCTCCACAGATTTCTTTTTCAGTTATCTGCCCAAAGGAACTTACGTGTTTGAATACACCATGTTTGTTACCCACCAGGGCAAATTTTCCAATGGTATCAGTACCGCACAATGTATGTATGCGCCGGAGTTTTCAGCGCATAGCAGCGGGCTCAATGTAAAAGTGACCGAATAAAATTGCGGTATAGTTTTTAAAAAAGGGTTGATGGAGATCTCCATCAGCCCTTTTTTATGGCTACTTTTGATGCTATGAGGAACGCAGATTACCTTATTGTAGGACAGGGAATTGCAGGTACCCTATTAAGCTGGTTCCTGCTGCAGGCGGGCAAAAAAGTAATTGTTACAGACGATGCCAAACCAAACAGCGCATCCAGGGTGGCTGCTGGGATCATCAATCCCGTATCCGGCCGTAGGTTTGAGCCGGCCTGGATGTATGATACCATTTACCCGTTTGCCAAAACCACTTATGAGCAGCTGTCGGCCCTGCTGCAGGTGCCGGTTTTTACAGAACGGGAGCTGTGGACGGTTTTTCCATCAATGCAGATGAGGGAAGCATTTCTGAATAAAACTACCGGTAACGAATATACGGAGTTGCCCGCCGCCCTGAAATATGAAACCTTTCTGGATCAGCCTTATGGTGCGGCCATTGTACGCGGCGCTACCGTAAACCTCCGTTCGTTGTTGCCGGCTTACCGCCATTATTTAAAGGAGCAGGGTTTACTGATGGAAACGCACCTTGATGTAACAGACCTGGAGATCAGGAAGGATGGCGTAATCTATAAAGATATTACCGCTGCCAAAATTATCTTTTGCGATGGAGTGGGTACTACCGGGCTTCCTTTTTTTAAGGAGATAAAATTTTTACCAAATAAGGGAGAAGTATTGCTGGTGAAGATACCGGGACTGGAAACGGAAGATATTATTAAAAAAGGGATCACACTGGTGCCGCAGGACAATGGATTGTTCTGGGCGGGCTCTTCTTTTGTTTGGGATTATGAAGATGATCACCCAACTTTGAAACAACGGGAAATATTGGGAAAAAGCCTCAATCAACTGTTGAAAGTGCCATATGAAATAGTGGATCAGTTTTCGGCGGTAAGGCCATCGGGGAACGACCGTCGCCCGATAGCCGGTTTTCACCCCGAACTGCCGTCTGTAGGGCTTTTTAACGGGCTGGGAACAAAAGGATGTTCGCTTGCTCCCTTTATGGCGGCGCATTTCAGGGAAGTGCTTGTTGCCAATGCACCGCTGATGCCGGAAATAGACCTCAAACGATATTTTAACATACACCGGGCATAAAATGCCCGATGCAAACCGTATCTTTGCCCCCCTTATGGGCATAAGTGAACAACTGGAGAGTGGTCGCCAATTGATGATTGCTTATCCTGTAATTCAACCATAAAACTAACTAAATCAACTATTTACGCATGTATAGGACGCACACTTGCGGGGAATTACGAATGGAACAGGTGGGCCAGGAAGTAACTTTGGCCGGATGGATACAGACAGTAAGAAAGTTTGGCAGCATCAATTTTTTTGACCTGCGGGACCGTTATGGTATTACTCAATTATTGTTCGGGGAAAACCTGAATGCCAAACTGGATGCGCAGCCGCTTGGCCGTGAGTTTGTAATCCAGGTGAAAGGCACCGTAACCGAGCGTTCGAATAAGAATAAAAATATCCCTACCGGTGATATAGAGATCACTGTGAGCGATTTTACCATCCTTAATGCAGCCAAAACGCCGCCGTTTACCCTGCAGGATGATACCGACGGGGGAGATGAATTGCGGATGAAATACCGCTTCCTTGACCTGCGCCGCAACATTGTAAGACAAAACCTGGAATTACGTTACCAGGTAGGGCGTGCTGCACGTAACTACCTGCATACAGCCGGTTTTATGGATATAGAAACGCCTTTCCTGATCAAATCCACTCCCGAAGGCGCCCGCGATTTCGTAGTGCCAAGCCGCATGAACCCCAATGAGTTCTATGCGCTGCCACAGTCGCCGCAAACCTTTAAGCAATTGCTGATGGTAAGTGGCTACGACCGTTACTACCAGATCGTGAAATGCTTCAGGGATGAGGATCTGAGGGCCGACCGGCAGCCTGAGTTTACGCAGATCGACTGTGAAATGAGCTTTGTGGACCAGGAAGATATCCTCAATACCTTTGAGCATATGCTGAAGTACATCTTTAAGGAAATAAAGGGAATCGAATTTCCGGATGCTTTCCCACGGATGACCTTTGATGATGCAATGGAATATTATGGTAACGATAAACCGGATATCCGCTTTGAAATGAAGCTGGTAAACCTGAACGATACTGCTAAAAACAAAGGCTTTAAAGTATTTGACGATGTGGAACTGGTAGTGGCAATTGCCGCCAAAGGTTGTGCAGAGTATACCCGTAAACAGCTGGATGAACTGACTGATTGGGTAAAACGGCCACAGATCGGCATGAGCGGGCTCATCTATGTACGCTATAATGCGGATGGCACACTGAAGAGCTCTGTGGATAAGTTTTTTGACGAAGAACAACTGAAATTATGGGCGCAAAAATGTCAGGCCCAACCAGGAGATCTAATCCTGGTGCTGGCTGGCAAGGAAGAGCGTACCCGTAAAGCTGCCAGCGAGCTCCGCCTGGAAATGGGAGAACGCCTTGGTTTACGCAACAAAAACGACTTTAAACCGTTGTGGGTTATAGACTTTCCATTATTTGAATACGCTGAAGAGGAAAACCGCTGGGTGGCACGTCACCATCCGTTTACGTCGCCAAAGCCAGAGCAGATAGCCCTGATGGATGATCCTTCACAATACGGCAAAATTAAGGCTAACGCCTACGACATAGTTTTAAATGGCACAGAAGTAGGGGGTGGTTCCATCCGTATTTTCCAGCGCGACCTGCAGCAGAAAATGTTTGCAGCCCTGGGAATGAGCAAGGAAGAGGCAGAACACAAATTTGGCTTCCTGTTGGGTGCATTTGAATATGGTGCGCCGCCACATGGAGGCATTGCCTTCGGATTTGACCGCCTGTGCTCGCTGTTGGGCGGCAGTGAAAGTATCCGCGACTTTATCGCTTTCCCGAAGAATAACTCCGGGCGCGATGTAATGCTGGATGCACCTGCCGAAATTGATCAGCAACAGCTTAACGAATTGAAGATCAGCCTGGTAAAGTCATAATGAGCTCGCCTGGAAGGTATGGTTAACAAGTCGCTAACATGCTTTCCCACGAAAAAAGGCTTGCCGGCATAATCTTTGCAAGAAGGAATGCTTTTGTCGCTAAAATCCCCTTTGATATGGCAAAATGCCGCATCAAAGGGGATTGGCACAAATATAAGGTACAATTTTTTTTAACAAGAGATTAACGGGTTAGATAAGAAAAAGAGGAGATCGTATTATTTAAATTTTTAAAGTAATATTGCGGTGTGATCATCGTTGATATGTGAGGTAAGAAAATGATGCTGAAAACAAAGAAGGAACTATCACCTGTATCAAAAAATACTACCATGAGAATTTCAACATTCTTTAAGAGGACAGTATGGTTATGTGCGGTGTTACTATTGCTAATGCTCAGCAATGTTGGGTTTGCACAACAATCCACAAACAATTATCTGAAGAAATTTAAACCGGTTTCTGTAGAATTAATGCAGGAAACCGGTATACCAGCCAGCGTTATCCTCGGGATAGCGATGCTGGAATCAGGCACCGGAACAAGCAGAAATGCAAAATTGCTGCACAACCACTTTGGTATCGTTGGAAAAAATAACATTTCCAAGGTTAAACCGGGCGCAAAGTCCGTGTACAAACAATATGTGTCAGACATGGCTTCCTATGAGCATTTTGTGGAAGTGCTGGCGCGCAAGAAATGGTTTGGCGAAATGAAAGGTAACCCCGAATTTGCCGTATGGCTCAAAAAGATGAACCATAGCGGCTATTCATCTGCCGGCCATGAATGGATCAGACGTGTGACAAACATTATTAACCGCTATAAATTGTATAAGCTGGACGCAGGTATGGATAGCGTGGCAACGGAATCACAAAAATGGTTAACCGTAGGCATGCCGGCAGCAGGCGAACAGTGATGTGCTACAGATCAATAAACTATGTCCGGCAAAAATAAGTCTGCCTATCCGTTCTATATTATTCTTGGAACTTTAGTTTGCGTAGTGGGGCTGTCACAGCTCAATTACAGCTTTTCATATAAAGACTTTCAATTCCGGAAGCTGGATATGTTATCAGAACTGAGAACAACTTCCAATTCCCCGGACAACCAAAAGCTTACTGCAGACGGCAACGACAGCAGTAAGCTTTCTGGTTTAGACAGCACTGTTGCTGCCGGTAACCCACATGTGCCTAACCCGGATCATACCCACGACTTCATGTCGTATACCGGCATTATGGAATATGCTTCCCCTGTACCCGGCGATTCTATTGTTGGGATGAAACAATTTCTCACCGCCCTTAAAGAGCTGAAAGCTGGTAAACGCCGCAAGGTAAGGATTGCCTATTTCGGCGATTCCATGATTGAAGGTGACCTGATCACCGGCGATCTGCGCGACAGCCTCCAACATTACTTTGGTGGCGGCGGTGTGGGGTTTGTTCCTGTTACCTCTGTGGTAGCGTCTTTCAGGACCACCATCCTACATACTTTCTCTACCGACTGGAAAGATTATCATTACAAAAATTCACCGCCGTCTAATGTTACCCTGGGATTATCCGGGCATACCTTTTATCCCGGTGGAAACAGCTGGGTGAAGTATTCCCCTGTAAGAAAGCCGTTGCTTGATAAATTCAGCGAAGTGTCTGTATTGTACGGCGCCGCCGAATCTGGCACTGTAACCATTAACGATAAGGCCTACACGCTTTCAGGGAATCAACCGGTGAACCGGCTGGATCTGCAGCAGGATAGCGGAACAGCGTCTGTAGTGATCCGTAACACCGGCAGCGCCATGCCTTTTTATGGTGTTTGTTTTGAAAACGGGGATGGTATTTATGTAGATAACTATTCGTTCAGGGGCATCAGTGGCGTGGAACTTGGCCATTTGTCCGCCAGCATGATCCGTCGTATGCAGCAGGAACGCCCTTACGACCTGGTGGTGATGCACTATGGGGCCAACGTATTATTCCGCCCGGAACTCACCGACTACAGCTGGTATGAACGCCCCATGAAGAAAGTGATGGATTCACTTCGCCAGGACCTGCCATCAACTTCATTCCTGATCATTGGTACTGCCGATAAATCTTACAGAAAAGCCGATAAATATATTACCGCACCCGGTGTGGAAGCATTGCTGAAAGTACAGCACAACCTCGCCGCAGGTCATGGTACAGCCTACTGGAACCTTTTTGCCGCTATGGGCGGGGAAGGCGCTATGGTAAAGTGGGTAGAAGGAGACACTGTGATGGCCAACAAGGACTACACACACTTTAACAGAACGGGAGCAGCCAAAGTCGGGTCGCTGCTTTATAAAGCTATTATGAATGAATACAGTCAGGCACAACAACCTTAGCGTAAAATGGGTGGCAGTGCTTTTGCTGGTACTCAGCGGATTTACAACTTATGCACAACAAATGGCCGATGCCGGCAATATCCAGCAGGATACTGCCTTGTACAATGTTTTTTCCTCGCTTCATGAAGCAGACAGTAATGTAATATCCATCCTCCACCTGGGCGATTCCCATGTGCAGGCAGGCTTTTTCCCGCTTACTGTGGCTTCCCTGTTGCAAAACCAGTTTGGTTATGCCGGCAGGGGATATGTTTTTCCATACAACCTGGCAGGCACCAACGGACCGGAAGATTTCAAGTGGAACAGCACTGTAAGATGGGCTTCTGAACGGGTGGTAGACCGGAATAAATCTGATGTACTGGGGCCTGGCGCTATCGCTATTATTTCACAGAACGATGCGCCTACATTGTCTTTTACCGGTAAAACGGATGGTACAATGGATAATAATTTCCGTAAAGTAACCCTCCTGTATGATGCCGGCAATACCAATAATACTCTGGTGGTGCCAGATGCTACAGTAACGGTAACACCTGCGCCTTTTCCCGGTTCTCCTACCCTGAGCAAAGCCACCCTGGATTTTCTGCAAACGTCGCAATCATTCCAGGCAAGATGGGAAGGCACCGGTAACGGTCCATTCAGGTTTTACGGTGCCATTATGGAAAACAGCCGCAACGGGGTACTGTATCACAGCGTTGGCATAAACGGGGCCATGTTCCAGCATTATAATGAGATCAGCAATATCCTGCTGGCACAAATGGCCGTGCTGAAACCCAAACTGGTCATCATTTCCCTGGGCACCAACGAAGCCTATGGCGGCCGGATGGATCCCCTGGCCTTCAGGGATGAAATAGATAAAGCAGTAACGTTGCTCCGGGAACAGGATTCTTCCGTAAACATCCTGCTTACCACTCCGCCGGATTGTATGCGCGCAGTGCGGAAAGCCACCCGGAAAAAAGTAGGCAAAAAGAAATACAGAACAGTATACCACACTGCTTATTATCCCAATCCGTATATCTCGATGGTGACCCAGCAGATCATGGGATACGCCCGGCAGCATGGCATCGCCTGCTGGAATTTTAATGCGGTGAATAAAGCGCAGAAAGCTAGATTTGCAGGAGCATGGGCCCCTGATCATATCCATTTTAATGCAAGAGGATACCAGTTACAGGGACAATTGTTATACGAAGCCCTGCAACGTTCTTATACACATTATCTACAGCAAACAAAGAAAAATCCATTAACCTCCGATGATCGACATTAATAAACTGTTATACCAACTGTCGTACCATGAGTCAGACCCGGTCCTTTTTAACAGTGGGTTCTTCTTTTATTATTTTGCGCTATTCCTGATGTGTTACCTGCTGGTAAGCAGGAATAAAACCGCCAGGGTATGGGTGTATACTGTATTCTCACTCTATTTCTTTTATAAGGCCTGCGGCTATTACGTAGGTCTGGTCATACTTTCAGCGATTGTAGATTTTAATTTGTCGAGATGGATCCATGAAAGCCCGGATAAAAAAGTAAAGAAATCACTGCTTATCCTGAGTATTTTCCTGAACATCGGGTTGCTGTTCTATTTCAAGTATACCAACTTCTTTATCGGGATCATCAACGATATCACCGCAGGGCATATTTCCACCCTGAAGCTGATCCTGCCTATTGGTATTTCTTTTTATACTTTTGAAAATCTTAGTTATACCATAGATGTGTACCGGGATGAAATCAAGCCGGTAGATAATTTTATGGACTACCTTTTCTTCCTGTCTTTTTTCCCGAAACTGATGATGGGTCCTATTGTGCGTGCGGCGGATTTTATCCCGCAGATCTCAATGCCTTACCGTCTCAGCTCAGAAGACATTGGTAAGGGAATGTACCTGATCATGGGGGGATTATTTAAGAAGATCATTATCTCGGATTTTATTTACCAGAACTTCGTCCAATATATTTTTGATGATCCCAGCAAGCATACCGGCCTGGAGTGTTTAATGGGCGTGTATGGTTATGCGTTAGTAATTTATTGCGACTTTTCCGGTTATTCGGATATGGCATTGGGTATTGCGCGGTGGACCGGCTTTAAGATCCCTGCCAACTTTGATTCTCCGTACCAGAGTTCTTCCATTACGGAATTTTGGCGCCGCTGGCATATTTCGTTGTCCAGCTGGCTACGGGATTACCTGTACATACCATTGGGGGGCAACCGCAAAGGAAAGGTGCGCCAATATATCAACCTGGCGCTAACCATGTTGATTGGCGGTTTCTGGCATGGCGCCAGCTGGAACTTCATTTTCTGGGGAGCTATGCACGGTAGTGCGCTGGCTATTGATAAGGTGCGGATCGATTACCTGAAGAAGAGCAAAAAGGTGATCACCGGGTGGAAAGCCACTTTCTTTAAGATCATCGGTGTGCTTATTACTTTCCATTTTGTTTGCTTCTGCTGGGTATTCTTCAAGGCCGCCACTTTTCATGACGCGTGGTCGCTGATACACCAGGTAGTATACGATTTCCAGCCGGAGATAGCCCTGGAACTGTATAATGGTTATACCGCCGTATTCTGGGTAATGATACTGGGCTTTATATTACATTTCCTTCCTTCCAAAGTGGAGTTTTCCCTGGAAAAAATACTGGGCCGTATCCCGGTGGCAGGCAGTGTAGCCATTATGGTGGCTTTCATCTGGTTACTGGTGCAGGTGAAAAGTACCCAGCCTATGATACCAATCTATTTCCAGTTTTAATACGTTTTACCGTTTCTGCCAGGGAATGTAGATCTCGGAATCATTTTCGCCTGTAAGCGAAATGAAGAAATGGTTACCGCTCATTTTAAAGTATCCTGCGCGGCAGCTGTTGTTAATAAACTCATACATGGGCAGGCCGGCCGCTGCGAAATCCATAGGCACCGGCAGTTTTTTATAATAGCCACCGGGAACACGTTTTGTAAAAAGACTATATGGTTCCTGGAATGCGCTGCGTACCTGGTTATGCGCCTTGTCGTACCGGTATTGTATGGGAATCATGATACCCACATACATCATCATTCTTGAATAATCTGTAACGGGCACTATATCCAGGGTACCGGTAATGATCATGGCGCCGGGCAGTTCCAATGATGTTTTAATGGCATAAAGCTGCTTTTGATAATTACTGAGGTATTCCACCATTGTTCTTACCGGGTCGCCCTTCCTGGGGAGAATATTATAATACAGCTGGTAGTCCTCCAGCCTGATGTCTTCTGTACGGTCTGTGGTGAAAATGAGATGCTGTGGATCATCGTGTGGAGTGGAGGCAATTTTGGTGCGTTCCAGCGTATTCTTTTCACTTTCCAGGTGAAGCCGGTTGCGGAAGCTGATGGGGGCTTCGTTAAAGAACTCCCGGAATGCTTTGGTAAAGCTGGATTGGGTGTATCCGCACATTTCACTGATCAGTCCCACACTGTAATCGCTGTGCCGGAGGTATCCTGCGCCCGCTTCCACTCTTCGTCTTCTTGTGAAATTCATGTAAGAATTGCCGTACATCTCCGCAAATTTATGCGAGAAGTTGTCAACAGATTCGCTGATCAGCGCAGCCACTTCCTTGAGGCCCCGGTCGCCCTGTGGATCGTCATGGGATAATGAAATAGCCAGTTGTATTTTTTTCTCCCAATGGTTAAAAGTTGATGGTTTCATAGAGACATGATTTTGGAGTCATTCAATTTACTTCAAAGTATAAAGGCAACAGGTAAGCCAGCCGCAACAGGAATGGATTAACGAGCCATTAATGATTTATTGCGCAAAGTGTAAACAACCCGGTTAAATAGAGGCTAATTCTATACTTTTGCGCAATAATTTCAGCACCTGATGCGCACTGCCAGATTTTTTCCGATCGTTATTCTGATGTTATGTTTCACGGGAACCGCCCGTGCGCAATTCCTGATGGATATGATCGACACTACCACCGAAATGGGAAAGGGGATGATATCCATGTATATGAAGTATGATGCTTTGCGGTTCAGCGGGTATATTCAGCCACAATTCCAGATGGCGCAGTCGAGGGGCGCCCGGGGCTATGCCGCCGGAGATTTCGCGGCAGCCTCCGATAACCGTTTTACTTTGCGCCGTGGACGTATCCGGGTGGATTATGAACGCTATAACAAAGAGGATATGCCGGTGGTGCAGTTTGCTTTCCAGTTCGATGGTACAGAAAGAGGGGTAAATATCCGCGATTTCTATGGTCGTTTTTTTGAGACGAAATTTAATTTGTTCTCGCTGGTAGGAGGCATGTTTGCCCGTCCGTTCGGTTATGAAGTAAACCTGTCGTCGGCCGACCGTGAAACCCCTGAGCGTGGACGGATGTCGCAGATCCTGATGAAAACAGAGCGTGACCTGGGAGCAATGGTTTCCTTTGAACCCCGCCGTAAAGATCACTCTTTGAGTTTCCTGAAAATAGATGCGGGTGCCTTTAACGGGCAGGGGCTCACAGCTACTACGGACTTCGACAGCCATAAAGATTTTATCGGACGCATTGCTATAAAACCCCGGAAAATAAAAGGAACCCAAAGCCAGTTATCGGGCGGAGCATCTGTGTTGTATGGCGGTATGCAGCAGTTTACCAAACAAATTCACACGATGAGCAATGCCGGCGGGAAACCGGTTTTTATGGTGGATTCTGCGGTGGCCAATGTAGGGAAAATCGCTCCCCGGCACTATTTCGGAGCAGATGTACAATGGAAGATCTCTAATGGCGAAGAGAAAGGCTCTACCCAGTTCCGGGCGGAGTATCTCCGGGGTAAACAAACAGCCACCGCCTTAACTACGGAAACACCGGGCGCCATCCCGGTAGCACCGGACGGGAGTTTACAGCCGCTGTATATCCGTAATTTTGACGGCGCTTATCTTTATTATATTCAAAACATTGGCAGCATAAAGCACCAGGCGGTACTGAAATACGACTGGTACGACCCCAACACAAAAGTAAAAGGTAAAGAGATCGGCGCCCCCGGTGCTGGGCTCACTCCCGCGGATATACGCTATAACACGGTAGGCATCGGCTACCTCTACTATGCCAATGAACACCTGAAATTTATGGTGTATTACGATTGGGTTACCAATGAAAGCACGGAACTGGAAGGATATAAAGATGACCTGCCGGACAATGTGCTTACCTGCAGGATGCAGTATCGTTTTTAACAGTCCTATTATAAAAGTAAATGGGCAAACAGGACCAGCACCTGTTTGCCCATTTACTTTATTGGTAATGTTATTTTATTCTCTTCCTGATTCCATTGTAAACCCGAACGTACTGCCTATTTCGGGCTTGCTGCGTACGGTAATGGACTGGTCGTGAGCCTCCACAATATGCTTAACAATGGCCAGTCCGAGGCCGGTGCCGCCAATGTCGCGGCTACGCGCCCTGTCTGTACGGTAAAACCGTTCAAATACACGTGGCAGGTGTTCCTCCGCCATACCTATCCCATCATCGGAAATTTCTATCAGCACTCTTTTACCATCCATGCTGTAAATGCTGGCAATGGTGTGCCCATCCGGCTTACCGTATTTAATAGAGTTGTCTACCAGGTTAATGAGCACCTGCCGGATCTTTTCTTTATCGGCGTATACCGGCTGCGGTGCTTCGCAGCCTTTTTTGATACTGAACTTAATGCCTTTGGTATTGGCCTTCAGCGACAGGGTATCAAACACATCTTTGATCAGGTCCTGGATAACGAATACTTCTGCATTTACGGTCATTTCCCCGCTTTCCAGTTTGGATATTTCATCCAGGTCGTCGATCAGCCGGCAAAGGCGGTCAATGTTCTTGGTGGCGTTTTTCAGGAACAGCTTATTTACATTGGGATCTTCCAGCGCCCCGTCCAGCAATGTGTGAATATAGCCCTGAACGGCAAAAATGGGCGTTTTCAGCTCATGGGAAAGGTTCAGGAGAAATTCCTTACGGAACTCTTCATTCCGGCGGAGGTTTTCCAGTTCTTCTTTTTTCTGGCTGGCCCATTTCTCTACATCTTCACTTACCTCTTCAATGGTTTTTAAAGGGAGAATATTCTTTTGGAAAAACTCTTCTCTTTTTGATGCCTTGGTTTGGTAAATGAATTTATAGATCAGCTTTATTTTCCTGTAAATAAAATTCTGCAGGGTGTAGAGATAGAGGTAATATGACACCAGGAAAGTAAGCACAAAGGCTCCCACTACTACTTTCCAGTTGCCGTCTATTACCAGGCTGCCCAACGCTATAACGGCAGAAATAATAAGGGCTGTAAACCCCGCTAACTTCTGGGGGGACAGGTTTTTTGCTTTAAACATACTCCAAAGTGAGTAATTAAGGTAATAATGGGAAATTACTTTAAATTTTTTACTTGACAACAGTAATAGCTTTTAGCCAGCAGTATTTAGCTGCCAACGAATATGTTTTGGTGGGATTTGAGTACACCGCGGCGGGAATGCCGCAGCTGAAGGCTAACGGTCGGTAAACTACATTTCAAATTTGTAGCCCACGCCCTTTACAGTCGTGATTAAATCGATGCCTATTTTCTGGCGTATTTTACGGATATGCACATCAATGGTACGGTCGCCTACAATTACCTCAGTACCCCATACCTGGTTCAATATTTCGTTGCGCAGGAATACACGGCCGGGTTTGGACGCCAGTAACTGCAGCAGCTCAAATTCTTTCTTTGCCAGGATGATTTCCTGTCCTTTGTAAGTAACGGTGAATTTTTCCCGGTCGATGATCAGGTCGCCCAATGTTACGCGGGTTTCCTCGGGCTTGTGCAAACGGCGGAAAAGCGCATTGATACGGCTTACCAGCAATTTGGGTTTAATGGGTTTGGCAATGTAATCGTCTGCTCCCATATTTAACCCGTCTACTTCCGACTTTTCATCATTGAGCGCAGTTAAAAACAATACCATCGTGTCTTTAAACTCAGGGATTTTCCTGATTTCGCGACAGGTATCGATCCCGTTCTTGTTCGGCATCATGATATCCAGCATAATCAGATCCGGTCTGAATATCTTTGCTTTCTGGATAGCCTCGCTGCCGTCTTTCGCTGTTACGGTATCGTAACCCGCTGTTTTAAGATTGTAACTGATAATTTCCAGAATATCCAACTCGTCATCTACTACCAGAATTTTTCCTGCAACCGCTTGGTCTATCATAAATTTTGCTTTTAAAAAGACGGGACAAAATTATAAAGCCATCTCCGTGATTAATGGAAAATTAACATTATGAAATTGTTAATTCAATATCAGACTGGTTTTCCGCGCTCCACGGCAAGGTACGTCAAATAACAATGCGGTATCAATATGCTAACTATTCACTATTCATAGCCTTATGATTATGAAAAAAATAAATCGTTTTGTGTCTTCCCGGAAGAGAATACCGGCAAATTTTGATCATCTACTTACAGATAAAATATTGTAAATATATTTCTTCTTAAAAAACAATAGATAGTAACCAAATGCTGACAAACTCTGTATTTGGTTGTAAATTTGCTATCTGGTCCTTGGGAAAAGATCACATTAGTATGAGAAGATTTTTATTAATAATCGCGCTGACAGTACTGGTAACCAACCAGATGCAGGCGCAAAGCAGTCACCACCCGATTCCAATCAGCAGACAGGGATTTCATGACAACATCGACAAAGAGCAGGCCGCTGCAGCCAAGTTCGACGGGAAAGCGGATGACCTCGTGAAAGTTTCAGAGGATCAGACCACTAACCTGCAGGTGACCAATGCCCTGATAAAGGAAGTGGATGATATGCAACAGGAAATAGAGGACAACGATTCACTGGATCACCGGCTGAAAGTAAAGTACCTCTCTGCTATTTATGTAATGGTGAAAGATTACAACCAGAAACGTGCACGCAGTAAAATTGATCCGGAAGAAGCCCCCGCCATGGTATCGGCGTTCCGCAATATGATGCACGCAGACATCAAAGGACAAAGCATTTTGCCCTATATCAATAATCTTTCTTACGACGCTTCCGAAAGGATCATCGAATCGTTTCATGATAACCCCGGCTACAAAGAAGCCAGGGGACAGGTGTTCTCCAAATATGCCTTTAGTAACCTGGAAACCGTAATGCCCAAACTGGTGGATTATCTCAACTATCCGGGCACCGATTCCATTATAGCAGCTGTGGCGCGTAAATATCCCAACCAGATACTTACCTATGCCACCTCCTACACCCCAATGGCCAGTGCCATTAAACGTAACCAGGATCCGATAGTACAGCAGATTGTGCGTATAGGACAGTCGTCCCAAAGTACCAGGATACTCCCTTTCATCGATGAGCTCCTGGCCGGCACCACTACCGTTGAGAAACTGGAACCCGTGGTAGACAACGACTACCAGTATTTCAAACAGATGGTGAAATCCACTATCGCGTTGCAGAAGATGAAAAGCGACGGTCAGAACCCATATGGCCTGAAAGCTATGATGGAAAATATGCAGGCAAAATCGCTGCTGTATATCCGCTCTGTAAACGATCTGCATGAGGAACCGGCCCCGGTAAGGTTTGCCATCGTTAAGAATTTTACACCGGAAGAACTGTATTACCTCATCATCAACGGGCAGGAAGAACTGTATACTTCGAGTTATACCAATCACAATAATGCCGGCCTGTACGACCAGATGATGCTCCGTATGAAGCCTCCGCGCGGCGACAGCTTACTGATGATAGTGAACTTCGACCGTTTCAAAAAGTTCATCGCCATGGCCGCCGGTTTCAATACGCTGGACAATTTCCTGAAATCCATGGCCCCGGAAAATTCCAACTATCTCATGCAGAAATACGTGCAGAACCTGGAAAAAACCGAAGACCTGGAAGACGCGGTAGATGTTGCTAACTCTTTTGGTAGTATCCGGGATGAGAAACTGCTGGAATTTCTCCGTGTGGAAGTAAAGAAAAACCTGAATTATGTAAGAAAACATAGCGATAAACGCGGAACTGTTATTTACCAGCTGCTCAGCAGCCTGTTTGAAACAGAATCCAAAACAGAGAACGATTCGTCTAAAGCTACGGATATGGCCGCCAAGCTGCAGTTACCGCCCATCAACTATGTGAACTTCAATACACTGGAAAGCGACAGCGGAAGGGTGTACCAACAGGTGTTTTTTTATGGAGATAAAGACGGGCAGGAGTCATACGCCAGCTTCATGACCAATTTCCCTTCGTCCGACTGGCGAGTGAGCAAAAATAAATACTGGACTACCATCACTTCGTTGAAAGGAAAGCCCACTACTATTTATGCGAACCTGCCAACAGATGAACCGGCAGATAAAGAAGCCATCTCCAAACTGTCTGAATACCTGGATGAAAACGATATTCATCCTACTATTTTCATTCACCGCGGACATAGCTATCATATCAACACCACCCTTGATAACCTGCAGAGCTCTGCCAAGATAGTAGTGCTGGGATCCTGCGGTGGTTATCATAACCTGGCCACCGTACTGGAAAAATCGCCGGAGGCGCATATCATTTCCTCCAAACAGGTAGGTACCCGTTTCGTAAATGAACCGATCATCCATAGCCTGGAAGACCAGGTACGTTCCGGCAAAAATGTGGACTGGGTGATCATGTGGGCGCAGCTCACCAAACGGTTTGCCGGGGACGCCCGTAACAAGGATCTTTTCAGCGATTATGTACCGCCGCATAAGAACCTGGGCGCCATATTCATTAAGGCTTACAAGCAGATTATGAAAGATGAAAAGAAGTAAAATCCACAAATATTTTCCCGGAAGGCGCAGCAACCCTGCGCCTTCTTTTTTTGTATGACTCACCGTTAACCCTAAGCCCCGGCGTAATTATTTTTTATCGTAGGTTTGTTACATAGTTTAAACCTGGCACATTGGAAAATCTTGCGGTAAAGAAAGTATTTGATTTCAGTTTATTACGGCGCATATTCTCATTCGCGGCTCCTTACAAACGATCCTTCTACATCTCCATGATATTAACGGTAGTGCTGGCCGCTATTTCCCCGTTGCGTCCATACCTGATCCAGGTAACGGTAGATAAGTATATAGCCGGCCAGCTGATGCAGATGCTGATCCTGGTAACGATTGTGCAAATCGGGTTGCTGCTGCTGGAAACCGTGGTGCGGTTCTATTTTTCCTACCTCACCAACTGGCTGGGACAATCTGTGGTGAAAGACCTGCGCGTAACAGTGTATAAAAAGATTGTACACCTGAACCTGGCGTTTTTTGATAAAACCCCCATTGGTACGCTCACTACCAGGACGATCAATGATATTGAGGCCATTAACGATGTGTTTTCCGAGGGCATTATTTCTATTGTGGCGGATCTGCTGATGATCATTGCCATACTGGTAGTGATGTTTATGGAAGACTGGCGCCTGACGCTTATCAGCCTGTCGCCTTTCCCGGTGCTGATCTTTGCTACTTACATCTTCAAGGAAAGCGTGAATAAGTCCTTTTACAGGGTGCGTAACGCCGTGTCGGCCCTGAATGCCTTTGTGCAGGAGCACCTTACGGGAATGGTGGTGGTGCAGGCATTTACCGCGGAAAAAAGGGAGTTCGCCCGTTTTAAGCATATTAATAAAGAACACCGTAAAGCGAATATCGATGCTATTTTTGCCTACTCCGTTTTTTTCCCGGTGGTGGAAATTATCCTGGCTATTTCACTGGGATTAATGGTATGGTGGGGCGCCAACAAGGTATTGAATTACGAGGTTACCCAGGGTGTGATGATCGCTTTCATTATGTACCTGAATATGCTGTTCCGCCCGCTGCGGATGCTGGCAGACAAGTTCAATACGCTGCAAATGGGTATGGTGGCCAGCGAACGGGTGTTTAAAGTGCTGGATAACCAGGATTATATCCCGGACAGGGGGCATCAGTCCGCAGCAAACATGAAAGGGGCTATTACCTTTGACAATGTGAGCTTTGCGTATGTAGATGAGCGTTATGTGCTGAAAAATATCAGCTTTCATGCAAAGCCGGGCGATACGGTGGCAATTGTAGGGCATACCGGTTCCGGTAAAACCACTATTATCAGTATTCTTAACCGGTTGTATGAAATACAGAAGGGAAGTATCAAGATAGATGATATTGAACTGCCCGCTTACTCCCTGGAATCGTTGCGTAGTAAAATTGGGGTGGTATTGCAGGATGTGTTCCTGTTTGCGGGATCTATTTATGATAACATTACGCTGCATAATGGTAATATCAGCAGGGCAAAGGTGGAAGAGGCTTCCCGGCTGATAGGGATCCATGATTTCATCATGCAGTTACCCGGCGGGTACGACTATCAGGTGATGGAGCGGGGAAGCACGCTTTCCCTGGGCCAGCGGCAGCTGATCTCTTTTGTACGGGCGTTGCTGTACGATCCTGCCATACTGGTGCTGGATGAGGCCACTTCTTCTGTGGACACCGAATCGGAAATGATGATCCAGCAGGCGATCGACAAGCTGATTGCGGACCGTACCGCTATCATTATCGCTCACCGGCTTTCCACCATTAGCAAGGCCGATAAAATTATCGTGCTGGATAAAGGGGAAATTAAGGAGATGGGCACCCATGACGAGCTCCTGAAACTGGAAGGCTTTTATTTCAAACTGCATAGTATGCAGTTCAATGTGAGCAAGGTGTAGGGATGTTATTGGAGCCATAGCCAGCCGCTTCTGATATAAATTGTAAATGACGGATGTGAAATATCACGAAGCGGAGGTTAAATGAATGATAAAAATATTAATATGAAATAGTTTCCCGGGCTGTTGATTTCGACAGCCTTTTTTAATTAAAAAAAGGGTCGTTTTTTACCTGCAATAGACTGGTTATCAATATAATTACAATATATCTTACTTTTTTTCCGTAGTCGCTTAATTTTGAAGATAAAAACGAGTATCTTTGCGCAAAATTTCAGAAAACGGTGATTTCTTTCAATTGGTTCAAACATAGAATGGTAGCACTTGTGATGGTTTTAGGCCTTCACAGTTTTAGTAATTTTTCCTTTGCACAGGAGGTTTCCCACCATGAAACAGCTACAGCTGCGTCTCATGAAGGAGAAGAAGGTAAGGGGGGAGAAGAAGGTGAGACTAAAAAATTTGATGCTAAGGAAGTAATTCTCGGACACGTAAAGGACGCCCACGACTGGCACCTGTTCAGCATGGGTGAAACCCACGTAACCCTCCCGTTACCGGTAATTATTTACAATACTGTACGGGGAACTTCTGTATTTTCCTCTTCTAAATTTGAACACGGTCATAAAGCATACGACGGTTACCAGCTGGTAAATTCGCACTACCTGCATGAAAAAGGGCTGGATCCTGCCAAATACCTGGACGGTCAGGTGATTGCGGTAGATGCTAACGGCAACCCTACTGATGAGAAGATCTACGATTTTTCCATGACCAAGAACATCACTTCCATGATCCTTGCTGCAGTGTTGCTGGTAGTGCTGATGCTGAGTGTAGCAAAAGCTTACCGGGTGCGCGGATCAAAGAAAGCGCCGAAGGGCTTCCAGAGCCTTATGGAGCCGGTGATCATTTTTATGCGCGATGAAGTGGTAAAGCCTAATATTCCCGGTAAACATGCAGAAAGGTATACGCCTTTTATTCTTACCATATTCTTTTTTATCCTGATCAACAACCTGTTGGGGCTGTTACCTGGTTCTGCCAACGTAACGGGTAACCTGGCGGTAACTTCGGCATTGGCTATCATCAGCTTTATTGCCATCCTGTTCAGCAGCAATAAGCATTTCTGGGCTCACATTTTCAATCCCCCGGTTCCTTTTGGCGTTAAGTTCATCCTGGCGCCGGTAGAGCTGATTGGTGTATTTACCAAACCAATATCACTGATGATCAGGTTATTTGCCAACATGCTGGCAGGTCACATTATTATCCTGAGTATTATATCCCTGGTGTTTATTTTTGGATCTTTAAATAAGGTAGCTGGTTACGGCTTCCTGCCTATCACTGTTCTGTTTAACATTGTGATGATGATGCTGGAACTGCTGGTGGCATTTATCCAGGCGTTCATTTTTGCTAACCTGACAGCCGTATTTATTGGCCAGGCTATGGAAGGTGCACATGATGAGGCACACCACTAAGCATACGGAATTAACTTTTAGCCTTTTGCCTGAAAGTTAAATGCCAACCGCTTTTTATTAGTTCGAAATTTTTTATAATTCAAATACATATTCATTATGGCACTTTTGTCTATTTTATTGCAGGCTGCTGCTGCATCTGGTCTGGCTAAAGCTGGTGGTGCTGTTGGTGCTGGTATCGCGGCTATCGCTGCTGGTATTGGTGTTGGTAACATCGGTAAGAGCGCTCTGGAGTCTATCGCTCGTCAACCAGAAGCTGCTAACGACATCCGTGCGAACATGATCCTGGCTGCTGCGCTGGTTGAGGGTGTTGCTCTCTTCGGTGTAATCGCTGGTCTGTTGGCGGTAGTTCTGTAAGCCAAACTTTTTACTGCATCCGGCGCACAGGGCAATGGATGCAGTAATCTTTTGTTACAGACAAATCATCTACCTGAATCCAGAAAATATCAACATAAAAAAATAATAAAATTCTAATTATATGGATCTGTTGCAACCCGCGTTAGGCTTGTTTCTTATTTCATTACTCATTTTCATCATCGTTTTCCTGATCCTGAAAAAATTTGCCTGGACTCCCATCCTTGCTACCCTGAAGGAAAGGGAAGGTTCCATCACCGACTCTATTGCCACTGCTGAAAGAGTAAAGGAAGAAATGGCCCAGATGAAAGCTGAACATGAACATGTGCTGGCGGAAGCTAAAGCTGAAAGAAGCAAGATCCTGAAAGAAGCAAAAGACGCGAAGGATATGATCATCAGCGAAGCTAAAACCCAGGCACAGGCAGAAGCAAAGAAGATCATCAGTGAAGCATATACTGCTATCGAAAACCAGAAAATGGCTGCGTTAACGGATGTGAAGAACCAGGTAGGTAATCTCGTGATCGAAGTAGCGGAGAAAGTACTGAGAAGAGAACTGGCTGATAAAACAGCACAGGAAGGTTACGTGAAACAACTGGCGGAAGAAATCAAATTGAACTAAGATACCAGCGGCTGGCGCCCGGCTGTTAAACAGCTAACGCCGAACGCTGCAAGCTAAAAGCTTTTATAATATGCAGAATCCCCGTTTAGCATCCCGGTATGCAAAATCATTGATAAGCCTGGCTCAGGAACTGAACCAGCTGGAAGTGGTGCATACAGACATGCTGTTCTTACAACAGGTGATGAAAAGCAACCCTGATGTGGTGAGTTTACTTAAAAGCCCTATCATAAAGGCTGATAAGAAACAGAAAATACTGGCCGCCATATTTGAAGGCCGTATCAGCGCTACTACCAGCTCTTTTGTAAACCTGCTGGTAAGCAAAGGCCGTGAAAGCGCGCTGGCTGAAATGACCACCGAGTTTACACGCCAGTACATGTTACTGAAAAACATCAGCCTGGTGAAAATCACTACTGCTGTTGCTTTGGATAACGCCACACTGGATGTGATCAAACAGAAAATTGCCAGTGAAACCACGCAGCAGGTACAGCTGGAAACAGCCGTGAACCCTGAACTGATCGGCGGTTTTGTGCTCGAAGCAAACGACCAGTTGTTTGATGCTTCCGTTCT
>JBCNPS010000389.1:0-7379 GCA_039593235.1 Chitinophaga sp. | reverse complement strand
CCAGCACCACCACGGTATCTGCCGCAATAATAACATCGCCGGGCGCGCACAGCTCCTGCACAGCGGCAGCTTTCTGTCTTGCAATGTGAACAGGAATATCTGCAATGGCTAATTCAGGAGGAAAAGTTTCTGCTGTTTCTATCACCTTCACCTGGAAAGGAATGCCGGCCTGTTCCAGTAGTTGCTTTCTGCGCGGCGACTGGGAAGCCAGGACAACGGGTGCACGGTTATACATCTCTATAAATAAAGTTTAAAAAAGATCATTGATAAAATACCGGTGAGCATGATCACTTTTACCAGTGAGCTTACCTTGTGATAATGTTCCGGCAGGCTGGCCTTTTTCAGCGCCACGTAAATATAAACGCAGGGCGCCTGCACAAACAGGAGCAGGTAGCCGATAGCCACATACCAGCCCAGTATCCATACCCTGACTTCCACCAGGAGAATAATAATGATCAGTGCCAGCAAAAGGGCGTTGCAAAAACGCTTGGCAGCCAGTACGCCCCAGGCGATGGGCAAAGTACGGCATCCGTCTTTACTGTCGCCCATCATATCTTCCAGGTCTTTCACAATTTCCCTGACCATGGAAATCAGGAAAGCAAATAATGCATATACCCCGATGATCTGGATCAACTTCCTGCCGGTGGGTGAGATGATGGCTTCAAAGCTGTGATAGATCTGGCTTTCATAAAAACCCACCACTACCACCGCCAGGGCGGTTAACAGGGAAATGATCACATTCCCGATCAGCACCTGTCTTTTAAAAGAAGTGGAATAAAACCAGAGCAACAGTGAACAGATCACTTGTGTAAAACCGAGATAGAACTGCCCGGTTTTCCACGCCACCATAAATCCCAGCGATACGCCGGCCAGGTTAAGCATGGTGTGCCAGGCCATTGCCCAGCGCCGGCTGATGATTTTATCCAGCACCATCTTATCCGGCTTGTTGATGATATCTATATTAATATCAAAGTAATCATTGATAATATAACCCGCAGCGGCTACCAGCACGGTAGACAGGCTCAGTAAAACAAACTGGGGCACCGGTAGCGACGGCTCTTCGCCGGAGCTGCGCAACACCGGCTCCACTACGCAGTATTGCAGTAAAAACTGGGTGAGGGCAATATATACCAGGTTCGGGTACCTGATCAGCTTAAAAAATGCAGCCCAGAGCTTCATAGTTTTATCTTTTATTATTTCGATGCGATTCCTTCATCCATTAACCAATGTCCGTTCAGTTTCAATACTTTTTCCATTACTTCTCTTACGCAACCATGGCCCCCGGGCAGAGGGGACACGTATCTCGAAATACTTTTTATTTCGGCTGCTGCATCTGCGGGGCAGGTGGGTAAAGCTACCAGTTGCATAGGCAGATAATCCGGGATATCATCTCCCATATATAATATCTCGTCCCAGCGAAGATCATTTTCAAAAACATAATCCTGCAGTTTCTCCTGCTTATCGTGTACCCCCGTAAAGATATCTTTTATACCCAGTCCCTGTAACCTGCTTACTACGCTCTCTGATTTTCCCCCGGAGATGATTACCACGCGATAACCCTTTTTCACTGCGAGTTGCAGCGCATAGCCATCCTTTATGTTCATTCTGCGCGACATTTCGCCGCCAGGCAGTAATTGCAGGGTACCATCCGTAAGCACACCATCCACATCCAATACAAAGGTGGTAATAGATTTAAATAAAGCCAATACGTTCATGGGGCCAAAAATAGCCAATTACGCATTAACAACCGATTATTCCCTATTTATTATGGAACTGGTAAATGGCGTCGGACATCACCTGGTAAACCAGCTGCAGGTAGGGATCGCCGGCCAGCAAGTCGCGGTGCAGGCTCATGGTGGTATCATCCTGCCGCAATGCCGGACCTGTTTGTACCTGCTCCGGTGCAAATTTTTCCAGGCGGTCAAAGGTTTCCTTTATAATAGGTTGCAATAAATTAAAATCCAGCTGCTCCTTTTCACAATAAGCCTTTGCCTGTGCAAAAAGATGATTGGTAAAATTATTACACAGCACGGCGGTGAGGTGATATTTTAACCGCTGCTCGGAATTAGTAACGGTAACGCTGCCGGAAATACTCTGGGCCAGCGATTGCAGGCGCCTGAGCACCTCGTCGTTGCTGGCTTCCAGCATCACCGGGATAGGCGGGTAATTTTTCACCTCCCTGCGGATAGATTGTAAAGGGTACACCACTCCCGTATTGGACGATATCCGGGAAATGGCGCCCAGGGGCACCGCCCCCGCCGTATGGGCTACCATACGCTTTCCCAGGCGCAGTTCGTCGTTCAGCTCCGGGATGGCCGCATCGCTTACCGCGAGCAGGTACACGTCCGCGTCCATATTTATATCCTGCAGATCGTTTGTATAATCTGCATGAAGCATCTCTCCCAGCTCCCTGGCATGGTCTTTCTGCCGGCTCACCACCTGCTTTACCTGGTGACCATGAATTTTGAGGAGATGTCCGAAACAATGCGCAACATTGCCAGTGCCAACGATAACTACATCCATTATATTTAATTTTAAAATAACAAACCGCCGGTATCGATCTGATTCGTGGTTCCTAAGATACGTGTTTTAGCGGGTACCCGTTTTTTTCATTAGATTACAACGTATTTTAACGTTTAAAAGTGACCTTATTTTTTAATTTGATGGTACTTTTATATTTTGCGGACTTCGTTGAAGTAATTATTTAATAGAATTTTGCGTATTTAGCAGCACATTAAAGAAGCATACATGGCAAAAAATTTAGTTATAGTTGAGTCCCCGGCGAAAGCCAAGACCATAGAAAAAATATTGGGCAAAGACTTCGAAGTCAAGTCCTGCTTCGGTCACATACGTGACCTGGAGAAGGATGACATGGGGATAGACATTGAAAATAACTTCAAGCCTAAGTATGTGATCCCGGACGACAAGGAAAAGGTGGTGAAAGAGCTGAAGAAGCTGGCGAAGGATACCGATGAGGTATGGCTGGCAACGGATGAGGACCGTGAAGGGGAGGCCATTTCCTGGCATCTGTGCGAGGTGTTGAACCTGGACCCGAAAACGACCAAACGTATTGTTTTCCATGAAATTACCAAGCCTGCCATAGAAAATGCCGTACAGCATCCGCGCAAGCTGGATATGGACCGGGTAAATGCACAGCAGGCCCGCCGTATCCTGGACCGCATCGTGGGCTTTGAGATCTCCCCGGTACTGTGGCGTAAAATGAGTATGCGTAACTCATTGTCGGCCGGCCGTGTACAATCAGTAGCAGTACGACTGATCGTGGAAAGGGAAAGAGAGATCAACACTTTCAATTCCGTGAGCACCTTTAAAGTAGAAGCCTGGTTCACCGGTAAGGACATCAATGGTAAAAGCATTTCTTTCAAGGCAGACGGCCCGGGTAAATTCAAAACCGCGGAAGATGCGGAGAAATTCCTGCAGCAATGCGTGGGCGCCGCCTATACCGTAAAAGATATCCAGGTAAAGCCCGGCAAGAAATCGCCGGCAGCGCCATTCACCACTTCTACCCTGCAACAGGAAGCCAGCCGCAAACTGGGCTACAGCGTTTCCAA
This sequence comes from Chitinophaga sp., assembly GCA_039593235.1. Taxonomy (GTDB): domain Bacteria; phylum Bacteroidota; class Bacteroidia; order Chitinophagales; family Chitinophagaceae; genus Chitinophaga. The sequence goes on along the minus strand of JBCNPS010000389.1, from coordinate 3,810 downwards.
AACCATGTTGCTGGCCCAGAAGCTGTATGAAAGCGGTAATATCACCTACATGCGTACCGACTCCGTAAACCTGTCGGATACCGCAGTGAGTGAAATTGAAAAAGCTATTAAAACCAGTTTCGGTGATAAATACCACCAGCACCGGAAATTCAAAAATAAAAATGAATCCGCACAGGAAGCGCACGAAGCCATCCGCCCTACCTACATGGAAAACACCACGGTAGACGACAGCGATACCCGCAAACTGTATGAACTGATCTGGAAACGCACCATTGCCAGCCAGATGGCGGATGCCGAACTGGAAAAAACCATCGCCAAGATCGATATCTCTACCAACCATGAAGAGCTGACAGCCAGCGGGGAAGTACTGAAATTCGACGGCTTCCTGAAAGTATACATGGAAAGCCACGACGATGAAGATGAAACAGAAGAACAGGAAGGTTCCTTACCGCCGCTGGCCGTAAAACAATCCCTGGATCTGAAAGAAATGAAAGCTACCGAAAGGTTTTCCCGCCCGGCTCCCCGTTACACGGAAGCCAGCCTGGTAAAGAAACTGGAAGAACTGGGCATTGGCCGTCCGTCTACCTATGCACCTACCATTACTACCATTCAGAAACGTAACTACGTGGAGAAAAGGGATAAGGAAGGCGTGAAAAGAGATTTCCGCATCCTGTTACTCAAAGCGGATAAGATCACCAAACAAACCGACGCAGAAAATACCGGTGCAGAAAAGTCAAAATTATTCCCCACCGATCTGGGAATGATCGTTACCGACTTCCTGAACCAGTACTTCAATAATGTAATGGACTATGGCTTTACCGCCAAGATCGAAGAAGAATTTGATGAAATTGCCAGCGGTAAAAAGGTATGGAATAAGATGATCAGCGAATTTTATTCCCCTTTCCACAAAGATGTGGAAAACACTCTCGAAAATGCAGAGCGTGTAAAGGGCGAACGTCCGCTGGGCACTGATGCTGCTACCGGTAAACCGATTGTGGCGCGTATGGGCCGTTATGGTCCTATGATCCAGATAGGTAGTGTGGAAGACGAAGAAAAACCGCGCTTCGCCAAGCTCAAGGCCACACAAAGCATTGAAACCATTACACTGGATGAGGCCATGGAATTATTTAAACTGCCGCGCACCATTGGCCAGTTTGAAGATTCCGATGTAGTGATCAACATCGGCCGTTTTGGTCCTTATGCACAACACGATAAGAAGTTCTATTCCCTGAAAAAGGAAATGGACCCATATACCGTGGAACTGGATGAAATAGGCCCATTGATTGCAGAGAAACGCGCTGCAAAAGATGAACGGACCATCAAAATATTTGAAAAGGAAAAAATTCAGATCCTGAAAGGACCCTATGGCCCTTATATCAAGCAAGGACTGAAGAACTATAAGATACCAAAGGAAAAAATAGATAACGCCGCTGATCTTACTGTGGAAGAAGCCAAAGCGATCATTGAAGACGTTAAAGCCAATCCGCCTAAGAAAAAGGCGCCTCCGAGGAAGAAGAAAGCTGAATAACGGGTGGTAACAATGTGCTGAAAATGGGCAATGATAATAACTGCAGTGTGAATAGTATGCTTATTATTAAATTTGCCGGCAGGATCACATTATTTAATGATTACCACATGATCATAATAATGGTATGAACGAAAACAGAGAAATAAACGCTTTGTTCCACCTGTTGGATGATCCGGATCTGGAGGTATTTGATACGGTTGCCAGTAAAATATTACTGTACGGTAAAGATATCATTCCGAACCTGGAGAATTTGTGGGAGAATACAATTGACGAGGCTATTCAGGAAAGGATAGAGCTGCTGATCCACCGGGTTCATTACCAGGATTTGCAGGCTGCGTTGCGTGCATGGGGGCTTTCATCATCCCAGGACCTGATGCAGGGCGCCATACTGGCCGCCCGGTACCAGTTTCCCGATCTTATGGATGCACCGATCATTGCGGAAATAGACAGGATCAAACGTAATATATGGCTCGAACTGAATAACTACCTTACCCCGCTGGAACAGATCAATGTGCTGAACAGCATGATCTATAACTATTTCGGCCTTAAAGGAGAAGAAGTTTCCTACCAGCGTAAAAACCAGTTTTTCATTAACCAGGTGGTAGAATCCAAAAAGGGAAATCCTGTTACCAACGGGATCATCTACCAAAGCCTCTGCGCTATGCTGGATCTCCCGGTATATGCCGTGAACATCCCCCGGCAGTTTATCCTGGCGTATTTCGATAGCTACATTGATTTTTCCACCCCCGTGGAACCCGGCGACCATCGCATCCTTTTCTTTATAGATCCCATCCAGGGCCAGATCTACACCCAACAGGATGTGGATACCTACCTGAAAAGAGTATCCGTGCCACCGGTGCCCTCCTACTTCAAACCGCAATCCAACAAACACATTGTACAATTCCTGCTGGAAGAACTATCCAAATGCTTCCGCGACGACAAAGACGCCTACAAAACAGACGAACTGATGAACCTGGCGAGTATACTCGAAGATTAACGCGCCGAAGGCGCATAAATCAAAAAGCCCACCGCATAAGCGATGGGCTTTCTAATTTCTTGCAAGAAAAGATATTATTGTTATAATAATCTCTTACTTAGCTGGAGTTGCAGCAGCAGCTGAATCAACTGGAGCAGTTACAGCAGCAGAATCAACGTGAGCAGCAGAATCAACTGGAGCAGTTGCTACTGGAGCAGCGTTCATAGTGTCTACAGGTGCAGTTGCAGCAGAATCAGCAGCAGGAGTGCTACCACCGTTACAAGCAACGAAGAACAGGCCAGCGGCAGCAGCTAATACGAATAATTTTTTCATTTTTTAGGTTGTTTTATTTTTAAAACCGCCGCAAAGGTATGCAAAATTTATAAAATACAAAATCTGCTTACAGCTTTTCCGGTAAGTATTTATTTTTTCCTAAAGAAGATCTTCAGCGGCACCCCTTTGAAATCAAATTTGGTCCGGATCTGGTTCTCCAGGTAGTTACGGTATGGCGTTTTCACGTCGTCCGGGAGGTTACAGAAAAAGGCAAATGCCGGCGTATGCGTAGGCAGCTGCGTTACGTACTTGATACGGATAGGAATCCCTCTTACCACCGGCGGGTGATATGCTTCAATGGCTTTCAGCATCACTTCGTTCAGTACGGAAGTCTGGATCCGGCGGGTACGGTTTTCGTACACTTCCAGGGCGGTTTCAATTGCCTTGAAAATACGCTGCTTTTCTGTGACGGAAGTAAAGATGATGGGCACATCGGAAAATGGCGCCAGTCGCTCTTTCAACGTTTTTTCGTAGTCGCGGGCGGTGTTGGTGGCTTTTTCCACCAGGTCCCATTTGTTCACCAGGATCACTACGCCTTTGCCTTTGCGGGCAGCAAGACTAAAAATACTGAGATCCTGCGCGGTGATACCTTTTTCAGCATCCAGCAGCAACATTACCACATCGGATTCATCTACCGCTTTAATGGCGCGGATCACAGAATAAAATTCCAGGTCTTCATTCACTTTTGTTTTACGGCGGATCCCCGCAGTATCAATCAGCATGAAGTCTTTCTGGAACATATTGTAACGGGTGTGAATGGTATCGCGGGTAGTACCGGCAATATCAGACACGATGTTGCGCTCCACGCCCACCAGTGCATTCAGCAGGGAAGATTTCCCTACGTTAGGCTGACCGATGATCGCTATTTTAGGAATGTTGATATCCTGGTTGGCATCTTCCATATCCGGGGTAATAAAAGTTACCACGTCATCCAGCAATTCGCCGGTGCCGCTGCCGGTCATGGAAGAAAGGA
>JBCNPS010000388.1:0-7399 GCA_039593235.1 Chitinophaga sp. | reverse complement strand
CCACCCGACCCGCCTCCCGCCTGCGCGCCCTCGCCGCCAAGGCCCTCTTCGCCTGCGCGCTGCTGGGCATGGGTGCCGCACACGCCGACGACTACGGCGACGTGAACGCGCTGCTGCGCCAGGGCACGTCGACCGAGGCGCTCGCCAAGGCCGACACCTACATCGCCGGCAAGCCCCGCGATCCGCAGATGCGCTTCCTTCGCGGCGTGATCCTCACCGAGCAGAACAAGCAGGCCGAGGCCATTGCCGCCTTCACCCAGCTCACGCAGGATGCGCCCGAGCTGCCCGAGCCCTACAACAACCTCGCGGCGCTCTATGCGTCCCAGAGCAAGTTCGACCAGGCGCGCGCCGCGCTGGAACGCATCCGCGCCGGTGAAAGCGAACGCCTGCAAGGCGATTTTCCGCGTGAGATCCTGCCGCTTGCCAATGAGATCAATGCGCTGATCGACAGCAACCGGCGTATCGTCGAGCGCGCCCGCATGCAGGTGGGTAATCTCGCGCACTCGCTGAAAACGCCGATTGCGGTTCTTCTGAATGAATCCCGTGTCCTTGAGCGATCGCATGGCGATCTGGTGAAGAACCAGGCCGAGGTCATGCAGGGGCAGGTAAACGCCACCCCTGTAGAACAGGGCCTACGTTGGGAAACAGGCTTTAATATTTCTTTCAACAGGAACAAAGTGCTGGACCTCGCGGGGGTCGACCGCCTTTTTGCAGGGCAGGGTCCTAACCAGTCCACCATTGTGCAGGTAGGCCAGCCGTTGGGCACCTTCTTTGGTTTTGCCAGCGATGGTATTTTTAAGTCGAAGGAAGAAGTGGATGCTTCCGCCCAGAAAACAGCAAAACCAGGCGATATCCGGTTCAGGGATGTGAATGGCGATAAAAAGATCAATGACGACGACCGCGTGTTGTTGGGTAATGCCCAGCCGAAGTTCTCTTTCGGTTTCAGCAATACTTTTTCCATGAAAGGATTTGACCTGATGGTATTGCTCCAGGGCGTTTACGGTAACAAGCTGTATAACGTGAACACCGCTACGCTGGAAAATCTTACCGGCCTGCAAAACCAGAGCACTACCACGCTCGACCGCTGGACGCCTGATCATACCGACACCAATATTCCGCGTGCTACTACGGTAAAGCCCACTTCCCGCTCCTGGGACCGGCTGGTGGAAGACGGTTCTTACCTGCGGGTTAAAACAGTACAGTTAGGATATAACCTGAATAAGGAAACACTGCACCGCATTAAACTCGCGGGGCTTAAAGTATATGTGAATGTACAGAACCTGTTCACCATCACGAATTATTCAGGGCTTGATCCGGAAGTAAGCCGTTATGGATCAGACAATGTAAGCCCGGGCTTCGATTCCGGCGCTTATCCTAACGCGCGCACGATTTCTTTTGGTATCAATGCCAGCTTCTAATCAAAATTATTTGTCATGAGATCTGCATTTTATTTCATCATCATATTTTTTACGCTAACGGCGGTAGGTTGCGCCAAGCTCGACGGCGTTCCGGAAGGCACCTACACTACCGGCAATTTTTATAAAACGGAAGCAGATGCGATATCTGCCGTTAATGCCGTGTATTCCGGCATGACCAGCTCCTACCTTTACAACCAGTTTATGGAAGTGATACAGTCGCAGGGTACAGACGACTGTGAATGGGGATTTGGCCGCAACACCAGTAATACCGATAAAACCGCGCTGGATAAATTTAACTTTGACGCCGGCACCAACCTGTTCTACCAGTTCTGGAGCACTTCCTACCAGGTGATCAACCGCGCCAATGCTGCCGTAGAGAACATCGGCGCAATGACCACTGTTGGTACTGATAAAAAGAAACGCATGCAGGGAGAAGCCCGTTTCGTAAGGGGACTCATGTATTTTAACCTGGTGCGTCTTTTTGGTGGGGTGCCGCTGTTGCTGCAGCCTACTACTTCGTTGGATAATCTTGCCATTAAAAGATCTTCGGAAGAAGAGATATACGCCCAGATCATTGCCGACTTCCAGTTTGGCGAGGAAAATTTACCGGGGGCAAATGATGCGGTGAACGCGGGAAGGGCCACCAGCGGAGCTGCTATGGCTATGCTCGTGAAAACCTATCTTACGCGCAAGGAATATTCAAAAGCAGTGGAAGAAGCCAGGAAAGTGATGGCGCTGGGCCGTTATTCACTCTGGCCTTCTTACCAGGATGTATTCCTGATTGCCAATGAAAACAAAACCGAGTCCATCTTCGAAGTGCAGTTCCTGAGTGGTTCCGGTAATATCCCCAGCAGTTATGCGGGCTTTTACCGTCCTTCATTTGACAAACGCCCGGGCTTTGGTGGCAACGGCGATAACCCGGTTACAAAAAATCATTACGATGCTTACCCGGAAGGGGATTTAAGGAAAGATGTAAACGTAATAAAGTATTCCTATACTACAGATCCTAAAGCGCCCACCACGATTAAAAATCCTTATTACGTGGCAAAGTTTAAAGACCCCGTGGCGCTGAATGTGAACGATGGAGGCAACAACTACTACATTGTTCGTTATGCAGATGTGTTGCTGATGTTTGCAGAGGCGTTGTATATGCAGAGTCCCGGCAACACTGAAGCGCTGGAAGCGTTTAACCAGGTGAGAAGACGCGCCTATGGCCTGCCGCTGAATGCGCCTTCTGCAAGAGATCTTCAGGGAGGGTTGAGCGCTGCCGCGTTCCAGGATTCCGTATTGCAGGAAAGAAGACTTGAATTTGCTTTCGAAGGGCAGCGCCGTTTTGACCTGTTGCGTACCGGCAAACTGAAACAGGCCATGAACGCACAGGATCCTACTATCACTGTGCGTGAATCCGATACGCTTTTCCCCATCCCGTCGCAGGAAATGGATACCAATCCTTTGCTGGAACAGAACCCGGGATTTTGATTTAGAATTTTTTCCGCAGCAGGAACAGGCAGCACCTGTTCCTGCTGCTATACTCATGCTTAAATACTGACGAAAATGAGGAACTTAATTATCCGCAGCCTGGTAGTAATGATTGTTATACTGTCCGGCAACCGCTTATGGGCTCAGCAGCGCTGGGACGTATGTGTGTATGGAGAAACGCCTGCGGGCATTATGGCGGCCATACAGGCGGCGAAAATGAATAAACAGGTATTGCTGATCAGTAACACTGCTCACCTGGGCGGTGTGGCCACTTCGGGGCTTACGGCCACCGACCTGAATAATTTCAGGAGCGCCGGAGGACTTACACGCCAATTCTATCAACGTCTTTATACTTACTACAGCGATAGCAGTGCATGGCGCTGCGAGTCGAGGGAGGTGTTTTTTGAGCGTTCCAAAAAACGCACTTTCTCCGGTAAGAACGACTCCCTGAAAATGCAGTGGGTGTATGAGTCCCGCGTAGCGGAAAATATTTTTAAAAAAATGTTACAGGAAGCCGGGGTAACAGTGGTATATAAAGAAAGGCTGCAGCTGAAAAAAGGAGTAACAAAAAAAGATGCAGGTATTGTTTCCATTCAAATGGAAAATGGTCATCGCTATCATGCAAGGATCTTTATTGACGCTACCTACGAAGGCGACCTGATGGCAACGGCCGGTGTTTCCAACATCACCGGCAGGGAAGCCAACAGTGTGTATAATGAAACGTTGAATGGCATTAAACTCAATGATATTATCGGTAAAGACGGCCGTTCCATTGATCCCTATATAAAAAAAGGTGACCCTTCCTCCGGCGTGCTGCCATTCCTGGAACCGAAGATCCCCGGCGCAAACGGGGAAGGTGATCACCGTACACAATCGTATTGTTACCGGATGACGCTGACCGACGATCCGGCCAATCGTATCAGCATCGTAAAACCGGCCGGCTACCAGCCGCTCTGGTATGAGTTCCTGGCGCGTATGCTGGAAATGAATCCCGGCTACCTGCTGAAGAATATCATTTCTTTCACGCCTATGCCCAACAAGAAAACGGATACCAACCAGGCCGATTTTGTGGGCGCCAATTACGGGTGGCCGGAAGGTAATTATACCGACCGCAGTAAAATTGCGCAAATGCATAAGAATTATGTATTAGGTTTACTCTGGTTCCTGGGTAACGATCCACGGGTACCGGATCCCCTGCGTACGGAAATGAAACGCTGGGGATTACCTAAAGATGAATTTACCGACAATGGCAACTTCCCTCACCAGTTGTATGTAAGGGAAGCGAGAAGAATGGTGAGCGATTATGTAATGACAGAAAAGAACTGTAACGGCGAAGAACCGGTAGAGGATGCTGTGGCAGTAGCTACTTACCCGCTGGATTGCCACTATGTTTCCCGTGTGGTAGATACGCAGGGAAGAGTACATTCCGAAGGCAGTTACGGCAAGCAGAAGAACACTTATTACACGATCAGTTACCGTTCATTAAGACCGAAATCATCAGAGGCGAACAACCTGCTGGTACCGGTATGTTTGTCGGCCTCGCATGTGGCTTACAGTTCTATCCGTATGGAGCCGGTATTCATGGTGCTTGGGCAATCTGCCGGTACTGCTGCTGCGCTTGCGCTGGATCGTAACATGAGCGTACAGGAGTTGCCTTACGAGGTGTTGCAGCCGGTGTTGCTGAAAGACGGGCAGGTGCTTTCACTCGACAGGAAATAAGCTATAACAGATAATAACTATGAAACAGTCAAACAAAGGCGCCATACTCGCCGCCGTGATAGTAGCCTCTCTGGGGTATTTTGTGGATATCTACGACCTGCTGTTGTTCAGCATTGTACGGGTTCCCAGTCTTGAATCCATAGGACTGCGCGGCCAGGATGTAACAAACAAAGGCATTTTATTGCTCAATGTACAGATGACCGGTATGTTGCTGGGTGGTATTCTCTGGGGAGTGCTGGGCGACAGGAAAGGAAGGCTTTCTGTACTTTTCGGATCTATTTTCCTTTATTCCGTTGCCAACATTGCCAATGGTTTTGTGGGCAGCGTATGGGCGTATGCGTTATGGCGTTTTGTGGCCGGTCTTGGTTTGGCTGGTGAACTCGGCGCCGGTATTACCCTTGTAGCCGAATTAATGCCGAAAGAAAAAAGAGGATATGCCACTACCATTGTTGCCGCCGTTGGTATCAGTGGCGCAGTGGCGGCTTATTTTGTGGCGCAGCATTTTGATTGGAGAACCACCTTTTTTATTGGCGGCGGTCTGGGGCTTTTATTGCTGTTGCTGCGTATCGGCGTGGCGGAATCGGGCATGTTTGGCGCAGCGAAGCAATCGGAGAACCGGGGAAATTTCCTTGCGCTGTTCACCAACGGGAAAAGATTTTTTAAATACCTGCGCTGCATCCTTATTGGCGTACCGCTTTGGTTTGTGGTAGGTGTATTGATCACGCTTTCGCCTGAATTTGGCAAGGTGCTGCATATTGAAGGCAATGTGAATGCCGGCGCAGCAGTAGCCTGGTGCTATGGCGGGCTTGTGGTGGGAGATATTTTCAGCGGCGCCCTCAGCCAGTTGTTAAAAAGCCGGATCAGGGTGGTGTATGTGTACCTGTTTTGCTGCATGGCGGCAGTAAGCATTTATTTCCTGGCCTCCGGTATCAGCCTGCAGCTTTTTTACTGGATATGCGCCCTGTTGGGTTTCTCCGTAGGCTATTGGGTAATTTTTATGACGATTGCCACAGAGCAGTTTGGCACCAATATCCGGGCAACGGTGACTACCACCGTGCCCAATTTTGTGCGTGGCGCCGTAGTGCCGCTCACCTTCCTGTTTCAATTTATGCAGGTGCTTTTTAGCGGCTCCCTGATGTATGCCGGTATCAGTGTGGGCGTGATATGCCTGGCACTGGCTTTCTGGTCGCTTACCGGCATGCAGGAAACATTTCATAAAGACCTGGATTACCTGGAGGAATGGTAGATATAGTTACACTTTAAAACCACGTTCCACTTATGAAAAAATTGATACTTATGATGATGATGCTTGTGGTTGCGGGCAACGCAATTTCGCAGGCTATCAAAACCACGCTCACTGATTCCGCCGGGATATATACTTTGCATCGTGGCGGTATGCCTTACCACATCAGGGGGGCGGCCACCAATAATTTTTATTTGCAGGTATCTGCTTATGGAGGCAACACCATCCGTACTTACAGTATTAATGATTCCACCGGTACATGGCTTGATAGCGCCAATACACACGGCATTACAGTTTGCCTTGGCCTGGGCGTCAGGAAATTGCAGGAAATGAATTATGAAGATACTGCCGCTGTGCGTGCCCAACTAGAGAACATGCGGAACCAGGTGCTCGCCTACAAAAACTACCCCGCATTGCTGATGTGGGCTATCGGCAATGAAACAGACGCCAACTACAACCCGCTGGACACCGCCTACAACATTGCTTACTGGGATGCGCTGAACGATATTGCGCGGATGATTCATGAGGCAGATACCAACCACGTTACCACAGCTGTATTTGTAAATTCCGATCTGAAGAAAATGCAATTAATGAAAGAACGGTTTACCGAACTAGATATTCTTTCTATTAACAGCTATGCGCCTAATCTTCCCGGGGTGTTGGGCAACCTGCAAACTGTTGGCTGGACGAAACCCTACATGATCACTGAGTTTGGGCCAAGAGGCACCTGGCAAATGAACCCGGAACCCAAACGGAAGATGCCCTGGGGCGCTTTGGTGGAACAAACCAGCACGGAAAAGGCAGTAGTGTATCGCCAGTCGTACCTTGATCATATTGCGGCGAATGCGGCTAATAATTGTATTGGTGGTTTCGTATTTGTATGGGGCTATCAATCCTCCGGCGATGTAGTTACCTGGTTTGGCCTGTACAACCGGTTGGGAGAGGCTTTTGGCGCCACTGATGAAATGCAGTATGCCTGGACGGGAGCATATCCTTCCAACCACGCCCCCGTGATCCTCACCAGAGACTCGTTGCTTTTCAACGGCAAACATGCGGAGGATACCGTTATTGTAGAAGCCAATTCCATCAACACGGGTTGGGTGCATGCCAGTGATCCCGATAATGACTCGTTGCGTTATGAATGGCTGATCATCCCTGAAAACAGCGTGATGGCAGGCGGCGATCCTGCCGCCAGTTTACCAACGCTTCCGGGGCTCATTGTTTCGCAGCAGGCAGACAGCGCCCGTTTTATGGCGCCAGCCTCGGCAGGCAATTACCGGTTGTATGTATATGTACATGATCAACGCGGCAAGGTGGCCAATGCGTCCGTTCCGTTCAAGGTAACGCCGTCTTCCATCGGAAGACTGATAAGATCAACATCCGCCGGGGGCAGCTGGTCGTTGTCTACCAGCTGGCAGGGCGGCATAGTACCTGCGGATGCAGATACGGCGGTGATCATTGCCGGCAGTACCATTACCATTAATACACCCGTGAAGGTGATGCGTACAGAAGTAGCCGGTACGTTGGGCTTCAATACTAC
>JBCNPS010000387.1:0-7406 GCA_039593235.1 Chitinophaga sp. | reverse complement strand
TGCGCCTGCTCGGCGAGCCGGCGCGACGTGCGGAAGTGCACTTCCTGGCACCGATCGGTGCACAGGACCTGGATACATCCGGGCCACGCTGGCATTGGCTGTTGATATTCACCCTGCTTACCTGGTTTACCAACGGGTCTATCAGGGTAGCTATTTCATCAGGGTTATTGCTGAAAATACTTACCTGTTGTCCATGCGGGGATTCGATGAGGTAGTCAATAGGTTCTTCTATCTCGTCGTAAGGCACTACAGGAATTACCGGTCCAAACTGTTCTTCCCGGTAGAGTTTCATTTTATCATTCACAGGGTATACAACCGCAGGGAATACAAATGACTCATGGGTGGCGCCGCCGTTTTCATTCACCACGGCTGCACCGTGGGCAATGGCGTCGTCCAGCACCTCGCGGATATAGGCAGGCTTGCCGGGTTCGGCCACAGGGGTAAGCTGTACGCCTTTCTCCCATGGCATACCGAATTTCATTTTGCTGATGGCTTCACCGAGGCGTGCATTGAATTGATCGGCAATGGAACGGTGTACAAACAGTATTTTAATGGCCGTACAACGCTGACCATTATACGATAATGCGCCCAGTATAGATTCATTGACGGCCACCTGTATATCTGCATGTTGCGTAATAATGGCGGCATTCTTAGCGTCCAGGCTGAGCACAGCGCGCAGGCGGTTCAGCTTGGGATGGTGCTTGCGAAGATCGTTGGCCACTTTACTGGAACCGATAAAGGCCAGTACATTGATCTTACCGGTGGCCATGATACCGGGTATTACGGATGCACCGCGACCATATATTGTATTCACCACACCTTTGGGGAACGATTCCATAAAGGCGCGCAGCAACGGGTAATGCACCAGCGTACCGTGTTTGGGTGGTTTGAAGAGAATGGTGTTCCCCATCAGCAACGCAGGGATCAGCGTGGTAAAGGTTTCATTTAACGGGTAGTTGAACGGCCCCATGCAAAGTACCACTCCCAATGGCGAACGGCGGATCTGCGCAATGGTGCCCTCCCTGATCTCGAAGCGCGAAGAGCTGCGGTCTATCTCTTTCAGCGCATCTATTGTAGCATTAATATATTCTATGGTACGGTCAAATTCCTTGATAGAGTCCGCATAGGATTTGCCGATTTCCCACATGATCAGTTTTACGATCAGGGTACGTTGCTCCGTCATTTTACGGGCAAATACAGACAGGCAGTTAATGCGCTCATCCAGCCGCATGGTGGGCCATTCGCCGCGGCCGTTGTCGTAGGCCGCAAGCGCGGCGTCCAGCGCCTCAAAGGCCTCTTTTTCGGTGCCCAGCGGGTAAGTACCTATCAGCTTGCGCTTCAGGCCATCCGCACCGGGAATGTTAATAGGAGAATACACCTCGCTCACCGGTCCATCCCATGCCTTCATCTCCCCATTTACCAGGTACTCTCTCTGATGAATTTCAGAAATACGGAACTCCTCGGGTATTTCATTTTCTTCAACAAAGAGTTTCTTAAGCTCATCTTGAAAACTCATGTGTTAAAATTTTATGCGTACAAATTACACAAAATAGATCGATAAGTTATCATAGAATGTTTCGATAGGGGCGTGTGAAAAATCTATCGGTTATATTTTCCGGAGATGAACGAAGCGATTGAAAATTGCGCTAACTTTTTTATTTTCAATGATTAACCTTAGTTTTGCTGGCTGTTTTAAAATATGTTGCGCATGCCCTTGACGAAAGTTTTGATCACAGTTAAAAGTTACCCCACGTTATCTTCCCATTACGACGAACAGGTGAGCATCGCCGGTTTCAGGGAAGATGGTGTGTTCATCAGGATATACCCGGTTCCCTTTATAAAAAAAAGCTACGAAGAACAATACCAGCTGTACAACTGGATAGAACTGGACCTGGAACGGAACACCAGGGATTTCAGGCTGGAAAGTTTCCGGCCGGTATCAATGGATACGCCCGTAAAAAAAACAGGACACCTGGGCACGGAAGATCACTGGAGCGAACGGAAAGCCATTGTATTGAAGAATGTATACCGCGACCTGTCCACCGTTATTATGGAAGCAAAGCACGAAGCGTTCTATACCTCGCTGGTTGTATTCAAACCAACCCGCATACTGGGTTTTGTGGTAGAGGAAACGGAACAGGAGTGGGATAGCAGCCTGTTGGAGAAATTACAGGAAGAGAAAGCGCGGGGCCGGGTAGCTGAACAGCCGGAGGATCCTTTTACCGTGATGAAAAAACTGCCCTACCGTTTTTCTTTCCATTTCACGGACAGCAGGAATAAGGAAATTACTTTGCCGGTGGAAGACTGGCAGCTGGCGTCCCTTTATTGGAAAAGCCTGAAAAAGCACAGTGGGCCTGATAAAGAACAGAAGGCCATCAACGATGTGAGAAAAAAATACCTGCAGGAATACGCGCGGAATACCGACCTGTATTTCTTCCTGGGCACTACGCAAAATGTACATGCAAGTACCAAACAGCCGTTTACCATTGTGGGTTTATTTCATCCCACCATGCCGCCGGCAGTGATACAGGGAAGCTTATTTTAAAGCTTAGTCATCCGCGCATTCGGATCGGCAAAGGCGGTGTAGGCCAGCCAGGTGGGCGTACGGTTTCCCCTCACCAGGTTCCTCGCTTCTTTTACCGCTGCTGAAATGGTGGCGCCGGCAATCAGGCGGGTATAAAAAGCGATGGCAAAATCGCAGGCAAACTTATCGAACACCGACCAGTTGGCGCCAATAAAAGCACCCGCCCCGGCGCCTGTCATTTTTTCCGCCCAACCGCCAATGCCGGTGAGTCCCATCGATAGCTGCCCTATCTGGCATGCATTGAAGAATACAACCGGGCCTGGCTTACCAAGGTTCGCCACTTTGCCGTTAATGTCTTCCGGCGAAAATTGTTGCCCGCCATCCAGCACCATATAGGCGCTGTTGGGGTTATCCGGATCTTTCACTATGCCATGTCCGGTAAAATGGATCACATCATATTGCCCGCTGCTAAGAGCGTCGCTTACGGCCAGGTAGTTGGAAGGGATCTGGGTTACTTCAATGCCTGCATGGCTGAATAGCTCCATTAGTTGTTCCCTTTCTTCCGGTGCATACTCAAGGTTGGATTCCTTTGGAACGATCAGCGCAACTTTGGATAAGCTCAGTTTATTTTTAGGCGCTTTCTTACCGGGGATCCACCTGGTAATAGCAAACCGTTCGCAAAAGAACTGGTCTGTCAGCGTTTCCCCGTTCTCCTCTGTTGTCATCCTGCAAATTTCCCAGGGGATCCAGGGTTCTTCGGAGTTGATAATAACAGTGGAGATCCGTTCTTTGATATTCCAGAGAAATTGCCGGAGATCTGCCGGAAGTAATGCCTTATACAGTTCTGCACCTTTGGCCTCCATTCTCCGGGTGGCAATTTCAAGGTGTTCTTCCCCTTTGAGATTTATATCTTCAATGTCCTTGTAAAATGACCTGAAATACCGCGCAGGATCACTTGCCAGCGGTACGGGGCCATAGGGCTGAAAGTAGCAGTTAAGTTGGCTGTCGGCCGCCGTCAGTTTAAAATACAGGTACCTTTTATCATTGACCGTGGAATCCGTTATCAGCAGGCTTAAATCCGCCGGGTAACCGGGATAATGCACGTTTACAGGCAGTGATTGAATAGATTGGGGGGCGTTTGTTGCCGGGCTATCCGCAGCTATAACGGTTACCTCCAGTTCAATATGCGCCAGCTCAGTGCCATCTATAAAAGCGTATATAATAAAACGACCGGTGCCAGCATCTGCTGCGCGGAGCCGGAACCTGTATTTCTTACCGGTATCGTCGGGTATTTTTATGGAGTGGGATTGTTTGCCTTCCGGCACTAAATTATTTTTGGGAGAAACAACGATCTCAACGATCGATTCATCTTCAATCATCAGTGGTAAAGCAGGTCCATCTTCCTGTGTGAGATCTATACTTACCATCAATAACAACTCTTCTTCCACCTTTACCGATTTATTATAACCGGCATTCAGGAAATATGCCCGGCTTTCTCTTCCCGGGGATCCGTTTGTCATTTGAGGGAGGGGAGGAACAAGGCTCTCCAGCATCTGGTGTTGGGTATTTGCCGGGATAAGTTCTCCCAGGCGGCTGCCATTCAGCTCACCCATTTTGTTATTAATAAACACGCCTATTACCTCCCGGTTATGCTGTACAACAGCTTTGGAAATATCGGCTGTTATTTTAGTATCTAAATCTATCTGCGGTAATTTCAGGCCTGTTTGCAGCCGTTTTTTCAACCACTCATCAGGATCTTCTCCTGCGGAAAGCTGTTGCTCGTACTGGTTCATGAAAGTACTGGCCGTTTCCACATGACTGATATCGGGAAATACGATATAGTCCGGTAGGGAAGCTTGCTGCTGAAGCGTTGTTACAATGGTATTCACATCGGTGTCTGAACTGAAATTGCGAACATCGGTAGAGAGGAATTGATGCGGACTCATATGGTATAATTTAGAGAAATAAATAGTACCTGCAGGGGCTGTGCCTTCAATCCTGTTTATTGCTAAGGGGCTTTTACTGCTACGAATTTAATTATTTATACGCTAAAATTCTATATGCTGTTGAAGTTTTGAATCAGAAATCCCTTAAATTTATAGTGAGATAGCCAGATGTCAATACCCCAAACCCCTATATATGGATGGAATAACTCCTCCTTTTGACCGGCAATACACTACTATAGGCAACGACGAAAAAGCGGGCAACATTTTTGGAAATGGCTTCGGCAAACGGAATGATTCGCGCGATACTACCTTACCGGCCCCTGTTCCGATAAAGGAATTGGAGAAGCGTATACTGATCGGAAAAGATGACCGGTTTCCTGTTAATCCCGGAGAATTTCCCTATAACGCGGTGTGTTTGTTGATTATTCAGAATAATTATGGAGAAGAATTTTTTGGTACCGGTTTTTTTATCGGTCCCCGTTGCGTGATCACTGCCGGTCATTGTGTATACTTCAATAACAGGTGGGCCAGCCGGATCACCGTTATCCCAGGCGCCCTGGGCGCACAGCAACCTTATGGAAGCATGGTGGCTTATAAGTTTAAAAGCGTGGAAGGATGGGTGTTGAATGATAACGCCAACTTCGATCACGGCGCCATCATTCTCAAAGATGATACGCTCTTTAAATCGTGCCGCAGCCTGCTGGCGTATAAGATGTATAACGGCGATACGGGAATAGAAATACCCGGTTACCCGGTAGATAAAGAATTTACACAGTGGAGTTCCAAAGGTAATATTGAGAAGGCCACGGATTACAGGATCTTTTACGAAGTGGACACCGTTAAAGGATCGAGTGGAAGTCCTGTTGTGGCAATGGCCAATGGCAAGCGTGTAGTGATCGGCGTTCATAATAACGGGGATGATTTAAACTCCGGCGCCATCATCAACAATGAAATTGTTTCCTTATGGAAAGACTGGCTGACGCTTTAATCAAATCCCCCGATATATATACCATGAAACAATTATTTTCTACCCTAATTTCACTTGCTATGTTTTTTAACTGCTACGCACAAAATGTTGTTTATTCCTCAGCGGGAAAAACGGCACATTTCGCAAAAGAAGACCTCGATATCACCTTTTCGGCTTCCACCATCCGGCTGCCACAAGCTGCCGGCCACGAATTTGCCCCCGCGCTGGCGGCCATCCTTCCCACCGTTATTGATGCAGGTTTCAAGCTAACTACGGGCATCCTTGAAAAGCGGGTAAAGAAATTTTCCGCAGAGTACACCAAGGAACAAAGCAGCCCATTAACAGCAGGCGATGGTTTCTGGCCGGAGTTCAAACTGGTAAGAACCATTAACCTGGAAGAAAGCCCCGCCGCTTCAAAAGAAGCATTGGGCATCAGTTTTAAAATAGACAAAACGCCCAGTAATAAACTGTTTTATTACTACGTGGACGCTCTTTCACTCGCATATTCCGCTGCCAAAGCCACTGCAAGGAGTAATACTTTTGACTACGTAATTGAACTGAAAATAAATTACATTCAGGGCACGGAAAAGAAAACTTTAACCCTGGCCCCTTTGGTCATTTCTTCCGTGGCATTTGGCAATTTGCAGGTAGCCGACGCCAAATACAGGACCGAAATTTTTACCATTCCCGATGAAAGCATTGTAACAGGGGTTTCCCTGAAAGTAACGGAAACCAATCCGGCCAAAACCAGGGCAGAGAAGATCCTGGGCATATGGAACGATCATAAGGACGAGGCAAAAACCATTGTCAATAATTTTTTGCCTAAAGCGGACAGTGGCAGCGGTAACGGGGGAGGTGGCGATGCAAAGAAGAAAGCTCCTGGTCAGGGAGGAAACCAGGAAGCAGGAAATGATTAAGGCATTCTTTTACAGGTACCCGGTGAAAGCGGCTGGTTTAGTTCTCCTCGCTTTCACCGGGTACATCTTTTAAGCGGCCCCTTTTTTCTGCTTTATCTCTTCAAAAAATAACAGCTCACTTTCCGAAAGTTTATTTTTAGGGAGGGAGATGAGAAAACGGGGCGCCTCATTTGTTACAAGCCATACATTGTTTGCAGTGATGTCAATGTTCCTGATCCAGGTCCATTCTTTTGTTTCCGTGGATGGTTTGTTCTTATGCGCCACTACAATATGCGCTTCACTAAAGGTAACATCTGCATCAAAGTCAATTTTCTTTGCCAGCATCACCGAGGAGAAATGATACAGCGGCGCCAGTATCACTATGGTAAAAACGAAAAAGTAAATCAATCCTGAAAGCAAAAAGCCTGGTGGGTTCAACGGGAAAATATACGCGACGATCAGCATCGCCGGTAAATATCTCCATATACTTCTCTTAAAGAAAAAATAAATCTTCGCTTTTAATACGCTGTTATAATCTATCGTTATTCTTTTTGTTACCATAACATGATTTAATAATGATTAACAAACGGTTTCCAGCCTGGTATTATTGCCGGTAACAATGAATCCAACAGTTGCCAGTGGTTAGTTAAAGGCGGCTTTGAATGCCAGGGGCGACAGCCCCGTTTTGGATTTAAAGAAGCGGCTGAAGGATTGTGGATGCTCAAATCCCAGTTCATAAGCAATTTCACTGACCGACAATGCCGTGGTGGAAATTTTTTCTTTTGCTTTCTCAATGAGGTTGTCGTGGATATGTTGCTGGGTATTTTTGCCTGTTAAGGTGCGTAGTAAGGTGCCCAGGTAATTGGGGGATATGTTCAGTGCATTGGCCATATACTGTACTGTTGGCAGCCCGTTTTGCAGCAGCTGGTTACTATCCAGGTAGCCGGAAAGGATTTCCTCAAAGCGGGCCAGGATATGATGGTTGGTGATTTTCCTTGTTACAAACTGGCGCTGATAAAAACGTTCGGCATAATTGAGCAGGGATTCTATTTGCGGAATGATAATGCTTTGGG
>JBCNPS010000386.1:0-7408 GCA_039593235.1 Chitinophaga sp. | reverse complement strand
TTCCGTAAACAGCGTGTTGCCTTTACGTATGGTTACGAGTTTTCCATTCTTCACCGCGCCATCAAAAGGTGATTTCGGTTGGCGGGGAAAAAAGTGTTTGCGGGGCATGCCGGGAACAAGCAATCTCCAGATCTCAAATCCACCGCCGTATTCAGCAGCCACTGTGTTGAGCGCATATTCATAATCGGTGCATTTATACCCGGTGTAACGCGGCATGGTGCCTTTGGGAGCGGCTTCCATTCCATCTTCACCAATGGGGATAGCATTGAATGCGATCAGGATATTATCGAATTTTTCCCCGGTCATGCCATCCGGTAGCGTACCTGTTTTACGGTAAGAAAACTTTCTTACTTTTTTGGGCCATATCAATGGTACCAGGTCATCAAGGAATACCGGTTTGCATTGGATGTTTCCCGTTAGTGAGATCTGTGAACCCGGTAAATAATATCCTGATTTGCCATATACGCCTATCCAGTTGCCCTGGGTATCAAAATCTTTTCCTGCCAGAGTAGCCGCCGCGTTTTTATTATTGGGATCTATGATCTTATCAGATGGGTCAAAGAAGATACCCGCCAGTTTGGTGGTGTTTCTCCAGCTGTCCCAGGTAATGGCGGAACAGCGTATGCGTAGCTTTCCAGCCAGCTCCAGGTTCAGGTATGCCCCGTTCCAGCAGTTTTCGATATTGGTAGTCAGCAACTCTTTTCCGCTTACCTGGTCATATATGGTGATGGAAACATTCCGTTGATTAATACCAGGAAAATATAGCGCAGTATGTGTGTACCTGTCTACCGGTAAATCTATATTCATTCCAACAGATCTTGTGGTAGCTGAATTTTCATAATAATTCATTGCACGACCACCGGTAGGAAGCTGCAACGCATCTTTATCATTAGATGTGACAGGTTGCTTTACCAGTACAGGTTCCATGGCATACATGGTTTGCATATAAGCCGTGTCGGGGTAAAAGTATTGATCATCATCGCGCGTTTCAAAACGGGGCGCGCCTTTATTGGGTGTTTTGTCTGCTACTTTTGCGCCGAAATAAAAATACTGATCGTCGTAAGCCATGTAAGTATTGGCCAGCCCTTCTGAGGTAGTATCAAAATTTTCATAAGGATGCCATGCCGCCTCCGTTAATGAAATACTGGCTTTGGATGATCCTTTGATAGTTTGCGGAATGACCCCGGTCCAGTCTCCGGGATCTCCATCTACCGTGATACTTTTTTTAGCAATATAGTTTACATGCATTTCCTCATGGTGTTCCGCAAAGCCATCTTTTCCTGCATCGAAATGCACATACAGGGGATAATTGTTTTCCTTATTGGGAGCGCCCTGCTTTACCTGTACGGTAATAGTTTTGGTTTCATTGGCATTAAAAGAAACCATTTGCGGATAACTTAGCTGAAGGTCGCCAACAGTAACAGCCAGCTTACCTTTTACAGGGCGATTCAAAATGTTGGTGAGTTGCAGGCGCATTCCCGGTTTTGCTTCAACAGGTGCAGTGAAATCATGTGCTATGATCTCCAACGGTTCATATCCTTCTATTCTTGCCTGCCGGATGGCGGCCACCAGTTTATCAAATGCATGGGGAGTGCCATTTACCCGCATAAAATATCCCTGGTAATTGAGAGGGATGGTAAAAATACCGTTATGAGGTGGAATGCTGTTTCCGTAAAAATCATATAGCAGGAATGAAGGATCGGCCTTTACCATCATTTTACCATCTGTAATAGGAGCATGCTGCTCAAGTTCTTCTGTTGTTTTTTTACGTATGTTGTTGTCTTTTGTTGTTTTCAGGAGATTGTATAATTTTTGCCGTTTCCTGGCTTCAGTCAAACTCCGTACATTCCTGAACAGCACGTGACCTGCGCCAAATGCGTCTCCGAGATCGCCGGCAATGACAATGCTGCCATCTTCCCGGTTGTTGTTGTATCCATCGAACACCATCACCCAGGGAAGCCCGTTGGTAAATAACAGGCGGTTAAATTCCCGTTCGCCGATAAAGCTTTGTGTGGCGCCCATGGCCGCAGCGGTAGACCAGGTATTATGTAACCTGGGAATAGTTTCCTGTCCGTATTTGGTGCGGATGCTCAAACTTTGAACAGAGCGATGCGGGTCCCCGGAATACATATATCCCCCGTAAACTCCCATGGACCGGTCGTAACCCGCAGAGCGGTTGGCAGCTACCACGAGGCCGATACGGTCGTCTGTATTGCCTACCCAGCTTTCGGTATCCCATATTTTCACCTTTCCTTTATAGTCTTTGCGGTTGTTAAATTCAGGATACAGTACCGGCGATTCCATGCCCTGGTAATGAATGGAAAGGAAGTCGAATATGGGAAGCATTTTCTGTGTGCCATCAGCAAAAAACTTATCGAAAGCATTTGAATTGGAGTCGCCGCCTCCCACCAGTACGTCCCTGTTTTCTTTACGCGATTCCAGTACCGCTTCCGCCATTTTAGTATAGATCTCACGGTAACGGATCATGTCTGCCTGCCAGCCGGAAATGGAAGTGCCTTCCCAGGGTTCATTCCACAGGCATACCGAAGTGACGGGTCCGTTGGGCCAGCCGAAATTCATGCACAGTTCCTTTACATATTTTTTGAAGTCTTCATCCATATCCGGCATCCAAACCAGGTCCTGTTTGGTACGGAGAAACTTCCCGCTGCTGTCGAGGTGTGGTCTGCTGGTTCCCAGTGGCATCGACTGGGCGGTTTGTCCTTCCCCGAACATCAGCATCACCGTAATGTTATTGTCCTGAAAGTTTTTCATTTCACGCCTCAGGCCCTGCATGTAGGTCTGGTAGCCGGGATTGGTGGTGACCATATAAGGTACCCCATAACGGATGGCCTGCACACCCATGCGCCGGAGAAAGTCGACCCCAAGGTAATCCAGCGATTGTTTGGGATACTGCATTTTTACCGGCGATGGTTTCATGCTCAGCACAAAGCTGGTACCCAACCTGCGCCCGTTTTTACCAAGATCAAATACAACGGCATAGCCGCCGTATGCTTTAATATCATCAATAGCAAGTTCAGTATCCACATAACCATTGGAAGCGATATCCAGCTTAACAGGGATTACCTTTTCATCCTCCAGCTTTACCATCCTGGGAAGCCAGATATCATTGGGGATCCCTTTTGTTCCATAACGAATCACATATGCTTTTGCATCTGCATGAATGGCATGATTGGTATTGTTGATCACCTGGAATTTCAGGCGGATGGCATCACCGGGCCAGAACACATTGGCCGGGGCCGATGACCCGGTAAGGTTAACATCATAATCATACTTTCTTAATCCGTTTTTTACGCCCAGTACTTCTTCATAACCAATCCAGTCTTGCGGATCCTTCATTTGAGCATTGGCTACCTGGAGTACAGAAAGAAGTATGGCGCCCAGTATAATAAGTTTCACCTGCATGTTATTTTGAATTGGTTTGGAAATCATTCTCTTTATCATTTTCTTTTTTTACGCTGCTGATCCAACATTTTCTGCACTTCAATTCCTGCGAAAATAACGGCGAAGGATCCATGTGTATCGTTATCATAAAAAGGTCTTGTCATATAGTAGTTCACATCTTCCGAACACATGGTACCCACACATATTTTATGTACGGTGCCATCGTCTTCGATTTCAGAAGCGGTGGCGTTCCATCCCTTTTCAACAATGGGTGTAAACTTCTTGCTGTTCAGCCAGCCCAGTCTTACACCTCTTGCCATTGCCATGGTGAATATGGCCGTGCCGGAAACTTCTACCGGGGAATCGTTCCTGTTGATCACATTATGCCAGAAACCTTCGGCGCTTTGATAGCGGATCAAAGAATTGGCAAAGTCGCGGTAGAGCTTTAAGATGGTTTTGTACTTCGGATGATTTTCGGGTAACGCCAGCAATACTTCTGTCATTGCCCAGATGGCCCAGCCATTGGCGCGCGACCAGTAAGGTAATTTTACCTGCGGGCGTTGTGAATAACTGGCATGCATGAAAAGCCTGGCATCCTTATCCCATACGTGTTTTGTAAAATCAAGCAGCTGGCTGGCGGCATCGTCAAAAAACAATTTCCGCTTTACGGGATCGCTGCTGTACAATCCTGCCTGTACCAGGAAGGGAATACCCATAAACATATCATCTACCCATACCGTGTATTCTTCCGGTGTGGTGCGTGTATAGTTGGTATAGCCGGGGCTTCTTATCTGTCCGCTTTCTGCATAGTTCATCATTTTGCTGATATAATCCTGGTAGATGGATTTATTTTTGAAATCCTTTTCTTTACGTAACCGGTAGATCAGTGGCATGGAAGGCGCAAGTGTGAAATCCAGCAACCTGGAGTTAATAACCATGGCATTGGCTGAATTATAGGCCCTGAGCTTATTTACCTGGTAGTCTACAAAAGGCATCCCTTCCATCTGGAAGTCGCAGAAATCCGTGGCCCATTGACTGTATTTTTTTTCACCGGTCAGTTCACTGAGTTGTTCCATTGCCCAGGCAACCCCGCCGTTATGATAATTCCATTGATAGGTAGTACCCCATGCTTTGGCGTTTATTACATCTCCCAGTATTTCCACCTTGGGAATGGTCCATGTTACGGGTGTGGTAAGCCCGGCGTACACAACGCCAAACTGTAAGTTATTTTCCAATGCCTGGGGGATGTCTATTCCGGGTTTGAAGGGACCGCAAACAAGCCAGCTGCTCAGGGAGGCAACGCTGCTATCTATATGTTTTACATTTCTTAATCCAATTTCAGGGTAAGCAGGCCGCGTATTCATTACTGCATCATGCTCACTTGGCGGTTGTAAGAACACGCACCATTCTTTTCCACTGGTGGCGGATTTTATCAGCAGATCATTATCACCTTTTTTCAGGTATATTTTAAAAGAACCGGACATGGCCATACTCCTTTCATCTCTTGTTATGGCGATGTCCCTGGTCCCGTTCTTTTCATATATAAGATTCCCGTTGCACCAGATCTTACAGGCGTCGTTATGTGCTATTTCTACTGGCAGCAAGGTATCCCTGCTTACAGTCAGTTGTGTATATGCATAAGCTACGGCTTCTTTTCCTTTGCCAAATGATCTGCCAAAGTCTACAAAACACAGGCCGTTGAAACGCTGGTTGCGGGCGGGTAATACCAGCCGGTAAGCAAAGGGTGTTTCCCGTATCAGCTTATCACCTATTTTTTTTATTTTACCGGCAGGCTGCAGGTCTTCTTTTGCCTGTTGTGCGGTGCTGCTGCCTGTCAGCAGGAGAACAAACAATAATGTACTTACATATTTCTTCATCATTACTATCAATCTTTTATGCTAACTGCCGTTGCTGATTTAGTTTACGGGTTTTATTTTCAGGAACAATACGCCATGTGATGGTACCTGCGATGAAAAGCTGTTGTTATGCACGCCTTCATCCTGTTGTTTCCACAGGTCGCGGAGTTTCTGCGGGCCTTTAATGGCAAGCTGGTACCAAAGGATAGTGATTGGCTGCTTATTGTCTGACAGGTTAAATAGTCCTACTGCCATGGAGCCATCGTGTAACGGCTTTGCCCATATTTCAGTTTTCCTGTTCCTGTCGGTGGTTATTCTTTTTCCCTGTATGCCGGCAGGATCCTGGTCTACGGCAATTACTTCGCTGTTGGTAAGCAGGCGCAGGGTGAAAGCATCAACGTCCTTCAGATCGCAACCGATTAATAACGGCGCTGCAAGTATGCTCCAGAGGGTAATATGTGTATACTGTTCGTTTGGCGACAGGCGGGTAGGATGAATGTCTTTTCCCCAGCCGAGGTTGCCAACAATCAGCATATCCGGATCATTCCAGCTTCCCGGTGTGGCGTATGGCTGCCACTTGTTTTGCAGGAAACCGATGGTGGTCATGCTGCACCAGGAGTCATGTATATCGCCGGTGGTGCGCCATGCATTGGCCAGGTGGTTCCAGTCTTCCGCCAGTTCAAACGGCGCTGCGTTGGAGATGCTGTATACCATGTCTCTTCCGGAGTTACGCAGCAGGTAGGAGAGTTCTGCGGTATGTGTAATATCATTTGTTACCCAATCATACTTCACATAGTCAAAACCCCATTCGGCCCATTGCTGAACATCATTTTTTGCAAAAGAAAATGTGCCGTACCTGCGGGAGGAATTGATCACTTTCCCCTCCTGCGTATCTGCACCACTGCCAATATAGCCGGCATAGGTTTGTACCCAGGGAGAAGAGTAAATACCGATCTTAAGTCCTTTGCTGTGAACATAGTCTGCTAACGACTTCATGTCGGGAAACTTTTCATTCGGCATAATAGCATTCAATTTTCCACCGCGTTGTCCCTGCCATCCATCATCAATATTGATGTAGGAATACCCGTAATTGACCAGTCCCAGGCTAACCATGGCATCGGCCATCGCCCTGATCTTTCCATCGTCGATACCGGCGCCGAAAACATTCCAGCTGTTCCATCCCATGGGTGGTGTGAGCGCTATTTTTTCGGCAGCCACTATTTCCACTTCCTTCACATCAGTACCATAGCTGTTTTTAGCGGTAACGGGCACCTTGTATTTCCCGTCCACCTTTATTTTTCCTGTGATGATGCCTGTGCTGCTATCTATCACTAATCCATCCGGCAAACCGGTAGCGGTTACCGTGAGTGGCCTTTCACCTGATACCGGCACCCTGAATAAAAAAGGATGGCCTGCACGGGTGCCGTAAATGAATGGAGCATTAATAACGGGTTGCCTTAAGGGGAGAGGGGTAGCAATGTATGCTTTCTCTGCGGGTCTTTTTACAGACACGGGATCAGCGCCGGCTACCTCGAAGCTGGCATCCACCCAGTCTGCCCGGTCGCCGGCGGTTCCGTCGCCCATATGATCTACAGATAGAATAAAGGATTTGATGCCTTTCGTTGAAACGGCCAGCTGCTTTGCTTTTTCGCCGGCATGCATCACGCCGCTGCGCCAGATAATTTTTCCATCTCCTGTGATGAGAAATTCGGCGCTTGCCTGTTTTAGTTCATGTTCCGGTGCTGAGTCATCGATACCCACACGCGCTCGGAAGGAAATAGTTTTTCCGTCGAGCTGTATCCTGAATACGCTTTCTGCATGTGTACCAACACCCCTGCTGAATTTCTCGCCGGAAACCAGGAGGGGTGTTTTCCACATAGACTGGTTAGCCATTGCCTTTCCTGCTGATTGATCTACATTGGATAGATCCAGTTCATCGAGCCATACAACATGAGTGGCGGGTTTATAGGACCATAAGCATGTTGCCAGTAAAGCAAAGCCAAGCCTGATATGCATACTAGTAGCCTTTGTTCTGTACGCAATTGACATTTCTGTCTATTTCTGTTTGATAAATAGGAAGTGCATATTGGTTGTCGGAGTTCCATGTAATGGCGCCGGCCCTGCTTTTTTCATATACTTTTGCTTCATTG
>JBCNPS010000385.1:0-7415 GCA_039593235.1 Chitinophaga sp. | reverse complement strand
CATGAGTCCACCGCACTTAGCGTGATTAAGGAGCGGTTGCAGATTATAAAATCTTTTAATGGAAGTGTTGGAAAGTTAGAAATTATTGATAAATTTAAATCTGGTTTCGGCAATAAGGAAGGTACCTTAGTTGAAATACTGATTCCCATTGTTAAGATGTTATGAGTAATATAAAAGCTGCCATTGTAGACGATGAAGTCCGCAACATTCATATTTTACGCAATATACTGGAGAACTACTGCAAAGATGTGACAGTTGTTGGTGAAGCGCAAAATATCAATGAGGCGGCAGAAATGATAAAGAATAACCCCATTGATGTTCTGTTTCTTGATATTGAGATGCCGCCACACAATGGATTCCAGCTATTGGAAATGTTTCCGGTGCTGAACTTTGAGGTTATTTTTATCACCGCTTTCCAGGAGTATGCACTGCAGGCAATTAAGTTTGCCGCACTCGACTACCTGTTGAAACCAATCAAGGTGAGCGAGGTGGAAGATGCGCTGGAGAAAGTGAAAAAGAGTAAGAAAGGACGGCTGAATGAACTGGCGTCCATCCTGAAAGACTATGTAAAAAATAATGACAATGCCTTCTCAAAGATCGTTATACCGGTGAACGACGGGTATAATGTGATTGATCTGAAAGACATTATCTATTGTGAAGCATTCGACAGCTATACCAAAATTCAGCTGATCAATAACGTATCCCACCTGATCTCCAAATCACTGAAGGAATACGAGGAAATGCTGTCCGATAAAGGGTTTTACCGGGTGCATAAATCTTTCCTTATTAATATCCATCATATTGTGAAGATCATTAAAGGACTGGGAACCGCCGTAGTAATGAGCGATCAGAAGAATATTCCCATCTCTTCCCGTAAAAAAGACGAGTTCTTTACCCAGCTGAAAGGGGTGATCAACTTATAATATTATTAATTTATTTTAATTATTAAAGCCGGTGAGCCATCGCTCAACCGGCTTTTTTGTGCGTTGGCTAAGCCAATTACCCCGTTTACGGAATGCCCGTGAGGGGTATCATATACTTATACTATTTTTCTAATAGGTTTTCATATAATGCCTGATTGCATGACCAGCTTCTCCAGGCAACGCATGTACGACTTAAAGGAAAAAGTCCCGCTCCGGCTCACCGGAAACGGGACTTTCTCTTTTTAGACCTAAAAACCCAATTATTTCAATAAGGGGATCAGAGGTTTTCGGCGCCTGCACCGGTAACAATATTATAGTAATAGATATTTCCGCCTTTTTCAGGGTAGAAACCTATCAGCTTGAGGTTCTTTTGTTTTTCCACTGCGTTGCTGAGTTCATCTACAGAGGTGATCTGTGTATT
The DNA here is from genome assembly GCA_039593235.1 of Chitinophaga sp. Taxonomy (GTDB): domain Bacteria; phylum Bacteroidota; class Bacteroidia; order Chitinophagales; family Chitinophagaceae; genus Chitinophaga. The sequence goes on along the minus strand of JBCNPS010000385.1, from coordinate 6,071 downwards.
GCCTGCTTTGAGTATCACAAAGCCAGGAGCCATGGTGGTTTGTTTTTTCAGGATACCGTTGCCAATATCATTTACCACCACACCGCCATTTACACCCAAACGGGCCGCCTGGTCTTTATCGAGTTCGGAGAGATCGGCTCCCAAACGGTCCAGCGCAGTGATCTTTACCAGGTCTGTATTACCTTTCAGGTTCTTCATTACCACGTTATTCACGGTAGTTTCTTTACCATCGCGCAGGTAACTTAAACTGATCTTATCGCCTGGCTTGTAACGCGCTACCTGTTCGCTCAGCTGGGAAGTGGTAGGGATCTTTACCCCATTCACCGCGGTGATCACGTCACCGGTACGAAGGCCTGCTGCCGCAGCGGAACTGTTAGGTAATACATCAGTTACCTGTACGCCGTTTACATCTCTTTTGATACCGGCGTCTTTCAGCTGTTCATCACTCATATTGGCGATGAGGGAAGAAGGCGCGTATCTTACACCCAGGTAAGCCCTTTGAACGTTACCATATTTGAGGATATCGTTCACCACTTTTTTGATGAGGTTTACCGGGATCGCATAAGAGTAACCCGCATAAGAACCGGTTGGGGAGGCAATTGCCGAGTTGATGCCCACCAGTTCACCGGCGGTGTTCACCAATGCGCCGCCGCTGTTACCCTGGTTTACCGCGGCATCGGTTTGTATAAAGGATTCGATAGCGCTGTTTACCCTGCCACCGCTTCTGTTGATACCGATAGAGCGGGATTTGGCGCTCACAATACCGGCGGTTACGGTAGCATCGAGGTTAAGCGGGTAACCCACAGCCAGTACCCATTGGCCTATTTCTACGTTATCGGAGTTACCGTATAACAGGTAAGGAAGGTCTTTGGCGTCAATTTTAATAACGGCGAGGTCTGTGCTGGGGTCTGTACCTACCAGTTTAGCTTTGAATACTTTGTTTTCGTTGCTGAGGGAAACGCTGATCTCATCTGCATCGGCAATTACATGGTTGTTGGTTACAATGTACCCGTCTGCAGAAATCAATACGCCGGAACCGGAAGCCATCTGGCCCGGAACATAGTACCTGCGGCCATCTCCGCCACCGTTAAATTCATCTCCAAAAAAATCATCTCCAAAAAGATCCTGCAGGATGCTGCGTCTTCTTTGCAGGTTATTACCATTGGTTACCTGCCTGGGGTTGATCTTTGTTTTGATATGTACTACACCCGGCACAGCTGCTTTTGCCGCGGTGGTGAAATCGGAGGGTGGGGTAGCATTTGCATTCCCTTCCGTGCCCGGCATATAGCGGGCGTAATTAACAGGGATTTCGGTACCATTCTGGAAAACAATCGGCTGCTTCGGCTGAAAATATTTGCCATACACAAATATGGAGGCAGCTGCCGTTACAGCACTGAGAAAAACAGTTGTAACAATTTGCTTGAATTTCATATTATAGTGTGTTTGCGTGATAATTAATAATAACGCGGGGATATGATCAATTTACATGCCCTGACTACAAATTTAAACCGCACCACGAATCAAACGCAACAGGGGGGATTCACTTTAACACATTTTTATATCAATCGTTAAACACCCCTTAATACCCCACTGACAGGCATGGCAGCCCGCCTGTCAATATAACAAGTAATTCCGACAAATTGTTAGTGCGCGCCTTCGGCGCTTGCCGCGCTACAATTCGAGGAGGAACTTCAGCGTATCCACGCCATCAGCGTAGTCCGTAAGAGTGGGTTGCTGCGCATAGCCGAAGGGCGTGAATTGCTGGCCTACCAGGCATTGCAGGGCGTCTTCGCCGGAAAGTTCCTGTTGCAGCTGGGCCATATCTACATAATTGCTGTAGTGTAAAACGCTGATCGGTGAAAACAGGCCGGTGTTTTCCTGCAGCAAAATGCTGCCGTTGGTCATATAGGCGCTGTTGTTCAGCAGGAGCAGGGCCAGGTTGTAATCGTAGTTGTTCTTGTATTTGTGATGCTCGATCAGGTAACTGTATTTCTCCAGGGCTTTGAGCAGGGGCGCAAAGTCGTAGTTCAGCGGCACATATATCTTGGTTACGTTCCTGCAACCCAGTCCGAAGTACATCATCACATCGTCTGCCAGCGCCAGCAGCTCCGCCGGTGTTTCGTTACCGGTAAGGATGGCGGCCGACGTGCGGTTATGCCGGATGATATGCGGATATTTGGCAAAATAGTAGTGGAAATACCGGGCGGAATTGTTGCTGCCCGTGGCAATATAGGCATCGCAGTTTTTCAGCATGTCCTGTATTTCGGTTTGACCGGCCTGGTCCGGGTACCATTCACCGATCTTTTGCAGGACATGTTTCATCAGGATCTCATCTTTACCGGAAAGTTTCATTTTTACCCGGTGCCCGCTAACGAACCCGCATAGCCAGTCGTGGAAGCCTACCAGGGGAATATTCCCGGCGGAAACGATGCCCACGGTTTTGGGCGCCCGTTGCTCCGTAACCTTATGATAGCCCTGCAGCCACTGCTGTAAGGGCTCAGGGGAAAGAAAATAACGAACGATATTATCCAATGCATCGTCAATAAAGGAGGGGATAAACCAGCCGTTGGCGATATATGCGCGTTCTTTAACTGCTTCCAATTCCGGGCTTTTATCCGCCAGATACTGCCCCAGGCGCACCAATGCGGCTTCTTTTTCTGCTATGTTCATGAAACTATATAAATAATGACCTAATTAAACCGGGAAAATTTTATTTTTGTCACACAAAATTAATGGCTTACTACTTAACCAAAAAGTTTACACTATGGCAATTAAGATAACAGACGAATGTATAAACTGTGGCGCCTGCGAACCGGAATGCCCCAACAATGCGATATACGAAGGTGGTGTTGAATGGGCTTTAGCCGACGGTACCACCGTAAAAGGCGCCTATACATTGATGGACGGTAGTGTAATGGATGCTGACCAGCGGAATGCGCCTATCAGTGTAGATACCTACTATATTGTGCCCAACAAATGTACAGAATGCCAGGGATTTCATGAAGAACCGCAATGTGCCGCGGTTTGCCCGGTAGATTGCTGCGTACCTGACGAAATGTACCAGGAAACCGTAGATGAGCTGATGGATAAGAAGGCAAAACTCCACATCTAAAATATTCTCAAGGAAGCTTAGTAACCGTTCCCGCTCTGGCTGGGACGGTTTTTTTATGTAATTTGAACAGCCGCCGCCGGCCTGCGCCGTGGCTCTTGACAATTAACAAATAACCTTTAACTTTACCCGCTTATAGCAAAACATCTTATGAAGAAGAATATAGCTCTGGTCGCCGGTGGATATTCCGGGGAATATGTGATTTCCGTGCAAAGTGCCGTAACTATTGAGAATAACCTGGACAGCAGTAAATATAATGTATACAAGATCATTATCACCAGGAACAGCTGGAGCCATACCGGCGCCGATGGCCAGGTGACTGAAGTGGACAAAAATGACTTTTCCTTAACCATCAACGGGGAAAAGATCACTTTTGATTCCGTGTTTATCGGTATTCACGGTACGCCGGGAGAAGACGGCCGCCTGCAGGGATACTTTGAAATGCTCGGTATTCCTTTTACCAGCTGTGGGATGGTTACCTCCGCGCTGACCTTTAATAAAAGCTATTGCAATAAGGTGGTAGATGCGCTGCAGGTGGTGAATGTATCCAAATCAGTACATATTTTCCGTCAGCAGCCTTATAATACAACGGAAATACTGCAGCAACTGCGCTTGCCCGTGTTTGTGAAGCCGGCCGAAGGAGGCAGCAGCATCGGCATGTCCAAGGTGAAAACCGCGGAAGAGCTGCAGCCGGCTATCGATAAGGCGTTTAAGGAAGACTCCCAGATCCTTATCGAAGAGTTTATCAAAGGCCGGGAGCTGACCATGGGGCTGTACCGTGCCAATGGCGCCATTACCGTGCTGCCCATCACGGAAGTAGTGAGCAGCAAAGAGTTTTTCGACTACGAAGCGAAATATACGCCAGGCGTATCCAACGAAATCACCCCTGCACCGGTAACAGACGATATTGCCCGCCAGGTACAGGAAACCGCTACCGTTATTTACAATAAACTGAATTGCAAAGGCATTGTGCGTGTGGACTTTATTTATGAAGAAGCTACCGGGAAACTGTTCTTCCTGGAAATAAATACAATGCCCGGCCAGTCTGAAAACAGCCTGGTTCCCCAGCAGGTAAGAGCTGCGGGGAAAACACTGACGGAATTTTATGGCCTGCTTTTGGAAGAAAGCGGGAAATAAAGATTATCACACTTAATATAATTATCGTGTTCGACTTTATTACCAAACGCTCTTTTTTATTTAATCTGTTGGCGGTTATTGTAATGTTTTTTGCCCTGGCCCTGTTGTTTTTCTCTATGCTGGGTTTCATCACCAAACATGGACAACAGCAAACCGTGCCGGATGTTCATGGGAAAAATGTAAAGGAAGCTATTGAATTGCTGGAGAAAGCCGGCTTTGAAGCCGATGTAAGGGATTCTATTTATATTGATTCCATTCCACCCCTGGCCGTGTATGCGCAAACACCTGATAAAGGAGCACAGGTAAAAGTTGGCAGAACTATTTACCTGACCGTAAATAAAACTGTAGCGCCTATGGTGAAAATGCCGGACCTCGAGGGACTTACCTTCCGCAGCGCCGAAATGATGCTGAAAAGCATGCGGCTCAATGTGGGCGATACTATTTATAAACCGGATTTTGCCACCAATACCGTATTACAGCAGCTGCTGAACGGCCGGAAAGTGAAGCCGGGTACGGAAGTGGCAGAAGGCAGCAATATTACCCTGATCCTGAGCAGCGGAACCGGCAGCGTGGAAAACCCGGTGCCTAATTTTGTGGGCCTCACCTTTGCAGAAGCCCGTGAAATGCTCAGCGCCAGTAACCTCAACCAGGGTACGGTGATAATTGACCCCAGTGTAACAGATACGGCAAACGCCTATATCATTAAGCAGGTACCTACCCGTAAAAACGAAATCGGCGACTTTAATATGGTAAGGGCCGGTGAAAGCGTGGACTTCTGGCTATCTGCCACCAAACCGGTAACCGATAGTACTGCTACCGTGAAACCTGTTGAACAGGAATAGTTGAAAATGATGTAATTTGATTCTAAATACTTAATAACATGCAAAACATTACGGCAGAAGAACTGAAACAACGTATAGACAACGGTGAAGAACTTTACATATTAGACGTAAGAGAACCCCATGAACGCGCAGAGTTCAACATTGGCGGTACACATATTCCTTTGGGCTTTGTACAGCAGATGCAGGTAGATGAAATTGAAGACTGGAAAGACAAGGAGATCATCGTGTATTGCCGCAGCGGTAACCGCAGCGGGCAGGCTTGTATGTTGCTCGATTCCATGGGCTTTACCAACACCAAAAACCTGGTAGGCGGTATGCTGAAATGGACAGAGCTGTATAAATAATATTATCGTGACTTCTGCGCCCTGGTTACCAGGCGCAGAAGTCCTTCTCCGTCAGGCTTTCTGCTCCACAATAGCGGTGGCTTCTATTTCCACCAGGTACCGGGGATCAATCAGCTTACTTACCTCCACCATGGTAGTAGCCGGTTTAATACTCTTGAAAAATTCCCCGTGCGCCCTTCCATACTCTTCCCACCTGGAGATATCTGTTACAAACATACGGGTGCGTACCACATCGTGCAGTGTGGCGCCGGCATTGATCAGCGCTGATTCTATTTTTGCCAGGGCAAATTTTGTTTGTTCATAGGCATCACCTTCGGCTACTACTTTATCGTTATCGGATGCTACGGTGCCGGATACTTCAATGATATTGCCTACCCTTACCGCACGGGAGTAGCCTACTTTCCCTTCCCAGAGCGCCCCGGAGGAGTAATTGGTGCGTTTCATAGTTATTTTTTAGAGAGATGAGGAGATGCACAAAGCTACAACATCTTCTTTAGTGTGTGGCAGCAGTATTATCTGCCGGGGCGGTAGTCCTGAATTTTACGACCCGGCCCAGCAGGTCGAACCAGAAGGGAGCGCCCAGCGATATGGCAAGCGCGGTGATACACCAACCGGCAAAAATGAGCCAGCCATTTTGCT
>JBCNPS010000384.1:0-7441 GCA_039593235.1 Chitinophaga sp. | reverse complement strand
AAAAACCTGACTCCCTATGTTTAATAACAATCAGAAATCGAAAGGCGATAACAAGGCCATGCTGCCTACATCCACTGTCAATATTATAGGCAATGGCACATCTATCCAGGGTGATATTGTGTGTGAAGGCGACATCAGAATTGACGGCCAGGTAAACGGGCTGGTATCTACAAAAGCTAAAATAGTGGTAGGTCCTGAAGGGGAAATCACCGGCGACCTGGTATGCCAGAGTGCAGATATCCTGGGCCGGGTAACAGGTATCATCAAGGTAGATGAATTGCTGTTCCTGAAAGGAAATGCCCTGGTAAAAGGCGATGTATATACCGCTCATTTTGAAATGGAGCCTACTGCTAAGTTCAATGGCCGTTGCTACATGGACGATCAGCAACCGGCTGATAACCAGAAACATGGAAAAACCGTCCTCCAGGAAGCAGAATAACCGCAATCCGCTGTTACGTTACGCCGGCCTGGCCTTCCAGATGATGACCACGCTGGGTTTGGGTGTATTTGCAGGATATAAACTGGACCACTGGATAGGCTGGCGGTTCCCGGTTTTCCTGATCATTTTTTCTTTAGTTGCATTAGCCATACTTTTGTGGCAAATTATAAAAGACACCCGACGGAATGAGTGATAGATTTTTTATACGGTTATTCGCAGTTTTTGGAATTTTAAACGGACTTGTTATCATATTCAAACCCAGGTTGCTGGACCTCGGTACGCATGTGAATGTGCTGATGGCCGGTAACCTGATCATGGCTGTTATATCCCTGGTGTCTTATCTGATGAGCCGCCGGGGACTCGCTTCGTCCAACCATAACGCCTTTATCAGGGCTGTTTATGGCGCTACCCTCAGCAAACTCTTTCTTTGCGTTATAGGCATCGCTGTTTATGTGCTTATGTATAAGCCCAATGTAAGCAAGCTGACTATTTTCATGCTGTTGTTCCTGTACCTGGTGTATACTGTATTTGAAACAATCAGCCTTTTCCGGCTGACGAGGCTAAAAAAGTAATCTATTTGAAAAAAGAGGCGCCTTTAAATGCATTAGCGTCCTACTTACCTGAAGGTACTTTCGGACAGGTAATGGATTTTCTCACTACCTATAAGGTACACCTGACCGTTACACGGGAGCGGTCCAGTATACTTGGCGATTACCGGCACCCCGACGGGCAGGGTAAAGGCCACCGCATCAGTGTGAACGGCTCCCTGAATAAATACGCATTCCTCCTTACCCTGCTGCACGAGATTGCACATCTCACCACTTTTAATAAATATGCCAACCGGGTGGCCTCCCATGGCAAGGAATGGAAACAGGAGTTTTCTTTTATCCTGCGGGATTTTGTAGGTAAGAACCTGTTGCCTCCCGATATAGAAGCTGCCGTGCGCCAGAGTATGGCCAATCCCGCCGCCAGCTCCTGCGCAGACGAAAACCTGATGCGGGTGCTGAAAAACTACGACCGCCAAAAGGAAAATCATTTCTTCGTAGAGCAGGTACCGTTACACGGCCTGTTTAAAACCAAAGATGGCCGCGTGTTCCGCAGGGGCGAAAAAATAAGAAAACGCTACCGCTGTGAAGAGGTAGCGTCTAAAAAAATATTCCTTTTCAGTCCCGTATACGAAGTGGAGCTTATTTCCTAACTCTTCTCCCCTACATAATGCAACACCGGGTAAGCCATTGCACGGTTGATCAGCTGGATTTCCAGTTGCAGGATACCCGCTTCCGCAACAGCCTGCAGCTTAGGCGCGTCATCGGTAGGCTTGTGATAGTCGTCGTGCCCACCGGTATGAAAAAACATCACCGGCACCCCATTTACATAGAAATTATGATGATCGGAAGCGCCTTTTCCTGCCGCATCTGTGAAAAATTTAATACCGGGTTGTTGCACGTCCTTAAATACGGCAGGCCATTCTTCTGCGCTGCCATAGCCTCCAATACCAATTCCTCTTTCGGGGTTATAGCGTCCTATCATATCCATATTGAGCATGAAGTGCATCTTATCCAGTGGCATCAGCGGATGCGCGGTGTAATATTTTGATCCCTGGAGTCCCAGCTCTTCCCCGCCGAAAGCAATAAAGAGAAAGTTAAACGGTTCTTTGTTCTGGTTTTTCACATAATACCTGGCCAGTTCCAGCAGGCCGGCCACGCCGGAAGCATTATCATCCGCACCGTTGTGGATTTCGCCGATGGGATATTTGCCATCGAATAGGGCGGCCGTTCCCAGGTGATCGTAGTGGGCGCCAATGATAATCGTACGTGCGGCGCCGTTATCCAGGTACCCGATCACATTCCGGCTGGGAATGTTTTTATGCGCTTTCCTGTCGAATGTAAAATCCTGGAAGAAACTGTTGCCGTTCACCGGTTGCAGGCCCAGTTTTTTAAATTGCTTGGCTACATAGCGGCTGGCGGTTTGCCCTCCCTTTTCCGCAGTACCCCTGCCTTTCAGTTTATCAGCAGCCAGGTAGTTCACTATTCCCTGTATACGTGCAGCATCAGGAATGGTGTCCTGTGCCCGTGCGACCGTGATTGAACCGGCAGCGCACATCAATAAAATCCATCTCTTTATCATATCCGCCCAAAAATAGAGAAGGCTTCCTTAAGGGGAAGCCTTCTGCGAAAAAATATTATTGAAATGTTCAGATTGTATTAATCCTACTTTTTCTTCTGTTGCATTTCCTGCTGGCGTTTCTGGACCTCTTCCAGTTTTTCCTGCCACTTGGATTTGGTTTTTGGTTTCTTCTTATTCTCCTGGATCTGTGCGTGGATCTTATCATGGTTAATGATAAATTTCTGGATCACGAACTGTAACAGGATACTGATCACGTTAGACAGGAAATAGTAGAAGGTAAGCGCCGCTGCAAGACGGTTAAAGATACCCAGCAACATTACCGGCATTACATAAGGCATGTACTTCATCACCGGGTTGCTCTGATCGGTCATTCCACGGTTGTAGAAAGCCAGGATCAAGCTGGTGATGGTCATGAGAATGGTGAACAGGCTCACGTGATTGCCATAGAATGGTATGTTGAAACCGAGGTTCAGGATAGAATCGTAGGTAGACAGATCCTTTGCCCACAGGAAGCTTTCCTGGCGCAGCTCAATGGAAGACGGGAAGAAGCTGTACATCGCTACCAGGATAGGCAGCTGCAGCAATGCAGGTAAACATCCGCCCAGCGGGTTTACGCCGGCACTCTTGAACAGTTTCATCTGTTCCACGCCGAATGCCTGCTGGTCATCGCCATATTTCGCTTTCAATTCATCAATTTCAGGTTTCAATACTTTCATTTTCGCCTGGGAAACATAGCTCTGGTACGTGAAAGGAGCTATCAACAGGCGGATGAAAACGGTGAGCAGGATGATGATGATACCATAGTTACTGATAAATCCGCTCAGGAAGTTAAACACCGGGATAATAATAAAGATGTTTACATACTTCACAAAAGCAAAGATACCGGTACCCAGCGGGATGATCTTTTGCAGACCGATATCAAAGGATTTCAGCGTTTTATAATGGTTAGGACCATAGTAGATCTCTACCGGGAAGGAGAAATCATTGACGCGGTTGTACGGGATCTGTATGGTGCTGAAGGTTTGTCCTACGATATTGGGGCTTACGGGAACTTTCGTGTTTACATCCACATTATTGAAAAGTTCCTTTTTAGCAATCAGCGTGGTATTGAAGAACTGTTGTTTTACGCTTATCCATTTCAGTTTGTTTTCCAGTTTTTCATGACTGGTACGGTTAAGGGTAAAGTAATCATGTTTGTCATTTTCCAGCATATAGTGCACCTGGTTATTCAGGCGCTCGTTTTCCATATCGTGCTCCTGTTTATCTTCCTGGGTATTCCACTGGAGGCTCAGGTAATTCTGGTTACCTGGCAGCAGGTTTTGCAAACCAACTGCGTGAATGGTATAATCCACCACATAGCTGCCTGGTTTCAGGGAGTAGATAAATTCCAGGTAAGAAGCAGGATTATTGGTATTAAGACGGTAAGCAATTGTTTTCACACCTCCTGCGCCTTCCTGCGGCTGGCCGGCGGTGAAGAACAGATCCGCGCTGTTCAGCATCTTTGTTAAGCTGGCAGGCACTTCTACCGAAAGACGGTTAAAGGAACCTTCCAACAACATCAGCGGACCACCATCGTAAGTTTTGTATTGTTTCAGTTGTACACTTGCCGGTTGGCCGCCTTTATTGGAAAAAGTGATCTTTACCACATCGTTTTCCAGCACCGTATTCTGCACATTGCCGGTAGCGGCGGCGGCAAATGCGCCAAACTCACCGTTTAACAGCGCCTGGTGGGCTGAATCCAGCTGGCCTCCTGCGGCGGCTGCAGCCATGCTTACAGTATCAGCTAAAGGTGTTTTAGGCTTGTTAAGCTCTGCGATGGAATCTTGCCTGGCTTTTTCCCTTGCGGCTCCTGCCTGTTGCTTCTGGTTAAAGAATATGTATCCTACCAGCAAAACGCCCAACAGTAAAAACCCAATGACCGAATTTCTATCCATGAAATGCAATTAAAATTTAGGCAGCAAAGGTAAGCAGGATTTTATGAAATGACCATGCTTTTTAGGTGAAACCCCTGTTAAATACGGTTAAAATAATAGAAAAGTAAAGAGAATGCGTATTATATTGAGGATCAGGGCAGAGAGGATCGCCTTCGGCGATTACCGCGGATGTTGTCTGACACCGGGATTACGCTGATTATACTGATTGGTTTGATTTGATCATTTTGGATTCTAAAAGATTTAGGAGATATAATAAGATATTTTAATTAGTGTAATTAAATAATTAAGGGAGATAAAAGCAAATGATCTGCTTCTATCTCCCTTAATCTTATAAAATCAAAAAATCAAAATCAAACTAATCAGTATAATCAGCGTAATCCAGAGTCAGACAACATCCGCAACAATCGCCGAAGGCGATTACTTCGCTATCGTTTCCTCTATTTTGGCTTTGCCATTCTTGGCTTCCGCGTATTGTTTGGCGGCCTTGATAAAGGATACGAATACGGGCGCGGGGCTTTCCACGGTGCTTTTCAGTTCAGGGTGGAACTGTACGCCCACAAAGAACGGGTGGCCAGGCAATTCGATGATTTCAACAAGGCCGCTTTCAGGGTTTTTACCCGAAAGCACCAGACCGGCGTCTTCAAACTGCTGCAGGAAGTCGTTATTAAATTCGTAACGGTGGCGGTGTCTTTCGCTGATGCTGGTGCTACCGTATATTTCAGCCGCTTTGGAACCTGGCGTCAGTTCGCAGGCATAAGCGCCCAAACGCATGGTGCCGCCTTTAGCGGTGACTTTCTTCTGTTCTTCCATGAGGTTGATCACCGGGTGAGCGGTATCAGGGTTCATTTCCACGGAATGTGCATCTTTCCAGCCAAGTACGTTACGGGCATATTCCACTACACTCATCTGCATACCCAGGCAGATACCAAAGAACGGCAGCTGGTTTTCACGGGCATACTGGATAGCGGTGATCTTACCTTCAATGCCGCGGTGGCCGAAGCCCGGAGCTACCAGGAGCCCATCGAGGTTCTTCAGTTTTTCGGATACATTTTCAGGTGTAATATGTTCTGAGTGGATATTTTGTACAATTACCTTGCATTCATTAAGGGAACCGGCATGTATAAATGATTCCAGGATGGATTTATAGGCATCCTGCAATTCCACGTATTTACCGATCAAACCGATGGTAACTTTGGATTTGGGATATTTCAGTTTATCCAGGAACTCGCGCCATTTCACCAGTTCCGGTTCTTTTTCCACGGGCAATCCCAGTCTTTTCAGTACGGAAACGTCGAGTTTTTCGCGCATCATTTCCAATGGTACTTCATAGATGGTGGGAACGTCGTTTGCTTCAATTACCGCATCTACCTGTACATTACAGAACAGGGCGATCTTCTTTTTCAGGTCGCGGTACAGCGGTTCTTCTGTACGGCAAACAATGATATCGGGATGTACGCCGTATTCGCTCAGCAGGCGTACAGAATGTTGCGTAGGTTTGGTTTTCAGCTCCTTAGCTGCACGCAGGTAGGGGATCAGTGTAAGATGTACCACCAGGCAATCTTCTTCACCCAGCTCCCATTGCAATTGGCGAACCGCCTCAATGTATGGAAGGGATTCGATGTCGCCCACTGTACCGCCGAGTTCCGTAATAACGATATCAAACTTGCCATCTTTACCCAGCAGGAGGATACGGCGTTTGATCTCGTCCGTAATGTGAGGGATCACCTGTACGGTTTTACCGAGGTAAGCGCCTTCCCTTTCCTTATTGATCACTGTCTGGTAAATACGGCCGGTGGTAACGTTATTGGCCTGCGACGTAGGCGTGTTCAAAAAACGTTCGTAGTGTCCGAGATCCAGATCGGTTTCCGCACCATCTTCCGTTACATAACATTCACCATGTTCATAAGGGTTTAATGTACCCGGATCCACATTGATATATGGATCAAATTTCTGAATAGTCACTCTAAAGCCGCGCGCCTGCAATAATTTTGCAAGTGAGGCAGCTATAATTCCTTTACCCAAAGAAGATGTAACACCTCCTGTAACGAAGATATATTTTGCCATAAAACTAAAATTCTGCTAAGAATACTTGACCTATAAACGGGGAAGTGCCGGACTGCGTTTGGTGTAAAACCGATCAAGTAAACTACTTCCGAAGGTCATGCAAAGTTACACAAATTTGCGTCGCTCCCAAGTTTTTTACGGCAGGGCTTTATTTGTTTGTTAATTTTTCGGAGATTCTATTCAGCTCTCATCACTGATCTGTAGCGCGTTTTAAAGAATTTTCAAGTACCGGAAATTATTTATTAAAAACCTTTAGCCGGCGCAACGCCACTGTAAATGCGTGCGCGACTATAAATATATATACAGTAAATTTGCGTCCGAAATACATTAAAGATGACATTAACGCCAAAGAGAGCCCAAGACTCGCTGATTCAAATGACCGAACTGGTTTTACCGAATGATACCAATACATTTGGCAACCTCATGGGAGGCCGTTTGATGTACTGGATGGATATTGCCGCGGCACTGGCCTGCATGAAACACTGCAGCGCTCCCGTAGTAACCGCTTCTGTAGATAATATATCTTTCGAAAATCCCATTAAACTGGGAAACGTAGTACATATTGAATCCAAAGTAAGCCGGGCCTTCAACACCTCTATGGAAGTGCACATGAGAGTATGGGGAGAAGATCCCGTACAACAGTACCGTTACAAATCAAATGAGGCTTTCATGACCTTTGTAGCCCTGGATCCCAATGGCAATTCCCGCCCCGTACCAGGTATCCTCACCGACACAGAAGAAGAAAAAAGATTATATGATGGCGCCTTACGCCGCCGCCAGCTCCGCCTGATCCTGGGAGGTAAAATGAAACCCGAGGATGCGGATGAGCTCAAAGCGCTGTTCTTCGAGAAGATCTAAGCGGATTTTGTCTGACTCA
>JBCNPS010000383.1:0-7442 GCA_039593235.1 Chitinophaga sp. | reverse complement strand
GGGGCAGATCACCGTTAAAACCAATTTCGGGGAAGCTGTTTCCGATTTCTGGTTCCGCGATAACCGGAACATATTCATCAGCAGCGACCCCTTCTCCGGCTGGTGGAATGCCTCCTTCGTGGTATCCAACCCCGGCCCGGATGATCCCGCGGCAATCAATGGCAATTACATCCGTGTAAAACAATCCATCGGCAACTGGGGCTGGGTGGAACTGGCCGGCGGTCCTGCCGACGCGATGGGCCCCATCAGCAAAAATATCCCGGATGAAGCCATCCTGAAACCGGAAAACTATAACCTGAAATTTGAACTGAATACCAAAAAGCCATACAACAATAATGCACTTAAATTTTGCATGGGCGTGAAAGACGACAAACAGGGCGATTTCTCCTGGATGCCTCCCTACGACACTAAAGGCGTATGGCAAACAGTGGTGATCCCCTATGAGGAAATAACCGCCAGCTATACCAAACAAGCCATACAACCCAATGGATATTATACACGGGTAGTATTTAATGGCGCCGGTGAGCTCGACTGTGATATGTCTTTTGATAATTTCCGCATAGTGCCAAAAGTGATTAAAAAATAAGAACTAATCCACCTGCAATGAAAACTATTCTGCATAAACATTTAACATGGCTGCTCCTGCTGCCCGTGGCTTTCACGTCATGCAGCAAGGACGATGATAGTACGCAATCCGGTAAGGTAACGCTCCTGAGCTTTGGCCCTTCAGGATCAAAGCCTGGTGATAAGATCAGCTTTATAGGCGCCCGTCTTGATAAAGTAACGGCCATAGCGCTGAAAGGCGCCACCGTGGAAGCTGCTGCCTTTGCCGAACGAACTGATGAGCGTATTGTGATCACCATTCCACAGGAAACGGAAAAAGGGGTAGTGACCCTGAAAACACCAGAAGGCGATGTGGTATCGAAAACAATTTTAAACCTGGATGTACCGGTAACTATTACCACTGTTCCGGCTACCGCCGCCAAAGGAGCCACTATCACCATTAAAGGCACTTTTGTAAACTGGGTGACCCGCGTTAGGTTCGGTAACGACGATGCTGTGGTAACGGAATTTGTAAGTAGATCAGTAACCGACCTGGTGCTGAAAGTGCCCGCCACCGCTACTACCGGTATCCTGGTATTCAGTACTGATGGTACGGCGCCGGTGGATATTGAATCGGAAAATCCATTGGTGATCGAGTAATCCGAAAATACCATACATTTTAAACAGAGGAATCGTATTTTCATAGTCCCCGCTGCAGCCACCCGCAGCGGGGATATACCGGCTTTTTTAAAAACGCATCCACGTTACCAGATGAAACTTACCAGTATAAAATACTTGTTGTTGCTATGGATGTATGGTACATCTGTTACCGCGCAGGATGTGTCGTATGCTTTCTCGCACCTGGATGTAAACAACGGGCTTTCGCATAACGGGATCACCAGCATCATCAAGGATGCCAAGGGGTTCCTGTGGGTAGGCACCTTAAATGGCCTCAACCGGTTCGACGGGTCTAAATTTAAAGTGTATAAGCACCGGCTGAATGATACATCTTCTCTCAACGATAATTTTATCACCAATATTTATGATGCGCCCGGAAACCGCTTCTGGATCAGGACACAGCTGGGATTTTCCATCTATGATCCGGAAACCGACTGCTTTAATGATGATGTGGCTAAGTTGCTGCATCCGCTTGAAGTATACGGCTACCAGGTAGAAAAGGTGTTGAAAGGACCCGATGGAACGTTCTATTTTTTACATGCGGAACATGGCATTATCATCCTGGATGAACATCCCCGGAAGATACAGGCGTATGGCGTTGTGGCAAACGACAGCACTTCGCTCCATTCTACCGCTGTAGCTGATATGGTACTGGATGAACGTGGCGACCTGTGGATTGCCTACCAGGATGGTTGGGTGGAACAATTTGATACACGTACCCGCAAAGTGGTATACCGGGCCACCCCTTTATACACAGCTGTGGCAAAAAAGAAACCTGTCAGATACCAGTTGTACGTGGACCGTCAGCACGATATCTGGCTCTTTACCGGCAACAGCGACGGGCTTTATTATTTCAGTCCCGCGCACAACGGGTTCAAACATTTTTATAAAGACGCACCGGAAAACAGGATCAGCGCAAATGTGGTAAATGCAGTGATGCAGGATAAACAAGGCAAAATATGGATTGCTACTGACCCGGGAGGTATTAACCTGCTCAATAAATCAGGATTTCATATGCAGCACCTGGTCATGGATGAGCGGAATCAGAACAGTCTTACCCAAAATAGTATCACTACATTGTACAGCGACGCCACCGGTATGATATGGTTGGGCACCTACAAGAAAGGTGTCAATTACTATTACCCGGATATCTTCAAATTCCCCCTGTACAGTCATGATCCGTTGCAACCGGACGCGTTGAACTACAGCGATATGAACGCTTTCGCAGAGGACGCACAGGGAAACCTGTGGCTGGGCAGCAATGGCGGCGGGCTTACCCGTTTTAACCGGCAGACGGGCACCTATAAGGCATACGTAAATGATAAATCAGATCCGCATAGCTTAAGCACCAATGTGATTGTAAGTCTTTGTATTGATCATGAACAGAAATTATGGATAGGCACCTATCTCGGCGGACTCGATTGTTTCGATGGAAAAACGTTTACCCATTACCGTCATGACGAACAGGATACCAATAGCCTGTCCGACAACCGCGTGTATGAAATTATGGAAGACAGTGAACATCGCATCTGGGTGGGAACACTGTCTGGCGGCATCAATATTTTTGACCGTAAAACAAAAACATTTAAACATTTAAGAAGGGAAGATTCGGTCAGCATTCATTCAAATTATATTTTTACCTTGCTGGAAGACCGGCGGAAAGATATATGGATAGGGACTTCCAACGGGATTGATGTGTTGGAAAAAAAGACGGGAAAGTTTGTGCATTACCAGCACGATAATAATAACCCCAACAGCCCGGCAAATGATAACATCCTTTCCATGATCGAAGACAGCAGGGGATACATCTGCATCGGTACACGTGAGGGGCTGAATATTTTTAACCCGCACACCAAACGTTTTTCCCTGTTCAGGGAAGAGGATGGATTACCCGATAACAATATTCTTGGTATCCGGGAAGATAAAAATCATCACCTGTGGCTGAGTACTGCCAACGGTATATCAAACGCAGTAGTGTCTGTAGAGAATGACGAATACAAGCTGAATTTTATCAACTACGATGTGAAAGACGGATTGCAGGGGAAACAATACAATGAAGATGCTTCCCTGGTAACTTCAAAGGGAGAAATGATCTTTGGCGGAGGCAATGGCTTTAATATTTTCAACCCGGCAAGCATTAAGATCAATAACATCTTACCGGAATTAGTATTTACAGATTTCCAGTTATTTAATCATACCGTAACACCCGGTGAGAAAATAAACGGACGGGTGATCCTTCCGGCTTCAATTACTGTTACCAAAAATATTGTACTGAATTATAATCAGAATTTTTTTTCGATAGAATTTGCTACACTGGACTACCTGAACCCCGATAAAGTGAAGTACCAGTATATGATGGAAGGGTTGGACGAAAACTGGATAGCCGCTGATAACAGGACCCGCAAAGCCACTTATACTAATGTGGATCCGGGAAATTATGTATTTAAAGTGAGAACATCCATCGTACACGATACCTGGAATGAAAAAGTATTGGCAGTAAACATCCGGATCCTGCCGCCGTTCTGGAAAACAGAGATCGCTTATGTTGCTTATGTATTGCTGATTTTAGCCATTTTGTTTTACCTGAGATACCGGGGCATCAAAAGAATTAGGACACAATTTTTACAGGAGCAGGAAAAGCAGGAAGCGTTGCGTATCCGGGAACAGGAAAGAGAAGAAGCCAGGAGGTTGCACGAGCTGGATCGCCTGAAGATCAAGTTCCTGACCAATGTAAGTCATGAGTTCAGAACGCCGTTGTCGCTGATCATAGCCCCGCTCGATAAAATGATGAAAGACCCGCAACTGGCGGAACAAAATGCGCAGGTAAGCATGATTAAACGTAACGTAAAACGTTTACTGAACCTCGTAAATCAATTACTTGATTTCAGGAAGATGGAAGTGTATGACCTGAAACTGGATGCCAAACAGGGCGACATCATTCGCTTTATCAAAGAAGTATCTTTTTCTTTCATGGATATTGCCGAACAGAAGAATATCAAATTTGCCTTCGATACGGATGTTCTTTCCCTGGAAACCAGTTTTGATTATGATAAGATAGAAAGAATTTTGTTCAACCTGCTTTCCAATGCGTTTAAATTTACACCGGCAGGAGGCCATGTAGGCGTGTTTCTGAATTTCATTCCTGCTGATGCCGGCAGTAACACGGTACATCTTCGTATCAATGTAATGGATTCCGGTATTGGTATTCCACCGGAAAAAGTGGATAAAATATTCGACCGGTTCTATCAGCACGATATCCCTGCGTCCCTTATCAACCAAGGAAGTGGGATTGGTTTATCTATCACGCGGGAATTTGTAAAACTGCACCAGGGTAATATCCGCGTAGAATCTATTACTAATGGAGGTAGCTGCTTTATTGTAGAACTGCCGTTGCAAACAGCGCCGGCCGATAACGAAGCGGTGGCCCTGGAAAGTCAACAGCATGCCAATCCGCAACGGGAAAAGAAGAAACCAACTGTTTTACTGGTAGAAGATAATGAGGACTTCAGGTTTTACCTGAAAGACAATTTACAGGAACATTTCTGTTTGCTGGAAGCTGCCCATGGAAAGGAAGGATGGCAGAAGGCGCTGGCATTACATCCCGACCTGATTGTGAGCGATGTGAGTATGCCGGAAATGAATGGTCTTGAGTTATGTACAAAAATTAAACAGGATAAAAGAACCTCGCATATCCCGATTATCCTGCTTACCGCACTGGTGGGGGAAGAGTACCAGATGAAAGGATTGGAAACGGGCGCCAACGACTACCTATGCAAGCCATTCAACTTTGAAATGCTGCTGTCGAAGATCAGAAACCTGCTCACTTTGCAAACTACTATCAAGAAAGTATATACGAAACAGGTAGATGTGCAGGTGGCGGATATTTCTATCCAGTCGGTGGATGAAAAATTCATGGCCGCAGCGTTGGCATTTGTGGAAGAGAACCTGCAGAATGCCAACCTGAGCGTAGCGGAATTGAGTAAGCACCTTTGCATCAGCAGGGTATCGTTGTATAAAAAGATGCTGTTGCTTACGGGCAAAACACCGGTCGATTTTATTCGTTCCATCCGGCTCCGGAAAGCGGCGCAGATGCTGGAAAAGAGCCAGCTGAGCATCGCGGAAATATCTTATGAAGTGGGTTTTAATACCCCGCATTATTTCACCAAATCTTTTAAAGCTGAGTTTGGGGTATTACCATCTGCCTATATCCGGCAGTCGGGTAAAGATTCCCCGAAAAAGGCAGGATAAATGATTGTTGTCATGAAAAAAATCAGGTTATATTTTCTACTTACATTATTTTTTGTGCACATTTTTGCAGGTGCAAAACCCGCACAGGCTGAAGCCGTAGCTGCCTCGCAACACTATACATTGCCTCCCGGCTCACCGGTGCAGCGTTACGGAGCGCTGCATGTATCCGGCCGCTACCTGAAAGATCAGCATAACAATACCATTACCCTGCGTGGACAAAGTTTTGGCTGGAGCACCTGGTGGCCGCAGTTCTGGAACCCGGGCGTGGTGAACTGGCTTACCGATGATTTTAAAACAGATATTGTCCGCGCGGCAATGGGGATAGATGTAAAGCCCGCTTACCTGAACGACCGTGCGCGGCAGCTTGCATTGCTGAAGAAAGTAGTAGATGCTGCATTGGCGAAAGGCAGTTATGTAATTATCGACTGGCATTGTGAGGCATTTCACCAGGAAGAAGCGGTGGCCTTCTTTAAAGAGATGGCCAAAACTTATGGGCATCATCCGCATATCCTTTACGAGATCATCAATGAACCCAATAAAACACAAACATGGGAACAGGTAAAAGCGTACGCCGCCGCAGTAATTGCCGGCATCCGGGCATATGACCCGGATAACATTATCATTGTAGGATGCCCACACTGGGACCAGAAGATCCGCGAAGTGGCGGATGCGCCTTTAACCGGCTACAGTAATATTATGTATACCGTTCATTTTTATGCAGCGTCTCACGGCCAATGGTTGCGGGACGATTGCGCCTATGCACTCAGTAAAAACATCCCCGTATTTGTAACGGAGTGTAATGGTTCAGAAGCTACCGGCAGCGGGCATATCGACTATCCGCAATGGGAGGCATGGTTCTCTTTCCTGGAAAGCAACCAGGTGAGCTGGATCAACTGGTCGGTGTCCGATAAGCCAAACGAACTATGTTCTATCCTGTTGCCGGGAGCCCCTGCCAATGGTGGTTGGACGGCTAATCAGCTTACGGAATCAGGAAAGTATATCCGCGCGAAACTGAGAGGATACAGTACACGCAAATAACTATTTTCTCCGTGACCATAGTTTTCCTATGCTGATAAAAACCAGGGACACTAAAATGAATAGTATGCCGACTCCTACGGAATTTATTAACGTTTGCTGCAAACCTAAATTTCCTAAGTGAATAAAAGGGTATGGGTAAAAATTGGAGAAAGAACCGCGGATCAATACAAACAATAAATAAATGAACGGGTACCAGAGCCAGGGGAGAAAGTCTTTCCACCGGAGGGAATTTTTGTTTACAAACACACACCAGTACAAAACAAATAATACGGGTACTATTACATGCTGTACCTCGTTTAATATTTTTTGTAACCCTTCAAATTGTATGAGCCCGCGAAGTACCGTGTTGGAGATCAGAGCGACGATAGTAATATATACCGCTATTGCCGTAGCTGTTCCGGTGCGCGCGAAGAACCGGCCCCAGCTGCTATTAGGCGCAATTAACAACACTGTACTGTAAATAGCAACCATGGCATTTGTAAGCAGGGTGAAAAAGCTGAAATACCGGATGAAATTTTCAAACCAGGGCGCCTGGTCATTGCTCATAGTGATAAAAAACTGTGGAATAAGTGCAAACCAGGCGAAACATGATAAGATCGCCAGGAAGATTTTTATTGAAATGGGTTTTTGCAGGCTCATCTTCCATTAGTATTTATACGAATATAATTATATAATCCCCATTTAGTGTTATTCCCGGTAGAATAACTATTTCTAACTTGCAGCACTGTTTATTTATTCCTGTACTCAATTTTTTACGACACCTTTCTGAAAAAAGGCCGGGATATGTTATCCTGGCCTTTTTTAGCTAAATTTATCGGCAGAAAAGAAGGAAATGGAAGTTTTCGGTACCCAGAGTCATACAATAATACATGGAGATGCTTTGCAGGCCTTGCAAACACTGGTGCGGCATCATGCAGTAGTTATCATCTTCGCCG